>DUGT01000053.1:32444-35927 GCA_013331275.1 Methanosarcina sp. | reverse complement strand
TGTTGAGTAAGGAACTATAATTGAAAACTAATTGAAAATTATTAATAAAATCAGGTAGAGAAAAGATATTCTCTACCTGTTTTTACGCAACTCGAGTATCCTCGAAACTCAGTATTTTTCTCAAACCTTACAATCCTTAGAATTTAACATTTTCTCTTGCCCACTGTGCCCCAGCTTCGAGAACCATCTGGTTAAACTCAATGACTCTGGGTTTTCCTGTAAAGTTTTCGGCAAGAGCCTCCATAAACACTTCCTCTTTCAGGCCGGTTGCGTTAATACCCATAAGGACTCCAAGCATGAAAGAGTTAGCAGCTTTCTCGGAACCGGCTTCCTTGGCTTTTTCGGTTGCAGGGACAGCAACTGCCTTTACATGTGAAGGCGTTTCGACTTCACCGATGGATGAGTCATAGAGGATAAAGCCTCCTTCTCGAACTGCTCCCTCAAACTTTTCAAGAGAAGGGCGGTTCATAGCTATCAGTATGTCTGGAGTGTAGACTGTAGGAGAGCCTATAGACTGGCCTGAAATCACGACAGAGCAGTTAGAGGTACCTCCCCTCTGTTCAGGGCCATAGGAAGGGAACCAGGAAGCGTTGAGATTTGCTTTAACTCCGGCCTGTGCAAGAATTATTCCCATGCTGAGAACACCCTGCCCTCCGAAACCAGCAATCTTGGTCTGGATCGGGGCAAAGTCCTTTCTGGCAGGTTTTTCTTCGGCTTCTGCCTCAATGCCGTAAAGCTGTTCAAGGGTTTTGGTTGTAAAGTCACTGACTCCACGGTGCAGTGGTTCTACTTCTTCAGATTTATCCCTGAAATTCTTGACAGGAAATTCCTTTTCCATCTCCTCATTTATGAAACTGATAGCCTTTTCCGCATCCATCTTGAGGTTAGTCGGGCAGGAGGCAAGGACTTCAACAAAAGCATATCCTTTCCCGTCACGCTGGATTTCAAGCGCCTTATGTATGGCTTTTCTGGCTTTTCTGATATGGGATATATCCGAAACTGAAACCCTTTCAATAAAGACCGGAGCCTTAAGGTTGTCCAGCAGCTCGCATATATGTAGAGGATAACCTGCAAAACGAGGGTCCCGACCTTCCGGGCACGTAGTGGTTTTTTCCCCTACAAGGGTTGTGGGTGCCATCTGTCCGCCTGTCATTCCGTAAACGGTATTATTTACAAAAAAGACTGCAAGCTTTTCACCCCTGTTTGCAGCCTGCAGAGTCTCGTTCAGACCAATGGAAGCCAGATCTCCGTCTCCCTGATAGGAGATCACCACAGCGTTTTCTTCAGCCCTGGAGACTCCAGTACCAACCGCAGGCGCACGGCCGTGAGCAACCTGGATGTTGCCTGTATCAAAATAATAGTAAGCGAAGACCGCACAGCCTACAGGGCTTATCATAACGGTCCTGTCCTGAATACCAAGGTCATCAATTGCCTCGGCAATAAGCTTATGCAGAACCCCATGTCCGCAGCCTGGGCAGTAATGAGTAGCTGTAGAGGCTACTGATCCTTTGCGAGGGTATTCCGCATACAGGGCCTTTGGCCTTCCTATTACTTTTTCTCCATTAATGATTTCTGCTGCCATTTTCATGCCTCTCCTGCCATTTTCCTGATTTTATCCATAATCTGGTCAAGAGTCATCAAGTTTCCTCCCATACGATTTACAAGCTCNNTTTGGCCTTCCTATTACTTTTTCTCCATTAATGATTTCTGCTGCCATTTTCATGCCTCTCCTGCCATTTTCCTGATTTTATCCATAATCTGGTCAAGAGTCATCAAGTTTCCTCCCATACGATTTACAAGCTCTACAGGCTGTGAACAATTGATTGCAAGCCTGACATCATGTATTATCTGTCCATTGCTCATTTCCACGGAAATAAAGGAACAACCTTTATCTGCCAGGGCTTTCAGCTGCGTCTCAGGGAACGGGAATAGAGTTTTTGGCCTGAAAAGCCCCACTTTAATGCCTTCCTGTCTGGCAAGATCCACGGCTGACCTGCAGATCCGGCTGCTTATTCCATAAGAAACAAGAACAATTGATGCATCATCGGTCAGGTACTCCTCGTAATCGACTTCATTCTGCCTTATGAGCTCGTACTTTACCTGCAGTTTTTCATTGAACTTTCCAAGTTGATCGAAGTCCAGAAAGATGGAGGTTATCAGATTAGGCCTGGTTTCGGCTGTACCGTTGACTGCCCAGGTAGTATCAATCTCAGGAACAATAGCTTGTTTCGGGAATTCGAGTGACTCGATCATCTGTCCAAGCACTCCGTCCGCAAGCACCACAACTGGGTTCCTGTACTTGAAAGCAAGCTCAAAAGCTTTTATGGTAAAGTCGCACATTTCCTGCACTGAATTAGGGGCAAGTACGATGTTTCTGTAGTTCCCGTGCCCTCCGCCTTTTACCACTTGGTTGTAATCTGCCTGCTCAGGCCCTATATTTCCAAGGCCTGGTCCTGCCCGCATAACATCTACAATCACGCATGGAAGCTCAGCGCCCGCAAGATAGGAAATTCCTTCCTGCATCAGGCTAATTCCAGGGCCTGAAGATGATGTCATGACCCTATGTCCTGCCGATGCTCCTCCATAAACCATGTTAATCGCCGCCTCTTCGGATTCGGCCTGAACGAACTTCCTTCCTATTTTTGGCAAATATTTGGATGCATCGTGTAGAATCTCACTTGCCGGAGTTATCGGATACCCGAAGAAACAGTCACATCCGGCATATAGTGCGCCGATGATTACTGCGGAGTTGCCTTTTACTAGTTGTGTTGTCATAGTTTTCCTCCTTTCCTGCCTTACCTGGCTTCCTCTTCTTTCAGGGGAATATGAATCTCGATTGCAAGCGGTTCAGGGCAGGTATAATAGCAGCTTGCACAGCCTGAGCAGCCCTCTCCTTTGTACTCCACATAATGGTAACCCCTGGCATTCAGGTTTTCACTCATAGAAAGTACATCTTTGGGGCAGGCTAGAAGGCAGCGTCCGCAGGCCTTACACTCCAGGGTATTAATTACAGGGTATGGTTCTTTTTTATCGTTCTTTGACATATGAGATCCTCTTTTTTCTCATTATTCAGTTCTCTTTGGACTCTTCTCAGGTCTCAGGCCTATTTCCGGATATAGGATTGCTGGAGTTTTCAATTTTTATCCGGAATTCTCCAGTCATTATTGTACTCAACCGGTCTTCTCTGACAGAAAGAAGAGCCTCAGGTTTCTACACTTACTTAAGTTGTAAATTGTATAATCTATTAGACAGTAAGTTAGCAGAAAATTGAGATAAAAATATAAAGTGAATTAGAACCAAATCTTCTTAGAGCAAACTTTTCAGAAAGTTTAAGGTACTTATTTCTTTCTTTTTTTCCTTTTTTGTTTTGACCCGAAACTCATTTGCTTCCGGACCAAAACAGGGTTTATTTGTTTTACTAAGTTTCGTTTGCTTAACAGATTTGTTTGCTTAACAGATTTGTTTGCTTAACAGATTTTGTTT
>DUGT01000053.1:31022-32232 GCA_013331275.1 Methanosarcina sp. | reverse complement strand
AACTCATTTTGATCTTTATCCCGGATCTCGACTCTGCGAATCTTTCCGCTAATGGTTTTTGGAAGTTCGTCCACAAACTCAATTATGCGCGGATACTTATAAGGGGCAGTGATACTTTTTACGTGTTTCTGGAGCTCTTTTTTAAGCTCTTCTCCAGGCGTATGTCCTTTTGTGAGCACAACGGTTGCCTTGATAACCTGACCTCTTACAGGATCAGGAGCACCTGTAATTGCGCATTCGAGTACTGCAGGGTGCTGGATAAGGGCGCTTTCCACTTCAAAAGGCCCGACTTTATATCCTGAGGTCTTTATNNTCCTTTTGTGAGCACAACGGTTGCCTTGATAACCTGACCTCTTACAGGATCAGGAGCACCTGTAATTGCGCATTCGAGTACTGCAGGATGCTGGATAAGTGCGCTTTCCACTTCAAAGGGCCCAACTTTATATCCTGAGGTCTTTATGATATCGTCAGCTCTTCCCACAAACCACAGGTAGCCGTCCTCGTCTTTCCAGGCCATATCTCCTGTATGATAATAACCATCGTGCCATGCTTCCTTAGTTTTCTCAGGATCTTTCCCATAGTGGATGAAGAGTCCTACAGGTTTTTCTTCCTTTGTGTTGATTACGAGTTCTCCTTCTTCCCCTACTTCACAGAGTCTTCCTTCTCTGTCCATCAGTTCAATTTTATATCCAGGAGATGGCCTTCCGATAGACCCTGGTTTTGGTTCCATCCAGGGGTATGTTGCTATACTTACAACGGTTTCAGTTTGCCCGAATCCTTCCATAAGCTTTATTCCGGTGAACTCACGGAATCGATAAAACACTTCCGGATTAAGAGGTTCGCCTGCAACAACCGCATATTTAAGGGTACCAAAATCGTATTTTGAGAGATCTTCCTTAATTAGGAACCGATAGATTGTCGGAGGAGCACAAAAAGTTGTAACCCCATACTTTGAGGCTTTTTCAAGCATACTCCTGGCTTCAAATCTGTCATAGTCATAAACAAAGACCGCACAACCTGCGATCCATTGGCCATATAGTTTTCCCCATACGCATTTTCCCCAACCGCTGTCTGCAACAGTGTAATGCAACCCGTCATCTTCCACGTTCTGCCAGTACTTTGCGGTAAGAATATGTCCTAGAGGGTAGGTAAAGTCGTGTTCTACCATTTTTGGGAAACTGGCTGTTCCTGAAGAGAAATAGACCAGAGA
>DUGT01000053.1:30426-30887 GCA_013331275.1 Methanosarcina sp. | reverse complement strand
ACATCGCTGTTTTTTGTAGCAGCTTCGCCCGAAGGACGTTTGAAATCAGGAGAGGCTTCTTCGAGTTCTTTTTTGAAATCAATCCAGCCTTCCAGGACATTATCTCCTACAACCGCTTTTTTGAGCGTGATATTTCCGCATTCGGAGTGAGCTTCATCTATCTGTTCTGGCACTCCATCTTCCGATATACAGACGATCATCTTCAAGCCGGCTTTTTTAATTCGATATACAATGTCTCGTGTCTTGAGCATATGGGTTGCGGGTACAGCAATAGCTCCCAATTTATGCAGTGCAATGATACAATACCAGAACTCATACCGGCTCTTTAAGGTAAGCATTACGTAGTCGCCTTTACCTATCCCATGCTTTGCAAAAAAATTTGCAGTTTTATCGCTGTAGTACTTCAGATCTTTGAAAGTAAAGATTCTCTCTTCCCCGTTATCGTCACACCAGATCATTGC
>DUGT01000053.1:29932-30165 GCA_013331275.1 Methanosarcina sp. | reverse complement strand
CATTCTGGACACCCGTTTTATCTGTTTATATATAGCTTCTAGATTTATGAAGGCTACACGCCATCACTTGAATTTCAAGGTTTTAGCCCGGACATAGGGTTTCTTACCGGATTTTTATCGGGTTTGAAACCAAGTAATATTAACTCAAATAACATAATTCAGACTACATCAACTCGAATCAAATGAACCAAACAACGTAACTTGAAACATATTATTTTGAATCACACTATTCA
>DUGT01000053.1:24179-29707 GCA_013331275.1 Methanosarcina sp. | reverse complement strand
AAATTACATTATTTTGAATCACATCAAATTACATTAATCCAGATCGGACTAAACTCGAATCAAGTTAATCTGAACTGCGTTTAACCGAATTATATTGGATCTAATTGAGTTCACATTAAGTTTAATCGAATAATATCAAACCAGGTTGAATTAACGGATTAAATTATTACATTATAACTGCCAGGAACTTGGCTGGCTTTCCTTCCAGGGCTTCCATAGCGTGTTCGTAAGTGGAGTCAAAGTAAATTGAGTCTCCTTCATTCAGAATCAGCTCATTATTGTGAATATAGACTTTCAGGTTTCCTTCCAGCACATAGTTAAACTCCTGCCCAGGATGGGAGTTAGTCTCAGGTTTTGTCCCATATGGCTTGGGTTCAACTGTAACTACAAAAAATTCAGCCTTTTTATGAATGAATTTTTCAGCCAGGTTCTGGTACTTGTATTGCTTCCTCCTCTCAACGTTGACCCCTTTTCCGTCCCGTGTAATTGTGAATATATTCATACGTGGCTCTTCCCCTGTAAGGAGAGTAGCCATATCTACACGCAGCTTGTGTGCAATTTCAAAAAGTATACTTGCCGGAATATCCTCAGTTCCATCTTCATATCTTCCATAAGTTTCATCGGATACTTTTAGATATTCTGCCATGTCTTTGACCGTGAAATCCGAGAGTTCACGCAGTTCATGTACTCTATCTGCAATTTCTTTTATTTTTTCCTGCATGATACGTATTCTCCAGCTGAATTTTTCAAGAATTAACTAAGATCTACTTAAAAACCTTTGTCTTTGCAGATTTTATACCTGCTTTACAGAGATTCTTTCTTCCAGACCCATTGAAAATTATAATTAATATACGTTATCATTTGTTTTTATAGTCTTATTTTTGTGAGAAATATATAGAAGAACTGAATCCTGGCAGATTCAAACATACGGCTTTAGAAATAAGACCATTTTACCGGGTTTATGATAGTAAGGTTATTTCATAACATTCG
Organism: Methanosarcina sp.; assembly: GCA_013331275.1. Lineage (GTDB taxonomy): Archaea > Halobacteriota > Methanosarcinia > Methanosarcinales > Methanosarcinaceae > Methanosarcina > Methanosarcina sp11020u. The sequence continues at coordinate 28,717 of DUGT01000053.1, read as the reverse complement.
GAAAATAACGTTTAAAGTCCAATTAATTTTTTAACTTCTCTTTTTAACTTCTGTTTTAGAATTTATGCTTTTTAACATATAGTATTAGTTAGTGTAACTGTATAATGTTAACCAAATCAGATTTAGTCGAATCAGATTTAATCGAATCGAATTTAACTGGATAGGGTTTAAATGAACTAACCTTAACCAAATCAGGTATAACCAAATCAGGTATAACCAAATCAAGTATAATTGAATCAGGCCTAACCGAATCAGGTATAACCAAATCAGGTATAATTGAATCAGGCTTAACCGAATCAGACTTTAAGCTTTAGATCATATTTGGAATTTAAACCTAACCCTATAACTTAGTAGAGGATTTATACATGGTCCTTGCGTCACTTTCCACTACATAACTTTATATGTCAGGTTTTTTGAAGAAAAAAAGTCTTCAAAGACTTACTTTTCCAAATAAAACTTTTTTGTAACTTTTAATTTTCATTTCTATTCTTTAATATTTGTTTAAATCAACAATTTTATATGCATCCTTTTAAAAAATAATTCCGTAAATTCCTGGATTGATATGTGGGTTAAAATGACAAAAATTCGAACTTTCAGACGTATATGCTTTTTTGCAATTTTTCTGGTTCTGGTTCTTATGTCAGAGACCGGAGCAGTAGAAAACACTTATGTTTCCCCAGGAGAATCGATTCAGGAAGCAGTAGATAATGCTTTTCCGGGTGACACTATTCTTGTGAAGCCCGGAGAATATAACGAAAGCATTCAAATCGATCAGGATAACCTGACAATAATCTCGTACTCAAAAAATTCTTACGATACGGTTATTACCGGAAAGAATAGGGAGAGCAATGTATTCAAGGTAGTTGCCAGCAATGTGACAATCAGCGGTTTCTCAATAACCGACAATAAATATGGAATTTACCTGAATGGCGCACAAAACTGTGTTATAAATAACAACGTTATCTCGGGGAATGATATCGGGATCTGTCTGTTTAAGTCCGAAAACAATACCCTGAGCAATAATACCGTATCTTCAAACGCCGATTGCGGAATCAAGTTGTCTGCCTCTTCAAGCAATACGATATATAACAATTTTTTCAATAATACAAATAATGCCAGGGACAGTAAACTCAATACCTGGAACCGGATCTCAGGCAACTGCTGGAGTGATTATACAGGCCAGGACGAGGACGGAGATAATATCGGCGATACTGCATATACCGTAAATCGCCTCACGAAGAGTATGGACTACAGGCCATTAATGAATTTCATTCCGGAACTTCCCTTGATGCCAGAAGCAATTTTTACCTCCAATGTGACAGTAGGATACGCGCCTCTTACGGTTGAGTTTACGGAAATCTCAGAAAACGCCAGCTCACTGTTATGGAGCCTTGGAAACCTGGAAGTTTCGACCTCTTCGGATTTTTCGCATACTTTTGTCAACGAAGGTAACAATACAGTTACCCTTAATGTCACGAATGAGAATGGCAGTGATTCGGCCAACGTGGTTATTAATGTTTTGAAAGCTCCTGACCCTTCAGTTCCAATATTTCCTGAGGCTAAGTTTGGTACCAATGTGACAGTCGGGCATGTTCCGCTGACTATCCAGTTTTTTGATCTTTCCAGGAATGCAGCCTCGCTGTCATGGGACTTTGGAGATGGAAAGAAGTCTTGCTGCCCGGAACCAAAACATACTTTCTGCTGTCCAGGAAATTATACAGTTTCCCTTACTGCAAAGAATGATAATGGCAGTTCCTCAGCCTGCGTTGTTATTCAGGTCCTGAAGTCAATAAACCAGTCCTCGATCGAAAACACCGTTAGTCCGGAAGATGCCTCATCCATTGTTAATTCGGAAGATACCGGAGACTCAGGCTCAAGTCGCAGAAACGAGGGTGACCGCACCAGGGGATTTCTGAATAGGAAAAGTTTTGAGTCTGTTGAGAACTTCGTCCTGCCTTTTACTGGAACCCGACCGCTTGAAGAAGTGGAACCTCCGGTAGAGCACAAAACTCTCAAACTTGCTGATACTCTTAAAAACCTTACAGAAAACTTAGTAACCAGAAGTAAAGTAGGAAATATTTCTATGCGTGCGATATTTTTCGGATTTTTTGTAATAGCTCTTGGAATCTCCACGTTTAAAAGAGGCAGAAAATAAGTTAACACTCACAGTTAATATTTGCAGTTAATACTCAAGGAAAGAGCTTTTCTCAATTGAAAAATAGTCTCTTAAGTGAAGTTTCTAATCTCGCTTCCACTTTGTTTATAGGGTCCTAATTTCTGGTAGAAGATTCAGTAAATGCTTACTCCTTTGACTGAGGGAAGTTCGAGGATTTTGTCAACGAGTTCTCCAGGCACTTTCTTGTCGGTAACAATTGTAAGCCTTGGATTATCAGTTAAATAAGGGTCATCCGAAACAGCCTGGCGGATGCTTACTTTGCTTCCTGAGATCAGGCCTGCAACCTCAGCAAGAATGCCCACGTCAGCGGCATCTTCAGGAATAATAATAATTACTCCCAGGCCAAGCGAAGGAGCTACGTCTCTGAGGAAGGGAATAGAGTGAACATTTTTAAAAATCCTGCTTAGAAGCTCATCTGAAATAATGGTTTTTGTAGTTGCGTCAACTACTCGCCGGTCAACGCCTGCTTCTTTTGCAAGCTGAGTATGTGCAATCTCAATGCTTCCTGAGGTGACCTTCCCTTCTTCATTTACCTGAAACCCGCGTTCAAAAAGCAACTTAAGCACTTTTGCCTGCGCAGGATATTTTTCAAACTTTTTGAGTAATGTCTGCCACATATAAACTTAAGTTTAAACCAGGTTCCCTGATATATAGTTTCTTATTGCGATCCATTGTCAGTATAGTAAAGGGTCCTCAGGGTGAGATCTCCGAATTATTCCTGGCATCAGTTGCAGCTTGCGTTAGTTTGATGTACCAGCAGGGCACGATTATTTGCATGGAAGCTCCCAGCACAGGCAATAAGCCAAAATCAGAAAAAACAAGTTATCAGCGCCTTCTTATTGCCGCTCTCAAGAAAGAAATAGAAATGGCTCGCAAACTTGACCCTGAAAAACTTGCATCTGAAATCCGGAAAATCGGTTTCTCCTGCCAGCGCTGTGGAAAATGCTGCAGGCGAGCTTTTGGAGATAATAGAGTAGCTGTAATTCCTTCCGAAATTGAAAGAATCCAGGAGTATACAGGTCTCTCAAAATTGGAGGTTGCAGGACCGTTTGTGATTGAGGATCCTATCCAGGACGGAACAGGAAAGTCTGAAGAAGAATGTCCGGAAACTTCATTAATAGCTTCGAAGGAAAACGAAGAGTCTTTTTCTCCTGACCTTCTTGAATCTCTTGAGGACTGTATCGATTGCGAGGGCAAGGTTCACGCCTTTGGATGGATCCTCAGGCGGAAGAGGAATGGAGACTGTACTTTTCTTGAAAGAGATACGTACAAATGTCGGATCTATCCAGCACGCCCTATGCTCTGTAGCACTTACCCTTTTTATATAGAAGGGCTGAGACTACAAACCTGCGAATGTGAAGGTCTTGGATCTCCGATCTCTATAGAAGACAGTCGAAAACTAGCAGAAGATCTTCTCTTTAGATATATTTCTGAACTTGAGGACACACTTGATCTATATGAAAAATTCGTGGATTTCAAAAGAGGAGAAAAGGGCCTCGAACTTGCAAAAAGAAGTAAGGAGAATGGCACATTTACCTGCATAGTTCACGACAGCAAAGGAAGCACCGAAATTAGTAGTTAAAGATAAGAATTGACAAACTTTCAAACTTTGCCGATTAAGACGCTCTTATTTTAGCTAACTCCGTGTTTAAATAAGCTTGAAAGATTTTTTAGTTTTTGCCTGCCTGCATCATCAATTAAATTTATTTATTAGAAAGAGCCAGTTACTCCCATGACCGGGATGTCTGGTAATGAAAATCGTCCGATGACCGTTTCGGAAAAGATCTTTTCGAAGGCCTCCGGAAGTTCCGTAAAAGCAGGAGATTTCGTACTGGCAAACATAGACCTGGCAATGACTCACGACATTACAGGCCCGCTAGCAGTCAAAGGCTTTTACGAGATAATGAAGGATAGAGAAGAGAAAAAAGTATGGGATCCCAAGAAAATAGTGATTGTATTCGATCACCAGGTTCCTGCAGATTCTATTAACGCCACAGCAAATCATATTATGCTTCGAGAGTTTGCTAAAGAACAGGGCATTTTAAATTATGACGTATATGAAGGAGTTTGCCATCAGGTTCTTCCCGAAAAAGGGCACGTGCTACCAGGAAACCTTATAGTTGGCTCAGACTCTCATACTTGTGCTTATGGTGCTCTGGGGGCATTTTCTACAGGTATAGGGTCTACTGATATGGCTGCCGTTTTTGCCACTGGCAAACTCTGGTTCAGGGTACCCGAGACTTTCCGTTTTGAAGTAGAAGGCAACCTTCCAAAACACGTTTACTCAAAAGACCTCATCCTTCACCTCATTGGCGATGTAGGGGTAGAAGGTGCCAGGTATATGGCAGCCGAGTTTGGAGGC
>DUGT01000053.1:8027-24151 GCA_013331275.1 Methanosarcina sp. | reverse complement strand
AAACACGTTTACTCAAAAGACCTCATCCTTCACCTCATTGGCGATGTAGGGGTAGAAGGTGCCAGGTATATGGCAGCCGAGTTTGGAGGCTCAACAATCCACTCCCTTTCGATTCCAGAACGTATGACTATGTCCAATATGGCAATTGAGATGGGAGGAAAAGCAGGAATCATCGAAGCTGATGAAGTGACTGCAAACTACCTCAAAGAGCGGATTCTTTATTACGAGTTTGATCCATACTGGAAATCCGATGAAGATGCAACATACGTAGGAATCAGGCACTACGATATATCTGACCTGGAGCCTCAGGTAGCCTGCCCTCACCACGTGGATAACGTAAAACCCGTAACCGAGGTCGAGGGAACGAAACTTGACCAGATCTTTGTGGGTTCCTGTACGAACGGCAGATTCGAAGATATTAAACTCATGGCTGATATTATGGGCGACGAGCCAGTAGCTAAGGGCGTTCGCTTGCTTGTAGTTCCCGCTTCAAGGACTGAGTACATGAAACTCTTGAAAGCCGGGTATATAGAAAAACTCATGAATGCGGGTGCAATCGTAGAATCACCGTGCTGCGGTCCCTGTATGGGTGGCTCTTTCGGCTTGCTTGGTGCAGGAGAAGTGGGCCTTGCAACCTCGAACCGTAATTTCAAGGGCAGAGAAGGAAGTCCAGAATCTTTTGTATATCTATCTTCCCCTGCAACTGCAGGAGCATCAGCTCTTACCGGAGAAATCACTGATCCAAGGAAAGTTTGAAAATCTCCTGTTTTTACTTTTTTGGATATTTTTTCTCCATTTGAATTTTTAAAAATGTTTCCGTGTTAATTAAACAGGTGTTAAAAATGCCGGATGCTGACCTATCAATCTTGAACAGGGTATATGACATCATACTGGACCGAAAACAGAACTATGACGAACGTTCATATGTCTGTAAGCTTTTGAACCATCGTAAAGGTATGAACAAGATCCTTGAAAAAGTAGGCGAGGAGTCAATTGAAACAATCCTCGCAGTCAGGAATGAAAACCATGCAGAGATCGTTTCTGAAAGTTCAGACCTTATTTTCCATCTTCTGGTAATGCTTGCAGCAAACAATGTTACCCTTGATGAAATCGCAGCCGAGCTAATTGCCCGACATGAAAACATGAAAAGGGATTGAAGACCTGGGAGGTCTTTACCTCCTGGTTTGAGAGTCTGGATAGTCCGATATTTTTACAGTATCAAACTTTTTCGGCTATTTCTACTGACATCTTTCGGCTCTTTCAAAGGACGCAAAAAACCTTAATTTTTCAGTAAACTGCCAGTTCGTTCAGGACATCAGTTTTTGACAGTGTCCCTTTAGGTACGCCATTAATAGTTACGATAAGCCTGCCTACATTGTACTTGTGGAAAAGTTTTACCACATCGTAGAGCTGCATATCTCCATCGACCGTGATAAGTTCTTTTGTCATAATATCTTTGACTTTTACGTTGGGTTTTCCCTGAGCAATTGCGTGGGCAATATCGGTATAGGTAACGATTCCTACGATTTTTCCTTTATCTTCTACGGGGGCTCCGTGAACGTTATTCCGGATAAAAAGTCTCGTTGCCTCCTGGATACTTGCGTTCAGGTTCACAAGTAAAGGAGGGTACTTCATATAATGTTTGACATGCTTTTTAGGTAGAGAAATCATTTCTGTTATATTGAACAGAATTGAATTGTTGGTGTCATCCCTTCCTGTGACTTCTCCACGGATTATCAGGCGGTTTACAGGTGTTGGGCCTACCTGAAGCTTATCGTCCATCACGAAGTCTTTCGTGTTTCCTATTACGCGGACGACTCCGCTGCAAGCATCAGGATTCCTAACCGTAGTAAAACTAATATCAGCAGCTGTAGCCCCATTAACTAAAGCGTTGTTTCTATAAAGAGGAACCACGGATTCATTTTTCAGTTGTTGGATTCTTAATGCGTCATAAGCTGCTCCTGTGGGTTTATAGCCTCCCTTTGGTCCGGGCACTCCCTCTACAAGCCCAAGGGCCTTCAATAACTGCATCTGATTGCGGATGGTTCCAGGATTACGCTTGATTACCTCGGCTATTTCTTCTCCTTTGATTGCCCGGTCCTTTTGCCGCTGAAGGTTGATTAATGCAATAATAATGTCTTTTTGAATCGGAGTAAGTTCCATACTACCACCATTAATTTCATATACCTTTATAAGATTGATGTACGAAGTTACATATAGAAACGTAAGTCAACGCAGATATTTACCATAATTAATGATTATAAATCTTATTACAAATTACTATTACAAATATAAATACAGTCCGGTTCTGCTTAATATATCTACCTGGTTTTTCACATTATGACATAATTTGTTACCAGGATTTTTATAATTAGAAATTCAAAACCGAGCAATAAATCTTCTCTCAGGGAATCGCTCTCAAGAGTCTCTGTGAGACTCTTGATTTCGAATTTATTTTGTTGAGAACTCTTCATCCATAACAACGTTTATATAACTTAGCAGAGTCCCCAGAAGGTTAGAACATAATGATCTTCGAGAAAATCCACACAGTTCCTACTTCCGAGGAATTAATCAATAAAGCCTTTAAGCGGTCAGCGCGGGCTATGTCCGGGAAAACAATAGATAGCAGGGAAAGCCGATTAAGGGCCAATGAGTCCATGTTGCTAACAGCCGCAAACATTCTGACGGATAATCTTGCAAATATAGTCAGGCGATTCCCAAGTTTCGAACACTTACCCAGATTTTATTATGAACTCACGGACATCCTTGTAGGCGTAGAAAAACTTAAGATGTCACTTGCATCCGTGGACTGGGCAAGCAGGAAGATCCATGAGATTTCAAGAAACTATGTTGGGAAAATTAGAAATTCGGATCTTCCGGAGCCTGTCCGAAAAGAAGCATTTGGGAGGCTTGCTTCGATTATCAAGTCAATTAACAAAGATCTTCTATTCCTAAACGAAGCCCGAAACATCTTGCGGAAACTTCCTGATGTGCAGGACGAGCCCACAATTGTAATTGCTGGCTACCCCAATGTAGGAAAGTCAAGTTTCGTCTCAAAAATTACAGGAGCAAGCCCTGAAATCGCCCCATATCCATTTACAACAAAAGGCGTAACAATCGGGCATTTCATGCGAGATGGTGTGCGTTACCAGGTTATGGATACACCTGGGCTTCTTGACCGCCCGATGTCCGAGAGAAACGATATAGAAAGACAGGCAATCACCGCGATTCATTACCTTGACGCAGTTGTGATGTTTATGATTGACCCCAGTGAAAGCTGTGGATACGAAATCGGAGCCCAGGAACATTTACTTGCAGAAATTCGTGAGAACTTCAAACTTCCCCTGCTTGTAGTTGCAAATAAGTCTGACAGATCAGAGTTCAAGAAACTGAATGATGTGGACTTTAATATTTCCACAGTTACCGGGGAAGGAATTGAAGGCGTAATGGACAGGCTTATTCAAATAATTAAAGAAAAACGCCTTTCTTCTTCCTCAGAAGAGACGGATATCGAGCCTGCGATCTAACTCGATCTAATCGGCAAAGTTGCCGCCTGAACTCTACTTCCCGAATTATCTTGTCGAGTTTTCTACCCAAGTTCAGTCACCCGAGTCCCGTCTCGGGAGGACGGGCCCGTTTCGCTCACCTAGTTCGCTCAAGAGGGCTGAATTACCCGAGTTCAGTCTCGGGAGGACGGGGCCCGTTTCGCTCACCTAGTTCGCTCAAGAGGGTTGAATTATAATTAAGATACTTAGTGAGCCAAAAGGGGCTAAATTATTAACAGAGTAAATGTTTTAGTTCTTTCATACGGACTCATTTACCCTAGTTTTTTAGTCTCAAACAATGGGTTTATTGTTAAAATGGTAATAAAATTGAGGAGCTTAAAACTCCAAAATGGGGAACTCCTTCGTCGTTAATACTCGCGCTGAAGTGAAAAAATTTAACTTACAAGGCGAACTTTTAACTTATGAGTTCAATTTTTTAGTATAACGTAATTTCTTAGCCGTTAAGTTAGGATATAAGAGTTAATCGGACGATTATGGCGCCACATTTCCACAAAGTGTAAAAAATGGAGATAATACCAGTCCGCGTCTTCCTGAATTTTTAATTAGCAAATTTAAAGATCGAGCTGCTAGACACTTTAGTAAGGTGTTTGAGTCACCATAATATCCACGCCAGATATCAGCTTGGAAGTTCTGACTCTGCAAAACACTTCTTAATCTGTATATATCCATCAAATGCTCTGCCCAGTTCCCTGTGTAAGGATCACAGGTGTTTGAAGGATATTGGGGATATTTTTGCTTTAAAGTAACGGTTCCACGGGTTGAAAATTCATTTACTGCTTTTTTAATATCATATTCGATCAGCCCTTTGGTAGCAGTGACCAAGTAATCAACCTGATCTTCGGAAAGATCCGGGTTTAGATCTTTTATCAACTTTCTTCTTATTTTAGAATATGCTTCAAGAGGATCTCTTTTTTTACTACCAAATTTCTGTTCTCGATCTAAGAGTTCGCACCTATAGTGATTTTTTACGAGCTTTCTCTTGATAACAGGATTATAAGGGTTTGCGCCGGAAGAAAAAAATACTCTTAAATTATTGTCTGAAATCATAGGTATTTTCTTAAGGAACTCTTCTATATCATAGATATGTTCTATAACATCGTAGTTGGCTATTGCGTTGCATTTAATCGATTTTTCTTTTAAAAAATCGATTACATCATTAATATCCCCTGGAATATAATAGTCAGCTTGATCTCCGATAGCTTTCCCTATTAATTCTGCGTCTCTGGCAGAGACATCGTAAATGTCATTATAAATAACCGTTCCAATCTTGCATTCTTTTGCAAGGAGGGATAACATACCTGAGCCTCCCCCATAATCCAAAAAAACAAGTTTGTTTAAGGGTATGTCTATTTTTGTTATCGACCATGCAAGTATGTATGCATATTTTTGCAAATTTGAACGTAAATTTCTTAATAAAGATCCAAAGTATCTTTTGTTATAATCTGAGACGTTCAAAGATTCTAGATCGATTTTTTTAAGCTTGTAGTGCAGACGACCTGCGGCTTCATTGACTATTTTTACTGTTAATGTGTCATCAGGCAAGTTGCAGAATTTGAACATATATTCCATGAACTATGACTTCCCCCCTTTATTTTAGACAGACTTGCGCTTAGATTCCCAACATTTAGTTTTCATATAATTATTTGATACAATATTTTGTTAATTATATTATATTTTAGAGCTGTTGTTAAAAATTGGGCTATAGATTTAATTGTACATTAATATTTCTATTTCATTTTAAGTATTTCAATATTTAAATTGTTTTCCTTACTATTTGGGCAATAATAACTAAATTAGAATATATTTATTTATATTTACGCTAAGTCCTCCAAAATAGATAGATAACGACCTCATAACTTGAAAACTTATAATTTATTATTGGAGAAAGAGACTTTTGAAGAATCTCTTTGATCGAAACAATCTTTCATTTGGAAGGCCGTTTTAGGATTAAAGTTATTTTTCAAGTGAACCGTAGATCAAGGAGAGATGTCAGAAAATACCCTTCAAAGGCGAAGAAAGAAAATTTCCTTATTCAGTTTAGTTTAAGTATATTTTCCTCATTGGTAATCTGCTTTAGTCCCCTTCGAATGCGTTTGTAAAGTATTGAGGAAAAAATATTTTTCATTAACGTGTTCAGTTTTCCACAATAAAAATTGATTAAGAAGCGTTTTATATAATCATACCAGTAAATATATATACATAAATTACAGGTGAAATTCATATGACTCAAGATGATTATATGCTAATCCTGGGATCAAACATCTATGCAGACCAGGCATATATGGTGTCATATCAGACAGATAAAGAAACCGGAGACAGGACACACTTGTTTACTCTGGAAAGTACTGATGGCAACCTTATTCTGACAACCGAGATCAGGGATGAAAACTCAGAACTAATAGCAAAAATCGACAGGAACGAGCTTACTCAAATTAACAAAAAATTTGATGTGCAGGGAGAAATCGAAAAAGAAAACGGCCTCACGTTAACAAAAAGAGAAAACGGTGATGTTATTTTCAATGCTAAGATCATAGAAGATGGATACGTAGCAGTGAGTGGAATTTTCTATGTAGGAGGCAAGAAAATTCGTGTAACTGACCGCACTGTGGAAATAAATGACATTCCCAGGCAAACCATAAATGGTGTAAACGTGCACAATACTTTTTTTGTTGGAAACTACGACATTACATTAACCGATGACGGATTAAGGTTCTAAGGTTGATAGATAGCACTTGCAATTAAAATGAATAAAACTTATAAGAATAAAGTTTTTTGAGAATAAAATTTTTAGAACAAAGTTTTTTGAGAATAAAATTTTTAGAACAAAGTTTTCAGAACAAAATTTTAAAATAAAATTTTTTAGAATAAAATCTTTTTTGAGATTCAGTTAGACTGAGATATATTTTTCCTGCTGGCGGTCTGCTGAAATCTTCCCTGAGTATGTTTTCCAAGAAAAAAAGCCAGAAAATCATCGTCTTCGAAGATTTATAAAAACCTTTCAAGGGTATTTTTGCTCGAAGTGATCTCTTCCTTTTGGGAAGGATTTTTCTGGTTTAAGTGAATTGTTCTTCCGCAACCAGATCAATTAAATAATGAACTTTACCAAAACTCAGAATCATGTCCTCAAATCTCTGATTTTGGATAGCCCATGACCTTACGGTTAGGGAGTGATTATGGATATTTTACTAATGTGAATAAAGATTGATTTTTGAATGAACTTGTACTCAAACACCGTTAAATTACTGACATTACAATTAATTTTATGAAAAATCATTTAATTTTAAATATGAAGGTTATAAATAGAATAAAACAGGAAATCGGATGCTGAGTGATGACAAAATGAAATATATAATTGCGATGATAAGGCCAGAAAAGCTTGACAACGTCAAAAAAGAGCTTCAGAAAATTGGAGCACACGGACTGACAGTTTCATCTGTTTCTGGATATGGTGCCCAAGGAGGACATCTGAATGTTGATAGAAATAAAACTGAAAAATACGAAGTAAATCTGCTTGATAAAGTCAAGATTGAAATTGCGGTGAAAGATGAGTTTCTGCAAACGACAGTTGAAGCAATCGAAAAAGGATCAAAAGATATAGACGGCTATATCGGAAGTGGCAAGATATTCGTGCTATCACTGGATAATGCAATAAGAATCCGCACGAAAGAAAATGGAAACGACGCTCTTTGATAAACAGATCGATATTTATAACAGTAGCTACCATGTAGACATTATTACACTTATGGATTAATTAGATCTTTAAAATAAATAACACTTCAAACATGAATATTTATGGAGCTTATACCAAAAACAGTCTCTTCCTCAAAACAAATAAAAATTTCAGATTACTTTTCGTGATTAGAAACTCTTGAATATTCCTAACTCGATAAACAGAGAAGAAGTTTTGAGTTATGGATGGGGTAAGCTCATATTTTTTTCTGCCGCCTATCTAAATATTTTTTGTATTTACCTCAGTGCTAATATGGCTAATGTAATTTTTCAAATAGATCTTTATTCTTGGACATACTTTATGATTTAATCTATATTTATTTAGTAAGCTTTTCTGGTTTGAGTTAAGGTCCAAAAATTAATATGTAAAACGAAGGATGAAAGGATTGCTGTTTGATATAATAAACATCAGCCTGTTCTTTGCTAAGAGTAGTTACGGTACATGGAGGGAATAGCACGAAAGGACAGGTTTTACATTAACTCTGTTTTTCAAAAATATTCCATAATAAATTATTATTAACTTATCCTATTGTTCTATTCAAGAGAAGAAATGAAATTTATGGCAAATGTTATTGTGATGAGTGTTCCAAAGGACAAACTGCAGCAAGAAATAGAATACAAAGCTCTTGACGACTGGAAGCTGAGAAAAAAATGAAAGAGAAAATGAAAGAAAAAATGAAAGAAAAAACGAAAGAGAAAATGAAAGAAAAAATGAAAGAGAAAATGAAAGAAAAAACGAAAGAGAAAATGAAAGAAATGAGTCACTTCAGTGAAAAATCTCAAAATTGGAGCATATTGGCAAAATTCAAGATTTACCGCTCAATATTTTACAGTGGGTAACCATTAGTTAATTTTATGACTCTGCCCTACCTATTTGATTAATCCTTTATCTATAAGACAAGAATATTTCTTTCTCAAAACTCTGAGCTTTGCGAAGAATTTAGCAGAGATAGTTAACCCGCTTATTCATTAAGAAGAACAACAGGCTTTATCAGATCTCTTGGTTTTTCTTTCATGAGCATGAGAGCCTTTTCCATGTTGTCGAATCCTTCGAATACGTGGGTAGCCATCTTTTCCGGTTTTATTCTTCCGTAGGTACACAGGTCTGCCATTCTTTCCATTCTCAGACGACCTCCGGTTGTCAGGCCGCCACGTATATCTTTTTGAGACATACCCACCCCCCATTCAATACGTGGAATAGGAAGTATGTCTTCGGTTCCGTAGTAGTTGACGTTTGATACCGTACCTCCAGGTTTTACAATTTTGACTGCATCTGAAATTGTGTTTTCATTTCCTCCTGCTATGATTACAGAATCCACACCTTTTCCATTCGTTTTTTGAAGAATCTGTTCAACTAGTCCACCTTTTCTGTAATCAATAATTTCAGATGCTCCGTATTCCAGAGCAAGATCAACAGAGGCTTTCCGACTTCCTACTGCAAAGAGCCTACCAGCACCAAGAATAGATGCGCCTGCCACTGCCATAAGACCAACAGGACCAATTCCTATGACTGCAACTGTAGAGCCGGTTTTAATTTTTGCCATTTCTGCACCCTGTATTCCAGTAGTTGCCATATCTGAGAGCATGACAGCTTGTTCGAGGGGCATTCCTTCTGGAAGCAGAGCTAAATTCATGTCTGCATCATTTACATGGAAATATTCGGCAAAGACTCCGTTTTTGGAGTTTGAAAACTTCCATCCACCAAGCATTCCATTTGAGTGCATAGGTACTCCATCCTGTGCCGCAATGGATCGCCAGTCAGGTGTAATTGCAGGGACAATTACTTTATCACCTGGTTTGAAGTCTTTAACCTCTAGCCCGACTTCATCTATAACACCTACAGCTTCGTGTCCTAAAATCAAGTTTTTACGGTTTCCAAGCGCACCTTCCCAGACAGTATGAACGTCTGATGTACAGGGCGCTACCGCAATAGGTCTCACGATTGCATCATATGGTCCTGCTGAAGGTCTTTCAGTATCGATCCAGCCTACTTTTCCAATTTCAAGCATCGCAAATCCTTTCATATTATCCCCAACCTTTTCAAAATAATTATTTTTCGATACTTTTTATAGTAACCATCATATCAATCTGTTGTAGTGGTATTTATAACTACTAAGGTGGAAACTTGAACTTTATAAGTCCGCGTTTTTTTATAGAGCAAAACCTGTGGATTGCTGGAATCTCCTTATATACCTTTGTTAAGAAAAAAGACTTAAAAATGTGTAATTTTTAGATTTAAGAGAGAATTTTACGAAAACTATGACTTTACTTTATTTAAATTATCTGAGTTTGGATCTCAAGCATTTCTATTTGTCTATTTCTATTTGTTTATAAGATCTTACTATAAAGGGTTCTCTCATTTGGAAGATATAATATTTATTTTTTATAAAAATTGTTTTATACTATATGAGTGTGTATTTGTCTAAACGTATGTTAACAAGAAACGTATGTTTTTACCCGACATTCTTCTAATGGCTTGGTATGCAAACGATATGTTATCGCAACACAAACACTATGCCGGAGTCAGGAACGGGGACAGAATATCTGAAGGAAACAGGACATTCTACATGATCTGTTAAAGAGTGGAAGATCAGTGTCCATCTCATCCATGCTCTTTAACAGGAAAGCTTCTGTCAAACTTAAATAGTCACTTTTCGGGGGAATAAGCTGATGAAAGCTGGATTGGTATTACTAACGGTCATCTCAGCGGTGCTGATATTTGCAACTACGGGCTCTGCCCAGGAAAATGCCACATATAGTGCCACAGCTGTCCTGAAGGACGTGGAGGGGAACACTGTAGGTTTGGCCGCTTTCACCGAGGAAGCAAATGGCCCGGTTCATATCAATGTCGACGTGAGAGGCCTGAAGCCAGGTCTTCACGGCATCCATATTCACAATAAAGGGGAATGCATTGATCCGTCGTTCACTTCTGCCGGTGAACACTACAATCCTCTGGGCAAGGAGCATGGACTCAACAACCCGAAAGGTCCACATGCCGGTGATTTACCCAACCTCAATGTGAGTAATGATGGCACCGGACATATGAGTGTCAACACCAACCATGTAACGCTGTCACCTGGACCAACTACGTTATTCACAGCCAATGGTACTTCGCTGGTAATCCATACTGGTCCTGACGACCAGATGACCGATCCTGCTGGCAATAGCGGTGCACGGATTGTCTGCGGGGTCATCGAGAAAAAATAAGTTTTTTCCATCTTTGCAGAAACATGAACCTTTTGAGTTCCGCTTCGGCAGCACGGTATCTGTTTTGGCCGAGTTCTGCTTCGCTCAAGCGGAATTAAGTTTTTAATATAGACAAAAATGAGATGCACTCTTTTCCTAACCCATAAGTTTTGCAGGGCTTCTTTAAATTAAACGATCTTTTACCTCTGGGGAAAATTTTTTGATTTAAGGACGTTTTTCAAGTTAATCATAAACTAAAGAAGATAGCAAAAAGATGATCGTTTAATAAGAGGTGAAAATTTCTCCTATTTCTCCTTAATCTTTTCCAGGTAACTCAAGATTGATTCGAAAAAGGTAAGTTGGAGTCATCTATCTATACGTCTTTTTATATGATCCTGAAATATCTATCATTATGGTTGACACACCCGAAAACTTACCCGGTTGGGTAATTTGGCTTATTATTATATTTGCTATTCTCACAATTTTGGTAAAATGGGTATTACCTGTTATAAAACCCTAATTTTGAGATAGGTACGTGGCAATAATTAGGGATTCGTCGGAAATTAGAGCCATCATTTAGTTGAGAGCTCATTCCAAAACTAATTTTATTCCAGCACAAATAAGAATTTAAGAATCAATTTTATGATCCGAAATCCAACGAGTTATTCCTGATTAGATCTCTAGAAACGTAATATTATGTTTAGGCCTACTCAAATATATTTTTCCTACCAGCAGTTCACTTCTGCCAGCAGTCCACTTCTGCCAGCAGTCCACTTCTGTCAGCAGTCCACTTAAATCTACCTCTAGCATGTTTGTTAAGATAAAGTTAAGAAAAAAACTAAAAACTCACTTTTTTGAAGCTTTGCTTTATATTTGGTACTTTGTAAGGCTTCTTTAGATTAAACGATTCTTATTTCTCCTGGGGAAGATTTTTCTAATCCAAGCGAGATTTTTCAAGTGAATCTTTGTTTTAGGAACTACCAGAAAAACTGAAAATTACACGTAAATGTAACCTTCAAGTTTGTAAATATCATCTAAATCAGGATTCGAGCACAATCCTCTGTAAGTAGCTATAGCAGCTATTACGCTGTCCAAAGCATCTCCATCTGCATTCCTGACACTTTTGATGAAACTCATAGGGATCATTATAATGTTCAGGAAATTTTTTCTTATGAAGGCTATCCAATTTGATTCATTACAATAATTTTAGGCAAGCCAAAAGTAAAATCAAATCCAAAAGCGGCTCCTGGATTGGAAGCGATAAATTCTGTCAACTTTTTAAGGGAACTGTTAAGGGAAATATTTCCATATTTTTCCTTTATGTTCCAGCATTTTTGGACCTTAAGTCCTTCATCTGTAGGAATAGATTCACAAATCCATATTTTCTTTTAGACTTAGCTTCTTGTAGCCGATAAAAGATAGGCTTTTCTGTGACTCGGATTAAGCAGTGAATCGAAAATTACATCTTTTATATAGGTTATATCAAAAAGAGGCGAAAAAATCAGCTTTATTTCGGCTTCTGAGACTCTTCTAGGTAGATCGTATTCTCCCGGCTCCTTGTCAGAAAAACATAACATAAAATATTTGCCACCTTTCCTGAGCACCTTATGCACCTGTTGTACAAAAACAGGCCTCTCCTCATCCTTCATCACATGAAACAGACCAGAATCAATGACAACATCGAACTCCTCCTCTCTGAAAAGCCGATCCATATGCAGTACATTTCCTACGACAAAATTTACATTAACATGGCGCTCTATTGCTTTTAACTTTGCGTCTGAGATGGCATTTTCAGCAAGGTCTATACCTGTAACGTCACAGCCATTGATAGCTAGCATTATTGCATTTTCACCCCTGCCACACCCTATGTCCAGAGCTCGACCAGGCCTGATTTCCCCACTTTGTATAACCGCCTGGAAAGCGGGCTGAGGACGATCAAGGTCCCATGGCGGCGTGCCCTTATATACTTCATTCCAGAACAAACTTCTTCTCCTCGAAAGCTAAAATTATTAAGTTACAATTTAATACTGGTCAACGATAAGCCTTAATCTTAATAACTCTTCTGGCCGACCTTTATTTTGGAAGTTCTGGATAGTTTTGACAGCAACTGTGAAATACCATTCTTTTTTCATTTAAAAATGAGGTTACTAAATGCGGAAAAAAGTTTTTTCTGATCCTCGGGTCTTTGTAGATTTGGATTGAGCCTTCAGAAAACCTATTTTCCAGGCCAAAGTTATTCTTTTCTGTAGAGAAATGTTTTAGAATTATGGTGATATACCAAAATTGGACCGATAAATACTAGCGAAAATCTTCCTCCTTCCAATTTCATTTGAAATGTATTTTTTTCTGTCGGTGGTCTGCTGAAATTTTCTCCGAGTATGTTTGGTAAGAAAAGGGAATTTGAAAACCTGTGAGTTTTCTGGATTTAAAGGAATTTAGAAAGAACTCTCCACAGGGACTTTTTGAGAAAAGTGATCCTTCCGTTTGGAAGGCTG
The DNA here is from genome assembly GCA_013331275.1 of Methanosarcina sp. Classification (GTDB taxonomy): domain Archaea; phylum Halobacteriota; class Methanosarcinia; order Methanosarcinales; family Methanosarcinaceae; genus Methanosarcina; species Methanosarcina sp11020u. The sequence goes on along the minus strand of DUGT01000053.1, from coordinate 11,175 downwards.
CTTCCGAATCAGAATGAAAGTTTTCAAGTAATCCTGATTTTAGAGACTATTAACAAAGATCTGGTTATTCTCTGGAAACTACGCCTAAAAAGTCATATCTCATTTGAAAGAGTATGCTCCTTTTTGTATAGATGTATTTATATAATTTGACCATGTAATGTAGTTATTGAGAATAAAGATACGTATAATCTGTTATTAAAAACCAATTTTTGTTTTTTAATGTAAAGGTCTATACAATCTTTTAAACTAACAACTATCCGCTAAAGCGGAGGTGAAACGAAAATGGCTTTTAATGACAGAAATTTCAGGGGAGATTACAGAGGTTTCCGCGGTAACAGCGGACCAAGGGAAATGACAAAAGTGACCTGTTCTGACTGCGGTGTTGAGACTGAAGTACCATTCAAACCTACTGAAGGCAGGCCGGTATACTGCAGAGAATGTCTTCCTAACCACAGGAAATTCTAAAGATAATCTGGGTCAGGTGTTATTAATTCGCAGTTAAACTTTACATTAACGCCTGATTCATCTTTTCTTTTCATTTTTTTTGGTTTACTCTCTTTGTTTCTATACTTATTTCCACCTAACGCAGCAGAAAAAAGCAGCAGAAAAAGTAGAAACAAAACAGTATAGAGAATAGCAATTTGTACAAATCATTCAATTGTCAACATATCAGTTTTTGACTCAAATTATCAATTTTCGACTTATAAATAAATCAAGGGTCATCAAGGAGGAATTAATTTGGCTAATTACAGAAGCACTATTAGGAAAAAAAGATTAGGGTCAGCAAGTCCTGTACACTCAGGAGATGCCCCTGAAGTATCCAGGGTAAGAGTACCTCGCAAAGATAGGAATGAAGTCCTGGCAACAGTTGGAAGTTTACTCGGTGCTAAAAGGGTAACACTTCAGTGTATGGACGGAGTTGTCCGAATGGGTAGAATCCCGGGCTCTAAACATAAAAAAATGTGGATTCGTGAAGGCGATATTGTTATCATTAACCCATGGGAAATTCAGGATTCCAAAGCCGACATTACCTGGAAATATACAAGGCCTCAGGTCGAATGGCTTGAACGGAAAGGTTACATTAAGTACTGATTTAATTATAAAAATCTAGTATAGAAAAGTAATAGAAAAGTAACTGAAATAAAGGTGTCTGAAAAAGATGCCTAAAATTCATACTTTACCTTTCTGCAGAGTGCACCTGTCATCTCCTCTGCAAGCCATGTTCAGAAATTATTTTGTTAAAAAGAACTTACTTTTTTATATATAGATATACTTATATATTGTAAGTGCAATGTATGTGTGTTGAAAATAAAGAGATGTATAATGATCTGTTGTTAAAAACCAATTTTTGATTTTAAACAAAGGCTCTATACAATCTTATTTATAAACAGTTAATAAACAACTAAAACCAAGGTGAAACAAATGGCTTTTAACGACAGAAATATGTTCAGAGGAAATTCTAATTTCGGCGCTCCCAGAGAAATGCACAAGACAACCTGTTCTGATTGCGGTGCTGAAACTGAAGTGCCTTTCAAACCTGATCCAGAAAGACCGGTTTACTGTAGAGAATGTCTTCCTAACCACAGGAAACCCAGAGAAAACCGCAGATACTAAGCCCGAATTTCACTTCGGGAACACGAGGTCCGTTTCGCTTCGCTCAAGCGGACTTACATTTTTGCTTTTTTTGAATGTTTTATTATAAAAACTATTTTTTTAATCCATAGATTTTACAGATTTAGAAGAAACCCTACGCAGGGCCTTTTTGATAAAGGTGATCTTTCCCTTTGGCGGAACGATTTTCTGATTTAAAGTGACATATTTTCTTCACATTTAATCCAGTTTTAATATATTTTTACCTGCTGGCGATCTGCTTCAATTTCTCGAAACAATTTTTGCAAATATGGTGGAAAAGCAACTCTCAAAGATGGCTACGTATCACAGATAAACGAGAGTGTGGGCTCTGATTTCAGACGATATTCCTACCACCTGCAAGAAGGGGATGCAATGATTAAGTGTTGGGATAATTCTCCACACTGAAAAGACCTAGAAACATTCCCATATCATGTCCATCACGGAAATTAAGCAGAACCCAAAGAATCTTCCGAAGTCTTTATAGAAGACATTCTCCGTGAGGTAAGGAAACTGCTGAGTTCAAATCCCTGATTCTCATTATTTTCGTTAGTGTACGCCAGAAATCCATTTTAGAAAGGTTCGGGTCTGATTTATCTTCTTTTGATCGCCTTTGTGGGCAGCTTCACTCATTTTACCAATTCAGGAGAAACATATTTCTCCTGCAGACAGCACTGGAATCTTCCCCAAACACGTTTGTTTATATATTTCATAGACCCTGATCACAAATTTTCTTCATTCAAAAGAATAAATTTTTATAATTATCGATATTTTTATATATTTTAAATGCAATGTATGGGTATTGAAAATAAAGAGATGTATAACAGTCTGTCGTTAAAAACCAATCTTTGTTTTTAACTAAAGAGTCGTATACAATCTTATTTTTCAGCAATAACTAATAACTAAAACCAAAGGTGAAACAAAATGGCCTTTAATGACAGAGGAAGCAGGGGAAGAGACAGAAACCGGGGAGGCTTTGGAGCTCCCAAGGAAATGCACAAGACAAAATGTTCTGATTGCGGTGTTGAAACCGAAGTACCTTTCAAACCTGACCCGGAAAGACCGGTTTACTGCAGAGAATGTCTTCCGAAACATAGAAAACCAAGGCAAGACAGATATTAACCATTATTTGTTACTGAGTTTATATCAACACTAATTTCTTTTTCATTTTTTAAATAAACCTAATTTGGAGTATATCTTTTCTTAGCTCATGGTCCTTGCATATTTATAAGGAGCCCTTCGCAGGGTCTTTTTAATAAAGGTGATCTTTCCCTGTGAGATGTTTTATGATTATTGCATCTCGTCCAATATATGTTTGATATCCGGCTTTGCTTCGGGAATACCTTCTTTAACAGATAACCAGACTACTTCCAGGTTCACTCCGAAGTAAGCATGAATCAATTTATCCCGTATCCCTGCAGGATCTTTCCAAAGAACAGAGGGATATTTCTCACGGATTTCAAATGGGACATTCTTTGTTGCCTCACCAATGATCTCCAGAGCCCTAACGACTGCAAAC
>DUGT01000053.1:7513-7712 GCA_013331275.1 Methanosarcina sp. | reverse complement strand
TCTACCTTAATACCCAGAGCATCCGAAAGGTAGTTTTCAAGGTTGACAAATTTAAAAATAGTAGGGGTCTTACTGAACTCAACGAGTATGTCAAGATCACTTCCTGACTTTTGCTCTCCCCTTATGTAAGACCCAAAAATTCCCAGGTAACTAACATGGTACTTTTCTTTAAGCTCAGGGAGCATTTCATGGAGTTTTC
>DUGT01000053.1:1544-7330 GCA_013331275.1 Methanosarcina sp. | reverse complement strand
TGTAGTATTTATAATTACTAAAGGAGGAGGGTTAAATCTTCTTCACGTTTATCTCAGTTTTAATAAATTTTTCCGGCTGACTGCTAAAATCTTCCCCGAACACGTTCCTTGAAGTTTGTCAAGATACGAGAAATTGAAGACTGTAATTCTTACAGGTCTAACCCGATTCGCATAACCTATATAAGATTTAAACAGCATAAAACTAGATATATCAGTTCGGAAAGGTGTAATTATGCTCATCCAGTACATCCACGCAGCTCTTGAGAGAGCAAAATACGAAATAATCGCGAAGGACCTTATTATGGAGAAGTTCCCGAACTTGAGGGTGTATGGGCTACAGGCAAGACACTTGAAGAATGTCGTAGAAACATGGAAGAAGTCATTGATGAATGGATAGTTATCAAATTGAGAAGCGGACGGCCTCTGCCCCGGATTGGAGACTATGTGATCAAAGAACCGGGAGATATTGCAGTTGTCTAAGCTGGTCCCTGTCGATTGGCGAACCTTTGTTAAAAGATTGCAAGAACTGAGATTTGAAGGTCCCTATTCTGGCGGAAAGCATCCTTTTATGAGAAAAGGAGATCTTGTTTTAACGATTCCCAACCCACATAAGGGTGCAATTGGGATTGATCTTCTGGCAAGAATTCTTAAATAAGCTCGTATTTCAAGAGAAGAGTGGCTTGAAGAAGAAGAAGAAGAAGACTTGTGAAGAACTCAAGCCCATTGATATTGAATTCAGTTTTAATATATTTTTCTTGCTAATTGTCTGCTGAAATCTACCCCGAACACTTTTGTTAAGACAAGGTTCAGAAAAATAAAACTCGAAAATTGAATTATCGATGAGTTCATCCTAAAACTCAGGATTTGCTTCTCGAACCTCATATCCTGAATAATCGATCAAGTTCCTGATTTTGAAAACAATTACGGAAATTGTTAATAAGTAGCAGTGAAATGGTTTTTGGGATAAGCTCGATGTTAAATATTGGTGTTTGAAACCAACTTAATTGGTTGGGACGAAACTTCAATTAGTCCTTGTTCGAAAAGTCTACTTAATCCAAAATAACACACTTTCTCATATGGGATTCCGTTGACCTGTGCTTTCAGTAAGGAGGATTTAAAAATGATATCGCTAACAGTGCAGCTTCCATTACACATATTCAAAAGCTCCTCGGATAGAGGACTTAAAATTCGCACATCTATTTCCAGTCCTTCCCGATTTGTCTCTAAGAAGGCAATCGTGACATTATCATTAGGAACTTGCTTCAGGTCTTTTTTATCTCTTAGGCATCGAATAAGTTCTTTATAATCTATATTTAGTCGAGCTACATGCAATCCTTGGGATTTATACGGAAAAGAAGTTAAACTGAAAGATCCAAGCTTCTCATGTGACTCAATTGCAAGGTCGCTTTTCGGGGTTAAAAAAAGATTTTCGATCTCAATAATCGAAGAGATTACTCTTTTCTCTCTCGCCATCTCATTACTGTAGTAAGTCCGACTAAACTCAATGAAATCTTCAACAAACTGTCTATGATTATAGTAAGGTATATCGTCAGCGTTTGAATATAAGTTATCTATGAGCCTGCTAGTTTTCCATATTTTCCACTTATCAAAAACATTTAATATATCTCCACTATCCTGCAAAAGTGCAAGGTGCAACCAGCGGAACCGGGCTTGCATGGCAACGACGAAATCTCGAACCTCTTTGAAGTATGACCGGCCCATATGGGATGTCGGGATCGAATAGAAATTTGGGAAAACCTCTGGATTGGCTTGTATCATTTCAATATCAGATGAATCCTGTTTCCAGCCTTGATAAGACATATCGGAATAAATGTGGTCTAGTAATAGTTTATCCTTATACATCAAATGGAGCTGAGTTCCTGCAAGTGGAGCTAAAAGTGAAAGCTGAGGTTCAACATTGTTGAAACGAAGCAAATCAACAAAAAAGTTAACTGTACCTTTCAAATCATCTTTTGTCTCCTCCGGAAAAGCAATGATAAAAGCTACTGCTGTCTTGATTCCATGCTGATCAGCACACTTGATCCGCATAACAGCATCATAGAGGTTTAGTTTCTTGTTAATCACCTGCTGTAAACGGTTTGAGCCGGTCTCGACCCCGAAGAAAATCCCTCTGCATCCAGCTTTTGCCATAAGAGCAATAAGTTTATCGTCAATTTGATCCGTTCGAGCGCTGCAACTCCAAAAAAAGTCTTCTTCACAATTCAACAGGGCTTCACAGAATTCGACAACTTTCTTGCGGTTTGCCGTAAAATTGTCATGAACAAGGGTTATATTATAAATCCCATATCTATCCTTGATAAATTTCATTTGCTCAATCATTTTTTGAGGAGATTTGAGACGATGTTTTCGATTAAAGAATTCACTCGTCGAGCAGAATGTGCAATTGAAAGGACATCCACGGCCAACTTCTAGCGAAAAATTTTCATATTCTCTTAAATTTGGATCAAGATAATAGGCAGGTAAGGGAAGGCGGTCGAGGTCAAATATGGGCGGAGCATTTGGGTTACGAATTATCTCAATGCCTTTTCTATACGTAATTCCTGTAATTAGTTCTAACTCTGTCGAGGAGTTTGTATCTGAAAGAGCTTTAAACAAAAGGAGAAATGTATCCTCTGCCTCACCTCTTACCACAAAATCGACAAAAGGAAAAGCTTTCATTGTTGGTACATCCACTACGGAAGCTTGCGGGCCGCCTAAAATTATTTTAACATTTGGGTTAAACTTTTTTATTTCTCTTGCTATCCGAAGAGTTAAAGGATATGAACTGCAAATTGTACTAAGTCCAAGAATATCAAAAGATAATGATGTAATATGCTTGACTATAAATGTCAGGAGATCAGATGGCTTATCATTTCCGTTGTATTCAAGAAAATCACGAAATAGTTTGTTGAGGTTAACAACCTGTGGAGTTATCCCATTTTCGCACAAGATAGCTGCAAGGCTCAGAACTCCCAGCGAGGGCACTCTAGTGTCTTTTCGATCCGATCCAAGAGTTAATTTCGGATCACAAAAATCGGTCATCGTCAAAGCATTAACTAAACAAATATTCATTAATTATCCTTCTTTAAGAAAGTTCATTCCTACGAGAATCTATAATCTGACTTTACAGGTCTTGGAAACTTTTGCTTTCAAAATGTCCTCGTTATTGAAACCTCTACTTTGGTCCTAGTGTCGGCCAACCAAATAACGTTGTAGGAGATAGATCACAGTTGTTCATGATCAATTGTACTCGGTGATTGACACGACACTGGTTTCTCAATCTTGCTTATTTATTACTTACATATTATTTTTGACAATTTTTGTAATCAAAATTAGAATGATTTACTAACAACGACTCCCACGGATACTTCGTTTGCTTCTGCCTTTGCAGCCAACTGCTGTGCTTGTGCATCGCGTATAACGTCAATGATCTCATTTTCCGTTGCTTCAACAATTGTCTTCATCTCTTCCTCAGAAAGTTCCATGTCAGTAGGGATCTCAATTCTTACCCTACGTTCTAATGTTTTGCTCTTATCTCTAGAAACTTCTTTTACTCTATCCAATTTTTTCTCCCCCTTCAATTCAATTCGCCTTCAAAAATGCTTTGCGTATACAACAGAATACCCGTATACCAATGTAGGCCTAAGTCAACCGTAATAACTCCCATTATTAAATAGATTGTATTATATATGTAGTTAATTATGCAAATTATGCAGCTACTTTCACTGTATGGTAACGTTCACTATTTATCAAATGTGGCTACAGGTTCCACTCGGGAAGAGGCAGAGTAAAATATTTATAAAGCAATTGAAATGCATGTGCAGGGGTTGCTGGAGGACAATTTACCCGCCACGGAATCGGAATCTTTTGCTGAATACGTAGCTATTGCTGAAAAGTCTTCTACAGATTCTGAAGTTATATAAACTGGATTTTCGATTTTAACCTTCATTTTTTAATTTAATTAAAAATATGTTTTTTCTACCGGAGAACTGCTGAAGTTTTTCCCGAAAACGGTTGTTAAAGAAAAGAGGATTGCAAATCAGTAAGTTTTCCAAATTAAAAGGAGTTTAGAAGGAGCCCTTCGAAGGTCCTTTTTGATAAAAGTGATCTTTTCCTTTGGGTGATAACTTTCCAATTTAAGCAACTTCTCTCTATCCATTTCAATTAAAATAAATTTCTCCAGCAGATGGACTGTTAAAATCTTCCCCGAGCACGTTGTTAAGATCAAAGTAAAATTGAAAGCTCGTGAACTTTGAAGATTCCAAAGAGTTAAGAAGGAGCCCTCCGTAGGGCCTTTTTGATAAAAGTGATCTTTCCCTTTTGGGGAGGGATTTTCTATTGAAGTGACATCTTTCGTCATATTCATTTCAGTTATAATATATTTCTCAGACGGCGGGATACTGGAATCTTACCCGAGTACGTTTGTCAAGAAAATATAGCTAAAAAACTTGAGTTTATTGCTTTGCTTTCCTTGCTAGAAAGGTAGAACTGTCTCCTAGATGAAATCTGAACTCTCCTTCCAGTAAGTCTTTTTCTTTTATTTTGATCCAACCACTACCAAAGACATGGTCGCATTCTTCATTTCCTTCCCAGGTGAACTCAAACCTTTTACCATCAACATAATCAACGATCTTTCCGTCTATAAAGCCATAAACTAAACCAAATTGAAAATTACCCATCTTGTCTGGCTTTATCGTAATATAAGCCTGAACTTCCATGTTGAAATAGTCTTCATCCCATAATTCCATATCATAAATGTGCCATGTCCCTGTGAAGTCCATATTCTTAATTCTTTTTCCTTGAATAAAAACATCGTTATACAATATCATAAACTTGAAATTTCAGGAGACTATTAATTCAGTTAAATTGCAGATTTGTAAGGAGCCCTTCGCAGGGCCTTTTTGATAAAAGTGATCTTTTCCTTTGAGGGAGGGATTTTGTGATTGAAGTGGACCACTCTTCACGTTCAACTCAGTTTTAATATATTTTTCTGTCGGCGGACTACTGGAATCTTCTCCAAATGCGGTTTTTAAGAGAAGATAGGTTAAAAACCCGTGATTTTTATAGATTAGAAGGAGCTCTTCGCAAGGCCTTTTTTATAAAAGCGATCTTTTTCTTATTTAAGTAACTTCTTCATGTTCAATTCATTGCTAATACAGTTAGTGTGGTTTCTCAAATATATTTTTATGTTTAAATGTAGTTTATGGTTTAACGTAAGATTTTATCAGTGGAGCTTTTTTAATTTTAGTAAGATCCTAAAAATGTGATGTAAAAAATAGAAGCTTTAAAGGACTACTTTTGACGTACCTAAGTATTTGCCATTTTTTGTTAAGAGTGGTCAAGGTAATTTGGAGGAAGTCGCATATGAAAGTTCTGGCAATAAATTCAAGTCCCAGGATGGATAAAGGCAATACGGCTTTGATATTAAATCCCTTTCTTGAAGGGATGAAAGAGGCAGGGGCGGAAGTAGAATTATTTTGCACAAGGAAACTAAATATTAATCCCTGCACAGGTGAGTTTAACTGTTGGCTGAAGACTCCGGGTAAATGTTACCAAAATGACGATATGAACATATTATATCCTAGGATCGATGTAGCTGATGTTATAGTGTTTGCTACCCCGCTTTATGTAGATGGGGTCACAGGTCCGATGAAGAACCTCATTGACCGGATGCTTCCCAGAGTAGAGCCTTTATTTGAACTGCGAGATGAACATTGTCGTCATCCAGCGCGTGTGAAAGCTAAGGTCCCCAAATTTGTACTTGTTTCCAACTGTGGCTTCTGGGA
>DUGT01000053.1:0-1357 GCA_013331275.1 Methanosarcina sp. | reverse complement strand
GCACTTTTGCGTCCTCACGGTGAAGCAATGCCTGAGATGCTAGAAATGGGCGCGCCGATAGGTGATATTTTTGAGGCAGCAAAAGAAGCAGGCCGCCAGCTCGCAAAGGAACAAAAAATATCACAGGAAACCCTTGATATTGTAAGTCGTGAACTTCTTCCAAAAGAGATGTATATTCAGATAGTAAATCAGTATTTTCAACAGTGTCTGGATGAAGTGGAGAAGTGATTAACACAATTATTTTTCCATGTTTTTAATTTTTTGAAGCTAGTGAACTGAAAATAAATTTTTATGTTCATAATATAATTTTTCTTTGCATGCACAATTCATTTGAAATATATTTTTTTCTGCCGGCAGTTTACTTCAATCCCCCCAATAGGGTTGTGAGATAATTGAAATTGAGAACCCACGAGTTTTCCAAATTAAAAAAAGTTTAGAAGGGCCCTTCGTAGGTTTTTTTTGCTCAAAGTGATCTTTCCCTTTTTGGGATTTTGTGATTGAAGTGGACCCTTCTTCACTTTTAACTCAGTTAAAATATATTTCTCCGGCCGGCGGACTGCTCAATCTTCCCTGAGTACGTTTGTTAAGAAACGAGTTATGAAAAGTGAAAGTGAAAACCTTGTGATTTTCTCAGAGTTATAAGGAACCCTTCGAAGGGCCTTTTTGACAAAAGTGATCTTTCCATTTTGGGGAGGTTTTTCTGGTTGAGGTGGGCCCTTCTTCACGGTCAATTCAGTTTTAATATATTTATCCTGCCGAGGATCTGTTTGAATATTCCCCTAATACCTTTATTAAGAAAATAAGTAACAACTCAGATAACTTGGAAGGGTTCACACTTATTCAGCAACAAGTAAAATTATTTTATATTTTTCAATATGTCCAACAATAATAACCTTGCGTCTTTATTAATATTTACAATATAAATATCGTAGTTTTTAGATATACTTAGTATAGATTTCATTAATTTTTGACAAATTGGACTTTTCAGCTCATTATAATAGTTCATATAAAATTGACAGGGATCTATTAAACCTAGTCTATAATTATTTGCCAGCTTATTACTGGGCGAGAGTACAGGGCATTCCATGATCTGCTCATTCTTTACATACGCAGGAATGTTCCGCATACAAATGAAGAATTTTGCAGATGGATTATCAACCAGTTTTTCATTTAATCGACTGAAATCAGTTTCTTTAATTGCCATTTTTATCCACTCCTAATTTGATTTATTTTATCCATAAGTTTGTAATTGTAACTGACATCATCAATTAGATATAGAAACTTTCTCGTGGAAAAAGTTTGGAGCCTTAGAAGGCTGCCTGAATAGTTACAAGCTCGTGAACTTTGAAGATTCCAA
>DUGT01000063.1:24173-24446 GCA_013331275.1 Methanosarcina sp. | reverse complement strand
GTCTTTATCATTGGTCAGTCTATGCAAATCATTCCATGCCTGTTGTTTATCTGGCACTTGAGAAAAAGCATAACTAAGAGCTTTGGCGGCATTAGACCTCTCCTCCAAGCTTGTATGCCAGCTTGCACGATTGGTCAGTCTAACCAAATCATTCCATGCCTGCTGTTTATCTGGCACTTGATAAAAAACATCACCAAGAACGTCGGCAGCACAAGACCTTACACTACTGTCTTTATCATTTGTCAGTCTATGTAAATCATTCCATGCCTGTTG
>DUGT01000063.1:22518-24097 GCA_013331275.1 Methanosarcina sp. | reverse complement strand
GCCTGTTGTTTATCTGGCACTTGAGAAAAAGCATAACTAAGAGCTTTGGCGGCATTAGACCTCTCCCCCCACAAGCTTCTATGCCAGCTTGCACAATTGGTCAGTCTAACCAAATCATTCCATGCCTGTTGTTTATCTGGCACTTGATAAAAATTAGAGCCAAGAGCTTTGGCGGCACTTTCTCTTACACTACTGTATTCATCATCATTAGTCAGTCTATGTAGGTCATTCCATGCCTGCTGTTTATCTGGCATATCAGAAAATACAGAACCAAGAACAGAGACAGCCTCAGACCTCACAGACCTGTCTTGATCATTTGTCAGTCTATGTAAATCGTTCCATGCCTGTTGTTTATCTGGCACATCAGAAAATCCAAAACCAAGAGCAGAGGCAGCCTCAGACCTCACAGACCTGTCTTGATCATTTGTCAGTCTATGTAAATCGTTCCATGCCTGTTGTTTATCTGGCACATCAGAAAATCTAAAACCAAGAGCAGAGGCAGCCTCAGACCTCACAGACCTGTCTTGATCATAGGTCAGTTTATGCAAATCGTTCCATGCCTGTTGTTTATCTGGCATAGAAGAGAAATAAATCTTAAATTCCTCTAACGCATGTATACGCTCTTTTGGATCATTGCTTAGACATTGATTGTGAATTTTCTCTTGGTCGACCAACTGCCAAACACCATGAATATAATAAAAGGTAATGGTTAAAAATTTTCCTTTTTGGTTTTCAAGAGTAAAGAGCATAGATTATTTGGGCTCTTCGCTATTTCGAGTGGGTAACTCACATTCATCTCCTAAATGTAAAAGCAACATTTCTAAAATTTAGACACATTTTTAGTCGAAAATCACATTCAAGCTTGATGTTTTTCTTTTTGGCCTAGCTGCTTTCTAACTTGGCAATCATTTTCAACCCACACAAAATAGCGAAGAGCCTTATTTTGCTTCAAGAAAGTATTGATTTTGATAACATTTATATCTCAATAAATTTGGGCTATTCAACTTTAATTAAGAATCGCCAAGAGCATTTTTCTCAATTCTTGAGCTTTTTAAAAAGACTATTAATCCCATTTTTCTTTTTGTTATAATTATGATATATTACCCAAAAGCCTTAAATACCGCCCGATATCTGCTCATTTCGTGAGCATGCGGGCGTGGAGGGAAATTTGATAGTTAATTAAAAAGATTTGATAACTCCTTCAGAGTTAATAAGGCGATGCGTGGTCTTTACACCTAAAACTCACCTATTTTTCATCGTTGAAATTATTAGCGTTATATCCGTGTATGACAGACTAAACAAATGTTTTTGCAATAAAATTTTAATTTCAAGCCCCTCTCTAAGCTGGTTTACGATAACAGTTTATTATTAATATACTCAGAGTTATGAATAAGTACGGAAAGATAGATTCCAATAAAGATGCAGTACTTGCATTTATAATAATAAAAATAGGATTGGTAAACCAGAAAGTATTATACCATGATTTGGTATAGACATTATAAAACCACAAACTGTTGTAAATATTGTACAGATTATAAAAAAATAGCGGGATAAAGAAAGCAAAAAACAATTTTAAGTA
>DUGT01000063.1:22009-22236 GCA_013331275.1 Methanosarcina sp. | reverse complement strand
TTTAAAAAGTTAAAAGATTTTTTGTTTTACCCAGCACCCTTAGACTTGATAAACCTTATTTTATCTCCAGTGGAGAAGTGAGATTTAGAAATCCGTAATCATCGTCTGTCTCTGATCCCTCTCCCTCAGTCTTGAAACCGTCAGTTGAGCTGATAGATATCGAATATGTCCGCAGCAGTAACCATTTTATTGCCTGGTTGAGGATTTGATCAATCCTATTACATGCT
>DUGT01000063.1:21562-21720 GCA_013331275.1 Methanosarcina sp. | reverse complement strand
GAATTAATTGATATAAAGGAACACCCTCGGCGGGAGGCCTATATTTTATGTCGCTGTGGATCCTCCAAAAACAAACCCTTCTGTGATGGGACCCACAGCAAAGTCGGTTTTGACGGTAGCGAAACAGCCAGCAGGAAGCCTTACCTGGAAAAAGCGGA
>DUGT01000063.1:0-21430 GCA_013331275.1 Methanosarcina sp. | reverse complement strand
AAGCCTTACCTGGAAAAAGCGGAAACGTTTGAAGGTCCTGATCTAAAACTCACTGATGTCCATGAGCTCTGCGATCATTCCCGTTTCTGCCAGCGGTCTGGAGGAATCAGGAATCTCATACAAAAATCAGATGACCCGGAAGCCCGGCAAACCGCCATAGAGGAAGCTATGATCTGCCCGTCGGGTCGGCTGGTTCTGTGGGACAAGAAGACAGGCAAACCCTTTGAAAAAGAATTTGAATCGTCTATTGTACTGGTTCACGACAAACAAAAAGGTTGTGAAGGCCCCCTCTGGGTTCGAGGAGGTATCCCCATTGAATCTGCAGATGGCAGCCTGTACGAATCCCGGAATAGAGTAACCCTCTGCCGATGTGGGAAGTCAGAGAACAAGCCCTACTGTGACGGCAGCCACTGGATGAACAGCCAGCAAAAGCTCGAGTTCAGGAAGAAGTGGGGCCTGGAATGAGTGAATTCGTTAGTTCATAGAGGTTGTTAACTTGCGGAAATAGTAGTCTCGCATAATAATCAGGCAATCCAAAAGCCAAAATGAAGGCAATCAACGCTCGCATACATCAGAAACACTTGAATATCCTCATAGACCAGGTCGTCGGGATAGTTCCGGAGGATCTCCGACTCAGTTCTCACGAGACAGCAGGTCGATAATAAACTATAATGCATGGAGTGTACCTTTAATAATGGGCTTGCCTGTAAGAACTGCGGGGTCAGTAACGATATTTTCTATCCAGTTCGTAGACCTCTCCAATGCTTTTTGATACACAAACTGAACTAATTGCGAATTTCCAAACTGCCTTCTCTATTTTTCCTTCTTTTTTACAGGTAACAACCCGATATCTGCTCCCTTCGTGAGCATGCGGCCGTGGAGGGAAGTATTCAGATGAATTTTAAAAACGAAATTTGGCAACTCAAAGCCTATCATAAAAATAGGTTCTGCGTAGTTATGGGGAATAAGAATTTCTTCCATCACGGTTGAGCAAGTAAATTTTCAATCATTAGAAACCATACAGTACCCATCAACCAATAAGAAAAAAATCAATCTTTTTAGATGCACTATGGAACCAGTGCACTATCTTTTGCTCCATTTATGACGTTTAGAGTAAATCTATCAATTCTTCTTTGCTTAAGCCAGTTTGATGAAGAATATCAAGAAGTGTCCCCTTAGCAAGTTTTGTATGTAAAGGAACAACTGTTCTGTAAGTTCCTTCATTGATTATCTTTTGAAGTGATACATGGCTTCCTTTTTGCCTTACAACAACAAACCCAACCTTCTCTAATGCATTTACAAGTTCTTTTCCGGACACAACTGGCAATTTAGACATGGGCGACTTCCACAAGAGTCAGATAAGGTTTGGAAACTTGTTGCGGAAGATCTTCAGTCCCGAAGCTCTCAATGTACAGCTCTATAGCTTCTTTAATACTTTTTTTGGCTTCTTCAAGGGTCTTACCCTGAGAAGTCACATTGAGTTCAGGACATCTTGCAATAAAGAAGTCATCTTCTTTTGTTATAGCTACGAGAAATTGTCTCATGATCGCTCCAAGCCTAGTTTTTACATGTTTTTCTTCAAAATATTTGTTGCGATTCTATTTATATTAGCGTAGAAAACTGTCTGATCGGGTAATATGCTTAATTTTCAAAATTTGCTTTATACCATTAAGTTTTAGAGAGATTGAAACTCAATTTGTTTTTGTGCTTAGGTTTTACCATAAAATCTGTGTATTATTTCATGGTTGTATTTTTGGGTTCTGTCCCTCTTTTTCGCCAGTGGCTTTTTCCCCATTATTCACCCGATATCTGCTCACTTCGTGAGCATGCGGGCGTGGAGGGAAGTGTTCAGATGAATTTTTAAAAAGAAATTTGACAACTATTTAAAAGTCAGTTATCAAAACTTTATAAACTGAGAATAATTCTACGTTATCATAATACATCGAAAACTTTTCTACCAACGCGGACGATGCTTGCACCTTCTTCTATTGCTATTTGATAATCGTCTGTCATTCCCATTGAGAGAAATTGAAGATGTTTTTTTAAGTGCTTCTCTGCTTTGTCTTTTAATTCTTTTAGTTCTTTGAAATATTTCCTTGAATCTTCTGGATCTTCGTTTTTTGGTGGGATTGTCATCAGGCCTTCAAAACTTAAGTATTCGAGGGATGATATTTGGTCTAGAAGCTTTAAGAGGTCACCGGGTTCTATTCCGGTATGCTTTTTTCCATCCGTCTTCACTTGTATGAGGATTTTCTGAATTCTTTTTTTTTCTTTTGCCGCATTGTTTATCTTTTCTGCAAGTTCATATGAATCAACACTTTCTATCAAGTAGGGATTCAGGCTTACTATTTTTTTTGCCTTGTTTAACTGAAGTGTGCCGATGAAGTGAGTTTTTATCTCAGGTGGAAGATACGGGGCCAAATCTTTCATCTGTTGATAATGGTTGAAGCCGATGTCTGTAACACCTGCTTCTATGGCTTCTTCTATTTGTGTTTTTGATGCGTATTTTACTGCGGCTACAAGTGTTACATCAGATGGGAGCATTTTTAAAATTTCTTTTACATTGTCTTCTATCATATGTTATCATTCTATGATTATCATTCTATGCAGAGATTTTCAGTATTTAGTCTCTTTTATAATAAGTATTTCTGGTACGAAGTTTTCGGCCTTTTATCAGAGCATACAAAACGGTTCTATCAAGTCTTCGGAGACGAGAAAGATATCTTCGATACAGACCTGATTATAACTTCCGACAACCTGACATAACCTCATCTTACTCTTTAATATCATCGCGAAAAGTTTCCGCACACTTCTGGTTCCAGCTTCCGTATTTCCTCTTCTGGTATTCGTTTCCCCACTCGTTTAACGCCATAAGAACGGGAAAGACCGAGCGGCCGTCGTCAGTAATACTATAATCGACTCTTGGCGGGACCTCGGGATAGACAGTACGTTCGATCATCCCGTCAGCAACCAGCTCGCGGAGCTGTTTTGTCAGCATCATCTGGGTGATCCCAGGGATTTTCCTCTGGATCCCAGAGAACCGGACCGGTCCGTCTTTGAGGAACCAGAGGATTATTGGCTTCCACTTTCCGCCAATGACGGAGAGCGAAATTTGGATCGGACACTTTCCTACAGGAGAAGATCTTTGCATAAGCAATAGTATCATTTATAATAGTATATACGATTTCGCAAACTGCTCATTTTTTAATACTATAGCGCTTACGGTCTTTTACCTGCACTGAAGCAGCCCGGACAAGAAAAGACGGGCAAAAAGGTAGAAGCATCATGGACACGAATCACGTATATCGCGTGGGCGAGGTCACAGTTACCCGCGTACCCGAACTTATTCTCGATTCAAACACTCCTGAATATCTGTATCCCCAGTGGGACCCTTCATTCATTCAGGAGCACGAAAAATGGCTGGTTCCCGGAAACATGGACAGGACCCGTACGCATGTCTTCCAGAGTATCCATACGTGGGTGCTACGGACAAAGCAACATACAATTCTTATTGACACAGGGGTGGGAAACGACAAGGAGCGTGTCTGGATACCCCGGTTAAACAGGTTGAAATCCCCCTACCTGGAACGGCTCAAAGCCGCAGGTGTGACTCCGGAGATGGTAGATTATGTTATCCTGACTCACCTTCACGTGGATCACGTTGGATGGAATACACAGCTTGTTGATGGTGCATGGGAACCGACCTTCCCCAATGCAACGTATGTCTTCTCAAAATCCGAGCAGAAGCATTATTCAGACCCGGAAAACTACCCGGTGAATAACCGCGTCAAATTCATTATCTACGAAGACAGCGTCCGCCCGGTGATCCAGGCAGGGCAGGCCGAAATCATTGAACCTGATGGGACGGAGTTTCTGGAGGGAATCTCCTTATATCCGGTACCTGGGCACAGCATTGGCCAGGTGGCAGTCTGCCTTACTTCCGGCGGAAAAGAAGCTCTTTTTGGTGGGGATGTCATGCACCATCCCATCCAGGTATACCGCCCTGAATGGAACTCGGTGTACTGTGAAGATGCACAGCAGGCTCGTGTTTCCAGGAGGTGGGCGCTGGAATACCTTGCGGACAGGCATGCCCTGTTTTTCAGTTCCCATTTCGCAGAGACCTCAGCGGGGCGCGTAACCCGCACTGGCGACAGCTTTGTGTGGCAATTCTGCTGACAGTTCAGGAGTTTCTATTGCATTGTCAGGACTTGATAAACTTATTTTGTTGTGATTCTTTTGTTGTGATCTTTTGCAGTTGATATTTTAAACGTGCCGAGATTGCAACAGAACAGAAAAAAAAGTTAAATAAAGAGTAGTTTTGTAAAAAAGAGGTTACCAAATGAGCCTAATTTCGTTTGACGTGGAAAAGTGTACAGCTTGTGGAATTTGTTCTATGACTTGTCCTCTAAACATAATCATGCCTGGAGAAAAAGGAGCTCCGTCCTTACCCATCAAATATGAGACATTTTGCACTCGTTGTGGGCATTGTGAAGCTGTTTGTCCTACTAATGCAATTGCGGTAAATTATCAGTCATTCCCTCCTGAAGATGATAATGCTATCATTGAGCAGATTAACCCTGAACGACTTATAAAATATATTCAAAGCAGACGCTCGATAAGGGTTTTCAAAGATAAGCCTGTTGAGAAAGAGAAAATTAAAGATCTTTTTGAAGCCGTTCGCTTTGCTCCGTCTGGCATGAACGGGCAACCTGTTAGGTGGCTTGTTGTAACCGATTCATCAGAGATTAAAAAATTTGCAGATCTTACTATTGAGTGGATGAGAATGATGGCAGAAAAAGACGCAGACCATCCTCTTAAGCGTTATTTCCCTGTTCTTGTTGCTCTCGCTGATGCAGGCTTTGACCCCATTTGTAGAAATTCTCCGGGACTTGTCTATGCTTACTCGGAAAATGCCTCTGGATACACTGATAGCATTATAGCCCTGACAACTTTTGATCTCATTGCTCCTTCTTTTGGTCTTGGAACTTGTTGGGTAGGACTACTGCATAGAGCAGCAGTTGAATATCAGCCATTAAAAGAGGCTCTTGGGATTCCTGCAGGGTTTGTTTTGCAATTTCCAATGCTTTTTGGGTACCCAAAATATAAATATAGAAAAATACCAGGTAGAAAAAAAGCGGATATTTTATGGAGATAGCCGTAATCAAAGTTACTGGCTCTTCGATGTTTTGTATTGGTTCTGTCGCAAAAATCATAAACATATAATTAAAATTTATGCATCTTCGGTTAAGTGAGGAATTGTGACAAATTGCACAGATTGCCTCAACATTTATCAAGTACTGTTATAAATTTTAAGCTGGCGGAAGGTATTGATTTCATGTAGATAGGCTAAAACTTAAGGAAGACTTCTAATGCAAGATCGATAACTTTCAGGCAAGAAAATTCCTTAACCGATGACCAATGAATTAAAAACTTAGTCGCAAAGTAAAGAAAATAAATTTGAGCCTTAAAATATTTTAATACCATTTGAATAGAGTTTATTTTATGGCAACTCGCTGAGGCTAAGAATAAGATGCAGTATTTTTGGGGGAAAATTACTGCATTTCCTTGCCTGCTCTCTGGTAGCTCTTGATCTGATTTTCTACAGGATTATTCTGCGTGTAGAGGTAATACTTACAGGCTGATCTGATCTGTCTCTAAGAGGCTATCTTAAAATTCAAATTAACTCTACAAATGAATAATCGGCAAAGCATAAAATCAAGAATTATCAGCCTTATAGAATGTACTTTCCGATGGGCTTAACTCAATTCTTTAGCTCAAATATATGAATCTTATCCCATTTGTGAGATTAAGTTTAATTTTAAGACGCTCTAAGATTTGAAACACAAAGGATAAGAACAGTATTACATGGTTTGAAACAAAATTCAGCATTATAAGAAACGCTGTTAATCAATTTTATAAGAAATCCAATCTATACCATAGTTTGAAAATTGAGAAAATTTAAAAGTTGCCTACAAAAAAGGCAACCATGTAACTCATAAATATCATAAGAGATAAGGCCTTGTGTATGAAAATTTCCATAAAAAGCAGGCAGTCATTACGGCAGAGAGTCCGGAAAGCTTTGATTATCTTTTCATTCATACTATTGCCAGTTACCTTTGCATATATATCCTGTCCAATAGTACAGAAAGGTGCGTCAGAAGGGATCATGACTGGCGGACTAATAGTCTTCATTCTTATCTTTATCAGTTCACTATTCTTTGGTAGGTTCTGGTGCGGATGGCTCTGCCCGGCTGGCGGCTTGCAGGAGATTTATTTTCAAATTAATTATAAAAACATTAATTTTCCCAGACTAAAATGGTTTAAATATCTCACTTTCCTTTACTTTATTTTTATACCAATTATTTCTGCAATTTATTCTGCAGGAGGATTAAAAACCATTGATTTTTTCTATTACACCGATCATGGAATCTCGATCGCCAAACAGGGAGCATACAGCATATTATATGTGCAAATCTTTTTTATCACTATATTCGCCATGTTTGCCGGAAGACGTGGCTTCTGTCATTATTTCTGCCCAATCTCTGTGATCTCGATTATCGGAAGAAAGATCCGAAATCTTATACATTTGCCTGCTCTTCACATGTCTGCCGATGCGGATCGTTGTACAGACTGCAAGAAATGCTCAAAGATTTGCCCAATGGGGCTAGACGTTAATATCATGGTTCAGCAAAGAAGCATGGAAAATACTGATTGCATACTATGTGGCAGCTGTGTGGATGCCTGTCCAAAGAGGGCAATCCGATTTGCACTGACCTAAAAAAGCAATGCATAAGTGGGTTCAACGAACTAAATATCTTTTTTCTTCGTTCTTCTTTTTATGCTGCTCAATAGAAATTCTGCATAAAACGGAACCTCTCTTCAAAGGCTCTGGAGAAATGATTATATATTAATTAGGAATTACGCACTCTCGAGGTATCAAGATCAAGTATAATTAGCACTAAATGCTACCGTTTTTCGGTTTAAATGTGAGTACTATCCCAGTTGCAGGATAAAATTTAATTTTAAGACAGCCTCTAATATATTTACTTACATACTTATTCTAATATTTTTGCAATGGAGCCCTAAAGTTAATCCTTGACTACTGGCACAGCAATTTTGCGTTTAATCTCACCATCTATGTGGACAATCTTGATTGGTACTCCGTAGGCATCCTGAAGATTCTCTTCAGTAACTACCACTTCAGCCGGGCCCATTGCCAGAAACTTCCGATCTTTCATGATACCCACCTTGCTGGAGGAAAGAAACGTGTGGTCCGGGAAATGTGAGGTCATCACCAGGGCCAATCCCTTTTGAGATAGTTTTCTTATCATTTTTATTGTGTAAATCTGATTTCCTACATCAAGATGAGAAGTTGGCTCGTCAAGCAGGAGAATCTCAGGCTCCTGGGCAAGCACACGAGCCATAAGCACAAGTTGCATCTGTCCGCCACTGAGTTCTGTGTATGGTTTGTCCCAGATGTGTTCAATGTTCACTGTCCTGAGAGCCTCAAGCGCAATTTCTCTATCTCTATTTGAGGGAGAAGCAAACGTATTCAGGTGAGGGGTTCGCCCCATCATGACCACCTGCAGTACAGAATATGGAAAAGTAGGAGTATGGATCTGAGGAATGAAACCTATTTTCTTCGCCAGTTTTTTTGGTGAATACGAAGAAATGTCTAATCCATCGATAAGGATATTTCCTGCATTCAGCGGATACAGATTGCAGAGACAGCGAAGTAGAGTAGATTTGCCAGTGCCGTTGGGTCCGAGAATACAAAACACATCCCCAGAGTCTACCGAAAATGAGATGTCCTCGAAGATATTCCTTTTTCCGTCATAGGAAAAAGTAGCATTTTTTACTTCAAGTCTCGCACACATCATGACCACGCCTTTTTAGCTTTATATAATAAATATAAAAACATCGGAGCACCTAGAATCGAAGTGACTATACTGATGGGTATTTCTACAGACGTCAGCGTCCTGCATAACGTATCAACTGCCAGTAGATAGGAACCTCCTAACAGTATGGATGCTATTATCATGTCTTTATGATCAGGACCGACTAACATCCTCGAAATATGAGGTATTATCAGCCCTACCCAGCCAATTACCCCCCCGATACAGACGGCTGCAGCGGTCAGTAGAGTAGAACAGACAATAACTACCGGACGGAAAAGTTTGGTATCTATTCCCAGAGATCTGGCCTCTTCATCACCCATGGAAATAACATTAAGATGCCATCGCAGCAGGACAATTACCAGCATGGCAATGAGAATGACCGGTATGATCAGAATAAAATTAGCTGTGGAAGCCTTGGCGAAAGAACCCATAAGCCAGAAAACGATATCAGGAAGCTTACTATACGGATCGGCCACAAATTTTAGCAGCGAGATCACCGCAGAGAACAAGCCGCCGACAATAATTCCTGCCAGCACGAGCACTAATGTAGGATTGCTGCGATAGACACGACTTATTGCAAAGGTTATACTCACTGCAAGCAGTCCGAAAACAAAGGCTGACAATTGTATTACACCAGTTCCCTGGTCCATCAGTATCGCCAGAGCTGCACCTACTCCTGCACCGGCAGATACACCCAGAATGGACTCGGAAACAAGAGGATTGCGGAAGACACCTTGATATGTGGCACCTGAAACTGCAAGACCGGAACCTGCGAGGACGACAGCAACTGCCCTTGGTAATCTCACGTCCCATACGACCGTATTCACGATTACGGACCAGGTATGGGGTATCGACCAGAAGAAAGCTATCTTTACACCGGTAATATTTGCTATCATATCTCCGATCCGTTCCAGGATACCGGAAACTACGATGATTACAACAGTAACAGGATCAACAGGGTATCTGCCCATGAAGAGGGATGTAATAAGAACACCGATCAGCAGAAGGAACAAGATAAAGTTTATCGATACTTTACCCGGATAGAACCTGTATTTAGCCTTGCTACTAAGGGTAAAATCACTGGAGTGATGTGAATTTTCCTGTCCGGCTATTCCCACTCGTTTCATGGTTTACATACCCTGAGATTAAATTTTAGGTTCAGTAGCTTGTTTTTATTACAGGTCAATCCGTATTCCCTTCATACTTCCCGGTTAGTCCTCAGGCAGATCCTGAAGTTCATGCGTTATCTACAGACATTACTCAAAGAATGACTCTTTCAATACCTGATTCTTTGAGAAGCTGCGAAGCAGTAGCGATAGTATTACGGTATTCCATACGATCACGATATTCCAATGCTGAGTGCAGGTACCAGTTATTCCTATAGCCTGGAGCACGATTGATATGCACACCACCAATACGGTTGCCTCCACCAGCCATGACCCACATAGGGATGTCATCATAGCTCCATCCTGCAGCTGGTCCGATGTCAATATTCCTCAGAACCAGACGCATGATTGCGATAATACGGGAACCTTCCATTGTCGAGCAGCGCGTGTGTTCCTCCATAGGTGTTCCTCTGACCGGGAAGAAACGACTTACATACACGCTTTTCAGGTTCCTGAACTGGCGGACAAAGAACATGAAATCCACATAATCTTTGTAACGTTCAGGCCCTGTCGTCAACCCGGCAAGCATCCCGGTACCGAACTCCAGCCCTGAATCGTTAATCATTTCCGCCAGTTTGACCTTGGCATCGAAGCTGTCTCCTGCCTTGACCTTTTTAAATAGTTCACGATTCACAGTCTCAAAGGATGCTCCGATACGTTTCACACCAAGTCGTTTTAGTTCCAGGATGCTTTCCTCTGACATGGCAGCACCGACATTAACCGTTATGTCAGCTGATGTAAGGGGAACGATTGCGCGGACTATCTCAACAATGTCCCTACCATCGGATCTGCGGTCCGTGCCACCGCTAAGATGAAACTCCTTTAATCCCTGCTCTTCAATGTATTTCACACCAGTTTTTATTTCATCAATTGTCAACGGCTGAGCCGTGCTCTTGATCCAGTATGGGCAATATGAACATAGCGGTTTCAGTTTACAGGGAAGAACCGAGGCGATTCCCCCACTCCATCGGAATGTGTTGCCTATTTCTTTATTTCTTACTGTCAGAGCTGTCCGGAACAGATCCTGTGCTTTTATAGCGTTCTCAGTCTCTTTGAAAAGAAATAGGGCCTCATCGTAATCAATGGGCTCATCTATGCCTTTCTGAAGTATTTTTTCATAGGATAGTGCCTGATCAGTCATGCTGTCGTCTCCGCGATTTGCTCATCCGTTATGTTATCGTAATTATAGAACTCTGAGTAGAACGCACGTGTTTCGTTATTGAAATCAAACTTTACTTTATCTGGATACAGTTTCTCCGCTGTCCACATTAGCCCCATAATTGATTGAATTCCGTCTAATGATTCCCAACGGGGAGCTGCGTATACGCGATCATTCTTCACTGCATTGGTAGATTGCCACTGAGTATCGTTTAGAATTGTATTCTTCTCTGTTTCTGTCTTTGTAATAATTACATCAGGATTCCAGAGAAGGACCTGTTCAATGTTGACAACAAGATGCTCATCGACTTTCTGGGTCGAAGTAAGCGTAGTGTTTGTATCGTACAAATCGACACCACCTGCCAGGTCGATTATCGAACTCATTACTGTAAGCGGTCCAACCGTTGAAAGTGGGCCATCGTGGGAAGCATAATAAACTTTCACACGCTGGTCCTCTGGAATCGTCGAAGTGATATTAGTCACCTTTGTGATAGAATCGTTCCAGTAATCTGCAAGTTCGTCTGCTTCTTCCTCATTACCCAGTACCTTGCCCATTAATCTGAATGATTGCTCGTAGTCTGTCAGGTTATCTTTAGAAATAGCAACCACTGGTGCTGCATAATCACTCTGCTCTTGATCCAGGTTTGGGTCTTTTGTCATAGATACGATTACATCAGGATCTAGTGCCAGCATCTGTTCCTGGTTCATGCCTTTGAAAAATACTCCAGTGACAGGCAGGCCATTCAGAGTCTCATTTGCGTCCTCTGGTACCAAACGAGGGTTTGCATTGAACACCATATCTACACTGTTTAGTTTTTCTGGTGCCAATCTCCATGTCATATATGTGGGAATAGGATGCAGACAACTTATTTTCTCAATGTTTTCAGAAGTAGGAATCGTCACCGTTCTCTGCGCCATATCAGTAAGCTCTGCTGTATCATCTGAATCACTTGTTTCTGAGGAACTGCTGCTACTGGAATGTCCGCTGCCTGAATGACGTGTCGATAAGCTTACATTGCCGTTAGAATAACTTGTGCTATTAGATGTGGTGTTTAACGTGTTACTAGATGTGGTGTTTAACGTGTTATTAGGTGTCGTATTAGTATCATTAAGGGAATAAACGGGTGTACTCTCATTGGTTCCGTTAGTACCAATATCCTCTGCGACACTTACCGGTTTATCATCACTGCTGTTTTCCTTTTCGGTAATAGGGTTTACTTTCTCCATACTATTGTCAGAACTGGAATTATTTTCCTTTACCGAATGACTGTCCGTGCAGCCACTTAAAAAGACTGCAGCCACTAACATCATGGCTATGAAGAGAACTTTGAGTTTCCTATTCATATCAAATCCACTCTATAAACAATTTAGTTGTCGTGTACATGTAACCTACAATGAACGAATCTGAGCTCATGCTCCGTAAGCTACAGAAGTCAAGCCTTGTCATAATCAAGGATTTCCGCCATAGTCATGAAGATAAGAAATCATCAAAAGCTACCACTGGAACGCTCCTGAGTGTTTTACTTATCCTGCGCAACTGCTGGTCTCTCGGTTACATGCTTACGCACGATGTCAGGGCCAGAAACAGTATAATTTCATAAATGAACTCTTTTTGCACTCATAGCAAGACAACTAGCTTTCAAAGATTTTATTGTTATGTTTCATTAGACATAATGACATAAATAATAATGACATAAATAATTATCGTTTCATCATGACAACCCCGAAACATTTAGAACAAAATACGATAGCGTTTAATCATTTAATCTCTTTCCACAGATAATGTGTTCCCAACAAGACCAACCGCGTCAACGCTTTATCGTTATGTTCAAAAAAACATAATGATCTAAAATAGTAATAGCACGAAATTATAGTTTACATCTTATTCTGAAATTTTTGCAACGAAACCAGATCAAATGAGTTAGTTTTATCTGAAGAGTCTGGTAACTATGTGTATATGCAAAAGTTGAACTCTACTATATTTTTAGATTTTTTAAACTTTAAATAGAGAGGCGAAGAAACGATTTATCATTATGGAAGTGTGCCATGTTTGGTATTTGAGGAAAAAATCAGGGATGCTTTAACTGTTCAAAAGTTAAATAGTGGAGTTGCGAGCTTATTACGATATTAGTGAGTAAGAGATAGATTTTAGATAATGTTCAAAAATTGTCCTGCTACTGTGGAAAAACTTGACCTTGAAGATATTAAGGGTTTCGAGGAACCTAACGAAGGTTTTGAAACAAGTCTGAAATGTTGAAAAGATAATAATAGAGAAAGGGAAAAAAGGGAAATCTTCCATATCCTTATTCCTGAAGGGTTTGGATGGGTTGAAGTGTTTCTTTTCACTGAGTATCCCAAGGAAAATAATGAATAATAAGCATTGTAAAGGGTGTTGAAACCGAACGACTATAAAAATAGGAAAGCAAATACTCCAAAAACATATCCGTAATTTTACAGATCTCATATTCTTCTTTTTTGCCAGTAACCGCCCGATATCTGCTCACGAAGTGAGCATGCGGACGTGAAGGGTGGAGTTTTCAGATCAGTTTTAAACAGAAATTTGACAACTCTTTTAGAATCGATATGCGTCCATGTCCATGGCTTTCTTGTCAATTCCATGGCTTTCTTGTCAATTCTTGAAATTTCCTGAGCGGTTGTATTCTTTTTGGAAATGGGCAATGACCAAGATTATTTAATACTTGGTAATAATATCTCATAAGGGGACTAAAAAAGAAACAGCTAAACAGAGTTAACGATGATATAAAGTAAAGTTGGGTCGAAGAATCTCTGTTTTGCTGCAACGATATTAAAACTATCTGCAAATTGGAATTCTAGTATTAGTGACTTGAACTTATGTGAATCAAAGCTAAGAAAAAAACATTTGGGGGTAAAGTTTCTGGACTATACACTTCGAGTAGGAGGAGAGGCAGGACAGGGGTTGGCGACTATAGGAGGAGCTCTTGGACAGGTCTTTTCCAAGATAGGATTTCACGTATTTACGCACCAGGATTACATGTCCAGGATACGTGGTGGGCATAATTTTTACCAGATTCGTTTTTCCGATAAGGAAATATCTGCCTCAAGAGACATGGTTGATATTCTCCTGGCTCTTGACCTGAACACTATAGAAATTCACAGAAAAAGCGTGAGAAATGAGGGATTTATTCTCTATGATTCCGAAATTGCCAAAAAGAAATTTGAAGAACCTGAGTTCATAGATATTCCTTTCAGAAAAATAGCTCTTGATGTAGGTAAGAAAAGCGTTATGGCAAATACCGTAGCAACCGGAGCAGCTCTCGGAATACTTGATCTTGGGCTTGAAGCCTTCAGAAACGTTATAAGAAAAGCTTTCAAGGATAAAGGGGANNGTTATGGCAAATACCGTAGCAACCGGAGCAGCTCTCGGAATACTTGATCTTGGGCTTGAAGCCTTCAGAAACGTTATAAGAAAAGCTTTCAAGGATAAAGGGGAAGAGGTCATCAAGGATAATATAGCCTGTGCAGAAGCGGGATATCATTATGCTCGTACTAACTGTCCTCGCTGCGAAGCTTTTGGAATCCGTGAACCTGAATACAGAAGACTAATGCTTATTGACGGAGTTCACGCAATAGGAATGGGAGCTGTTATGTCAGGCTGTAAGTTTTACTCCGGTTACCCTATGACACCTTCAACAGGGATTTTGGACTATATGGCTTCCAGAGCAGAAGAATACAATCTGGTCGTTGAACAAGCTGAAGACGAGATTGCAGCCATCAATATGGCTATAGGAGCCTCTTTTGCAGGTGTAAGAGCAATGACCGGAAGTTCAGGTGGGGGATTTGCCCTGATGGTAGAAGGTCTTTCTCTTGCAGGAATGACCGAAACTCCTATTGTTATTGCAGAAATGCAGCGTCCAGGACCTGCAACCGGTTTACCTACACGCACGGAACAGGCAGACTTGCTTTTTGTCCTTTATGCAGCACATGGAGAGTTTCCAAGAGTAATTTTTGAGCCGGGAGACCCAAAACAGGCTTTTTACCTCACTAATAAGGCTTTTGAGCTTGCAGAAAAGTACCAGATCCCTGTTTTCATCCAGTCAGACCAGTATCTTGCGGATACTGAATGGACGTACGAAAAATTCGATCTTGAGAATATAATTTACAATGATTATCGACTGAGAGAAAAAGACCTTGAAGGTATTGAGGTATATAAGCGTTTTAAATATTCCAGCACAGGAATCTCTCTTCTTGCAATCCCAGGAGAAGCCGGAAAACACCTCGTTGTAGCGGATAGCGACGAGCATGACGAGGAGGGACATATCATAGAAGATTCCGAGACCCGGATCAAAATGGTCCAGAAAAGGCTGTTGAATAAATTGCCTCTTATTAAGAAAGAGATCGAACCTCCGCTTCTTTATGGCGACTCTTCTCCAAAAATAGTGCTTATAGGGCGTGGGTCTACTTACGGTGTGATAAAAGAGGTTGTCGATACTATTTCTAAGGATCACAAGGTTGCTATGATGCACTTCAGCCAGGTCTACCCTCTTCCGGAACGGGACAAGTTTGATTATATTGAGCTTCTTGAGAAGGCTGATCTTACAATCTGTATAGAAAACAATGCTACAGGACAGTTTGCAAAAGTAATGAAAGCAGAGACAGGGTTTGAATTTTCCCACAAGATTCTCAAGTATGATGGGAGGCCTTTTACAATTGAAAATCTGAAGGAGGAATTGCATGCCTACATCTGAAGATTATAAAGGCCAGGTTCCTGCCTGGTGCCCAGGATGTGGAAATTTCAATATCCTTTCTACTGTCAAAGAGGCACTTGTAGAGCTTGGAATTGAGCCCTGGGAAGTGCTTGTAGTTTCGGGAATAGGACAGGCTGGAAAACTGCCTCATTATATAAAATGCCATACGTTTAATGGGCTGCATGGAAGAACCCTGCCTGTAGCTACGGCTGCAAAACTTGCTAATAACTCTCTACACGTAATTGCGGTTGCAGGAGATGGGGACTGTTACGGAGAAGGCGGAAACCATTTCCTTCATGCAATTCGCCGGAACCCGAATATTACCATGTTCGTGCACAATAACCAGATTTACGGACTGACAAAAGGACAGGCATCTCCTACCACAGCTCAAAGAACCCACACGAAAATCCAGCCTTACGGTGTCCTTGCAGAGCCAATGAACCCTCTCGCTCTGGCAATTTCCCAGGACTGCAGTTTCGTAGCCAGAGGTTTTGCAGGAGATCAGGATTATCTGAAAGAGCTTATGAAGGCTGCAATAGCACACAAAGGTTTTTCCCTTCTTGATATCCTTCAGCCCTGCGTAACCTTTAATAAGATAAATACTTTCAAGTGGTACCGGGACAGGGTCTATAAACTAGAAGGAGAATATGATCCCTCTGATCGCTTAAAAGCTTTCGAAAGGTCTCTGGAATGGGGAGATAAGATCCCTAATGGTATTTTTTACAAAAATGAGCGAGAAACGCTTGAAGAAGGAATACCTGCGATTCAGGAAGAGCCTCTTGTAAGGCAGAAGTTCTCTATTGAGGACGTAAAGCACGAAATTGAAAAATTTTATTAAAATCAATCGGCTTCCTGTTCTGTACATTAGAAAAGGAACATTTTTCACTGGTTCCGGTTGGAAATGGTCCAGGAAAAGAATAGCGAGAAAGGTATGACACAAATACCCAGAGAGCTACTTCTTTTCCTGGAAGCTTGTATATTATCAAGATCAGGACCAAAGCGTGGGCATAATCGGGATTGAGACATGGACACGATCAGGATTGAAAGATGGGCACTATCGGGATTGAGGCATGTGAAAGATCAAAGTTGAGATATGTGCAAGATCAGTACAGAGACTATGTACACAGTTTTCTAAGGGAAACTGTGTCACGACGGAGAAAGTACTGAACAAATCACATGAGGAGAGTTCAGAAGATTTGAGAAAAGAGGACCTGCGATAATCCTTATTTACTTAATAGCTCTGAAAAACTGAAAATAACCTATGAGAAAACAAAAAAGCTGTTAGGAACTCAGACGTTCTGAACTGTCAGAAATAAAATCACAAGAAATCTTATGATCTAAACTACTCTTATTACATTATATGGGTAGCGGGGATAATTTCACTAAATTCACAATACTGGTTACTCTATTTGTTATTGTCATTGCAGTATATATAACGAAACCTTTTTTCTCCGTGATACTTTTTAGCTTTTTTATTGCATACCTTCTTGCTCCTTTATATTCCTTTTTAGAGTATCGAACAAAGCACAGAAGGATAGCAGCTGCAGCTTCAGTTCTTTTAGCGTTAACTGTTTTTGTCCTGATTGGTATAAGGATAATTTATGCTATTGTCAGTGAGGTTTCAACTCTTTTTAGCTCGCCTGAAACTCTACAGATGCTTACTCTAGATATAACAAACAGAGTAACAAGAATTGCAGAGATAAACGTACCTTTTAATCTTCCCAAGACTACAAGCCAGATTAACCATCTCATCTCAGATTTAACAGACACATACTTTCCGCCAACAAAAACGTTAGTGTTTTTTTTAACAGCCACTTTGCCATTTTATATAGTAGCTTTTATAGTAGCGATCATATTTTCATATTATCTTTTACTTACCGGAGACAAGTTAATTAATCAGGTTTTAAACTTTGTACCTGACAAAAACGAAAAAGAAGTTAAATCGTTCTTAAAAGAGTTAGACTTAATCTATTCCGGACTGTTTAGACAACATTTTGTTGCAAGTGCTATAGTAGGAATCATTGCTTTGCTTGGCCTGTATCTGCTCGGTGTACCTTACTCGAGTGTTCTGGCTTCACTTGTGTTTCTTCTGTCAATGTACCCCTTAATTGGACTACCAGGAGTGTACCTACCTCTGACAGCATACTATGCTTTACTTGAGGACTATAGTAAAGCTTTACAGATATTGATATTCAGTGTTGCTCTAAACACAGTGCAGGATTATTACTTAAGGCCTAAACTGGTTGAGAAAAAGGGAGCCGTACACCCAATACTGACAATCCTAGCGTTTGGAGCCCCTCTTCTTGTGATAGGAGTTACCGGGCTAGTAATCGGCCCTGCTATATACGGTTTCTTGCTCGCACTTTACAGGACAAAGTTAAAACTTAAGGAGGAAGGGAAAGTGAAAGAGGAAAAGTGAAAGAGGGAAAGTGAAAGAGGGAAAGTGAAAGAGGATGAGTGACTGAAGAAAACGGAACGGGAGCAAGCAACCACTATACTTCTAGTTAGAGCCTGTCAGAAAAGCTAATAATGGTGTTTTGTAAAAATTGAAGTCAGTTACCGGCCACAACTCTTCTCAGATCGGTACTAATAAACTATGAATGAAAATTCAATAGTAGCTTGCAGCTTTGAGATAATAGACCACTATGAGATAGTAGACCACTATGAGATAATAGATTACCATTATCCTTTAATATTCAATGTAGCCAAAACCTACGGTCAAAACTTTCTCGTTTTTTTCAAGCTCCTTTTTTATTCTGAGCGCGTCTCTCTCTGGGATCCAATACTTTGATTCATCTCCCAAATGGATATAACAATTAATGGACTTTTTCAATTGAAGATTATTTTTTTCCAATGTTGTAAGTGATCTGTTATTCGGAATAAATTTTTCAGGTAACATAATTATGCTATAATTTCCTTTTTTGATTTCGGTATGATAAGTAAAATTTTCATCTTTTCTCAATTCGTTCATTATATCCGTTCTTTTATCTTGACCTAAGTTTATATAGTCCCTTTTTATCATATAGTCGGAGTCGTAATCTGTAGTATAGTTCACAGTCATATTGTAATTTTCAAGAATGGTTTTAACTTCCGACTCGGTAGTTCCATTTTCAAATTGGATATCTAAACCACCTACTTTAGGGGTTTGAGTTTCTTTTATTATATCAATTGAACTTTTTACAGCTAGTCCCAATAGTACTGCAAGAGTCAGAAAAAAGAGAAAAGCAGTAATTTCCTTTTTAATTTTACTCACTTCTACCACCGTAAAAAGATGAGGGTTTTTAGCTATTACATCTTAAAGACTATAGTAGGTATATAGTACCAAGTATCTTGGTTTTACGTATTGCTAATTGTAAACGTTATAAGTCACAATACTCCTGGATAACACTCTTTGGATATGCTCTTACTTCTAGACTGAAGTTCTCCATCTGCAGAGTAAGCAGATGAATTTGACAAACTTCTTCACTATAATATGTTAACTGTTACTTTAAAAGGTTGTAGATTATACCTGTCGACAGTATGTCTCGGGAACTTTTTGAAGTTTAAGAACTCCAACTCTTCCTGAATTTTCTATGTTGTTTTCTAAAGTTAAAATCGGTTTTCTATGAATTTAAGTCGGCGAAGAGGTACAATCAAACTTGAAGGATTTCGATTTTAGGGAAGTGACCTGAAAGGAGTAACATATATCTATGTCGAAGAAAAATAGCAGATATAATTATAATTAGATTATAATTATAGTTGTAATTATAAAAATCGGGACAAATTGGGGAGTGTACATGAACAATATGGGTTCGGCCTTATCTACTGAAACAGATGCAGTTTGCAAAATGCAAATCGATAAAGGAAAAGCAAAATTCACAAGCGAACATAAGGGAAAAGAATACTATTTCTGTTCTCTTGCCTGTAAAAAGAAGTTTGACGAAGACCCGGAAAAGTACCTGAGTTTCTATGATTCGAGGAAGTGAGAAATATGAAAATAGTTGTTTCAGATCCTATATTCCTGCCAGAACAATATAGAAAAAAACTTGAGGTGCTCGGTGACCTTAAAGTCTTTGAAAGCATGCCTTCTTCAACTGAAGAGTTTATCTCAAGAGTAAGGGATGCAGATATAGCCATTGTAGGTAGATATGGCTTTTCGGGAAAAGCGTTTAATGCCTCCCAAAACTTGACTATGCTTTCCGTATGGCAAACCGGCTATGATCATATAGATCTCAAAGCTGCAACTGAAAAAGGTGTGGTTGTGTCCAATGTTCCTGACTATGCATTTGATTCGGTTGCTGAAATGGTTTTTGCCCTGGCTCTAAATCTTCTAAGGAAAGTGCATATTGCAGATACCAGGCTGCGTGAGGGAGATTTTGACTGGCGAAACTATGTTGGAAATCAGCTTATGGGAAAAACAATAGGGGTAATAGGTACCGGCAGTATAGGAGTAAGAGTTATCCAGATAGCTCACGGGTTTAACATGAATGTCATTTCGGTTACAGGCCATCCGAGTGCAGAAAAAGAAAGAAAACTTGGAATAAAATTTGTCGGCATGGATACCTTACTTTCGGAATCTGATATTGTTACGCTTCATGTGCCTTTAACTCCTTCCACGGAAAAAATGATAGGAGCAAAAGAACTTGCAAAAATGAAAAAGAGTGCAATCCTGATAAATACTGCCAGAGGGAAGGTGGTTGATGAAGCTGCTCTTATAGAAGCCCTCAAAGAGAAAAAAATCCGTGGAGCCGGTCTTGACGTTTTTGAAAAAGAGCCATTACCGGTAAATGACCCTCTGACAAAGCTGGAAAATGTCGTACTGACGCCTCACATAGCTTTTCTGACGGAAGAGTCTCTTGAGGAATGCACATATGTCTGCGTCCAAAATATAGAAAAATTCATTGAAGGAAAACCTCAGAATGTTGTAAATCCCGACGTGTTTACAAGCCTCAGGTTGCCTTAAAACCTTGAACGCAAGTTAAATCTAACTTTATGGTTGTTACAAGCTATTAAGCTGATGTAGAAACTGTAGTCACGGTTGAGTAATTTGTATTTCCCTTTGTATGTGTCACATTTATGTTTCCTTTTTGCCCATCATGGTTTATATTTCCACTTAATTTTCCACTGTCTTTACTTCCTGTATTTGCACCATTCGAGGTTCCAGTGCTTACTGCGACAGCTATCATTGATACTAAATATAATACTAATATCAAAATAGCCAGTTTCTTCTTTATGTTGTTAAATGTTCGTTTTTTCATTCGGTTACTCACCAGGTTTTTACTTAACGTCTGGATATTGAGCTGCTCTCTTTTTGATTGTTTTTCTCACCAGCATAAGACTGCGTAGGCTTTTTTCTACAAGATAAATTTTACATTTATTATATGTATTATATATAATTAGCTAACCCCTTATTCGATTTCAAATTTCAGCTATTTTTTTCTTTTTCAATTCATATTGAGTTCACAGGAAGAGTTCTGTCTTCAATTGGCGGCTCATGTCTTCAATCGACTTAATGCCCAATATCTGTCAACGTAAACTCATAATGGCATCCGTCCGGTAAATGTCAAAAATTTAGTAATTTTTAATTTTTTTACATTTGTTACCATATTTTGGAATCTCTGTTTACTGTCCTAAAAGTATTATCATAACTCAAAAAATGCTTCAATCACGTAAACCTATATACTCATAATCGCTTTGCAGTTTAAAGTGTGGGGAAAAGAAGCTTTGTGTAAAAGAACTGACGCTATGCAGCTATACTTTAAGATCACGATTTAAAAAACTATGTAGATGCAATCAAAAGCTACAGATCACAGGAGTAAACTTAAATGGCTGATGGGGAAAGTCAAGGGCAGAGCAATGAGCCAAATAATTTGGATTGGAAACAAGTAGCAAAAAGGCTCAGTGTTGATACTAAAACAGGTTTATCGGAGGAAGAAGCTCAAAAAAGGACCAGTAAATTCGGTTTTAACGAAATACCTGAAAAGAAGGAGTCCTGGATTATAAAATTTTTAAAGAAATTCTGGGGATTAACAGCCTGGATGCTCGAACTGACAATGCTGGTCTCTTTTATTTTGGGCAAGTATCTTGATCTGTATATCATTGGGGCTTTGCTGCTTTTTAATTCGATATTGAGCTTTCTGCAAGAAGAGAAGGCATCCAGCGTAATAAACTCGTTGAAGAAAAGCCTTCAGGTTGAGGCAAGAGTCCTGAGGGATGGAAAATGGAATACAGTGCCAGCCAGGGAACTTGTTCCAGGAGACATAGTAAGGGTTAGAACCGGAGATTTTGTCGCAGCAGATCTCAAAGTAGTTGCAGGTAAACTTGAATCAGACCAGTCGGCGCTTACCGGTGAATCTATGGCGGTTGAAAAAAAGGAGAACTCGGTCCTGTACTCAGGCTCGATAGTTAAGAAAGGAGAAGCAAGTACAATTGTGCTGGCTACAGGAAAGAAAACATACTTTGGCAGGACTGCACAGCTGGTTCAAATAGCCAGACCTAAATT
>DUGT01000133.1 GCA_013331275.1 Methanosarcina sp. | reverse complement strand
TGACACTAGCACAGGCTTACCAACTAAATGGAAATGGAACTTTGGAGACGGTGCATCGTCCACAATCCAGAATCCAAAGCATAAGTATTCCAAAGCAGGGAGTTATACGGTGACATTGACAGCAACAAATACTGCAGGCAGCAGTACGACAACAAAAACAAATTATATAAAAGTGACAACTAATACAAAATAAGGGATATAATCTGAAAACGAATAAACCTTGGATTGAAAAACGATAAAAAAGATCAGGACTAAAAAGGAGTGGGGGTAACTGATCAACTCTATTACATTATCTTCTTTTTTCTTCTTTCTTTTTACTTTTGTACGAATTGTTTCCTTGATTTCGCTTTTTCAATCCTGCAACTCCGGACAATGATCCCGGAGGAAAGATTTCAATTCGGAGACTGTTAATATTGGAGGAACATTAATTCCCTGTTTTTGAAGGTCAAAACAAAGCCTTGGAAGGAGGGGAGGGATGATTCCAGCTTCATTCAGTTTATCCGTGCTTAAGAATACTTTTGCTGTTGGTCCGTCCAGCAGGACTCTCCCCTGCTTCATCACTACAACCCTTTCAGCATACTCGGCTACAAGCTCCATGTCATGTGTTATGAGAATAATCGTTTTCCCAAGTTTTTTCAGTTCCTTAATCTTATCGAGGAACTTAAGTATGTGTCCTCTGTCCTGTCCTGTTGTAGGTTCATCCAGGACAAGAAGATCCGGCTCGAGGGCAAGAATGGAAGCTACTGCCAGGCGCTGTCGTTGCCCTCTTGAGAGTGAGTGAGGGTGCCTGTTTTTATATGCCGAAAGTTCCATCGTTTCCAAGGATTCGTTTACCAGTTTTTCAATTCTCTCTTTGGGAATACCCATGTTCTCGAGTCCAAAACGAACTTCTTTAATTACACTGTCCATAAATATCTGCGAATCTGGATTCTGGAAAAGGTACCCAACTTTTTTTGATAACTGAGCTGTCGAATACCTCTCTATGTCTTTTCCATTAAGAAGGATTCTTCCACCGGAAGGCCTGCAAAATCCTATTAAGTGGCCTGCTAGAGTTGTCTTTCCAGCTCCGTTGTGTCCAAGAAGAGCAAGAAACTCGCCACTTTTGATATCCAGATTAATATCCTTGAGGATTTCCGAACCATCTTCAAGCCTGTAGCAGAGGTTCTCTATTCGTACAAAGGGTAAATTTTCCTCTGAGGATAAAATAGAGCTGGAATTTTCAATGGAACTGGAATTTTCAATGGAACTGGAAATTTCAATAGAACTGGAAGTTTCAATGGAACTGAAAGTTTCAGTAGGACTGGAAGTTTCATGTATTTGCTCTATCTGGCTTTCAAATTGGCCAGGTATTTGCAGGAGTTTAGCAAGCCTATTCAGAACGTTTTCATAGGATAGGGCTATTAAAGCTTCGGAATCCATTCCCAGCAGATGAGCAATTTCAGTAAGTTGAGGGGGATGAATTCCTAGTCTTTTGAGTGTTTCTTCTTCACGGCACAGGATTTCGAAAGGTTTTCCATCAAAGATAAATCTACCTTTGTCCATAACAAGCATACGGTCTGCTATTTCGAAAACCGAGTCAAGTTTGTGTTCTATTAGAATAAGGGTTGTCTGCTTTTCCTCGTTTAGTCTTTTTAGTAGCTCAAGAACCTCCTGAGTGCCTGTAGGGTCGAGATCCGATGTTGGTTCATCAAGAACTAGGATTTCAGGCTCCATTGCTAGATTTCCTCCTATTGCAGTCCTCTGTTTTTCTCCCCCTGAGAGTGTGAAAATGAAGTGATTACTAAGTTTCTCCAGTCTAACTGCTTTAAGAGCTTTTTCTACGCGGGATAGTACCTCAGTTCTGGGTAAGCCCAAATTTTCAGGCCCAAAAGAAATATCTTCAGCTACTGTCATACAAAACAACTGGGTTTCCGGGTTCTGGAACACCATTCCAACTTCAAGAGCCAGCTTTCTGATTTTTTCATTTTTAAGATCTTTTCCCTGAAGCAGAACACGTCCGGAAAAACTTCCTCCTGAGATTTCTGGAATCAGCCTGTTAAAGCAGCGGACAAGAGTACTTTTCCCACAACCGCTAGGACCCACAAGTAGCACAAATTCCCCTTTTTTAAGTTCAAGATTTACGTCCAAAAGTACCTGGGAATCTGAGTGAGGGTAGCTGTATGTGAGGTTTTCAAGCTTGATATGTGCAGTTCCCAAGCCAACTGAAATTTTCTCAGATACGGAATCCATACTATCTGCCTCTTGAGTATACCTTTAAGCTTAAATTTATTATAGAAAGTAAGAAATAGTTTAATTATAATTTATTTTTGTATGAATAATTTTCACGGAGGATCCATGTTTGAAAAGTCTTTTTCGCTATGAACAAAAAGATAGCTTGCTTCACAGGCTTGACCCGAGAGTTAAATTGTTCTGGCTCTTTGGAATATCGGTGCTAAGTGTTGTGTTCGGGACTCCGGATCTATTGGCAATATTATTCATATCAACTTTACCTTTCTGGTTTATGTTAAAACCCTCAAAAAGCAGGATAAAAGCAATAATTCTTATCTTCATGAGTGTTCTGTTGAGTTTTACAATATCGCAGGCTCTTTTTTATTATTGGGCTAAAGATCCGTTGTTTACTCTCGTTCCATCGTCTTTCCCATTATTGGGACCTCTTACAGGAGGAATCTATTTCTATGCAGACGGAGCCGTCTATGGACTATATCAGTCCTTCCGCGTTATGGCTTCTCTAAGTGCTGCTATGCT
This sequence comes from Methanosarcina sp., assembly GCA_013331275.1. Classification (GTDB taxonomy): domain Archaea; phylum Halobacteriota; class Methanosarcinia; order Methanosarcinales; family Methanosarcinaceae; genus Methanosarcina; species Methanosarcina sp11020u. Next base: position 10,159 of record DUGT01000133.1, on the reverse strand, counting down.
TGTTATTGCCACAACTCATCCAGGAATGCTTATCGACGCATTTGTTCGCTTTTTCGAAATTCGGATCGCAGGAAAAAGTTATAGAATAGGTATTCCATATGAAATTGCATTTATGGTATCCTCTGCGGTCAGCTTTGCTCCTACAATGCTCGAAGAAAGCGGCATAATCCTGAACGCAATGCAAGCAAGAGGGCTTGAGCTTAAAGGTGACGTCCGCAGAAAAGCAAAGGCCCTGAAATATATCCTTGTTCCTCTTGTAGTTAATATACTCCGGGCAGGAAGAAAACTTGCCATTGCTGCCGACACACGAGGCTTTCGAGCAAACAGGCATAGGACCTATGTAAACGAACTCAAATTAAAAAGGAATGATTATATCTTCTTGATATATACAATCCTTTTAACGTCAGGTGGACTTTACCTGAGCTACATTGGTTTCGGGGGGACCGTACCTGTTTGATGAAGAATACCTGAAGAATAGGGAGCAAAGTCTCTTTCAACCCTTTTTCTGTCTATGCCCTGCAACCAGTTTACCTGCAGTTAAAAAGGCAAGGGCATAATCAAATCCAAATCCTGGGGCCTTGCTAGCTTTGTTTCCGGAAGTCTCCTGAGTTTCGCCGGTTTCATCCGATTTTCCGGAACTTTCCTCAGAAGCCTGTGCTGCTTCTTCTGCCTGTGGATCTTTTTCAATCACTAAGAAGGCCCCTGAAGGTACCACATAGTCTCCTATGGCCTGGAAAAGGATGCTATTTTCTCCAGATTTCAGGTAGCTTGTGATATCTCTCATATCGGTATCAAGGTCAGGATAAGGTTCTCCATCGGTAATCCCGGGAAATTTTTGATCGTTTATCATGAGAGCGTTATCATTCCAGTTTCCGGATTGAGCAATCGTCCAGAGGGTTGCACTGCGGACAGGGAGCTGTAAGGTAGGCTTGAGCATTTCACATATTGTCTCATTAGAGCTCGCATAATAAAGCGAGTTGCCGTTCTCATCCACCTGAGAATTTAGTTCGTCAGCTCCTTCATTGATCCAGTACTCGATATCTTTTCCTTTAGGGTCCGTATAAACTATTAGCAAACCTACACCGTCAATACAAACAAAAGATGCATCAGGGCCTGTGTTTTCAATCTCAGTGCTACAAGTACCCGAACCGTTTACAAGATCAGTTATGTTATAAGCCCAGGTGCCTGTGGGATAATCATAGATGCCCCAGCCTTTCCTGTCACTGTATTCTTTTTCAGGTGTAAGTTCTTTTCCGTTAAATCTCACTTTCATCTCAGGGTACCTGCCAGTGACACCTTCGGCACTCCAGGTCCAGTAATTATAAAGTCTTGCGAATTTTACTGTCGATCCTTCGGGCAGGTCGATGTTATGTGTTACGGAGTACACATCTCCGGGATAGACCTTCCCACTGTAATAACTGCTTCCAACACTATAATAGAGACCTCCGTTAATCGAGTCATGTATGTATGTTTCAAGTGGCTTGTCTGCTATGTATCCGTTTTTCTCGGGGGTCTGGGCCAGGGCAGGCATGGAAAGCAAACAGCATAGTCCTGCTATCACGCAAAGTAACCTTACCAGCCGGTTAAATTTATTTCCTTCCTGGCTGAGTCTTATTATTCTTATTTTATGTTCGCTATTTGGCTTATGATCTCCATTTATTCCCCAAATTTTTCTCATTTTATATATCTTCTTTTGATCTTCTTTTTGATTTCCTTTTTGATTTCCTTTTTGATTTCCTTTTTGATCTCCTTTCTGATCTTCTTTTTGATTTTCTTTTTGATCTCCTTTTTGATTTCCTTTCCGATCTCTTTTTTGATCTCCTTTTTGTTCTACTCTTCTAGTCTTCATATCCTATCTTTCCACCTGCAGAATTTGCCATTATTTTTGCTATTCTTCATTTTCATCTTCTTTTCTCAGCTATCTTTATCATTTCAGTTTCACATAGATCCTGCTCATTTCTCAGCTATCTTTACTATTTCAGTTTCACATAGATCCTGCTCATCTACTGTTTCTATCATGGGCTCGAGTAAAGCCTGAATCCATATCCTCCTTATCATAAGTTTACTCCAAGTTTGAGGTTCCATTGGACTATTTCAAAACTGGGTTTGTAAGGCACTCTTCAAAATATAGACATCGATCCGAATGCGTGGAAGATTGTTTAAAACGAAATATTGTTTTAAATGGAATCTCGTTTAGAGTTAAATATTATTTAAAACGAAATATCGTTTAACTTTTCCCATATTCTTTATATTATGATTTAGTAGATAGCTAATAACTCTGAGTATATAATTTTTGTTAAAAAATCACTAATCAATATGTTAATATGGCAACAATTAGTACTATTTTTAAGTTATTATGATTTTATGCCAAAACCAAAATTAAAGTTCAAAACTTAAAAAACAAGATTATTGGCCCTTTATGCATCAAAAAACTTCAAAAATGGTTTTAATTTATCTTTTATGGTATTAAAAAGATTAATCTCTCAAAATAACATATATTTATTGTTGAAACTTTAGCCCTCTATGCGGGTTAAGTTCGAATGTAAATCTTGATTATAATAATCTTTATTAAAATTATCTATTATTATAATTATTCATACAAAATAGAAAAGTAGTAATATTTAATAACCTTTAAGTTTTTGTAATTATTCAATTGTGAGACAAATTTGTCACATTAATTCTACGAACTTGTCATATTAATTCTACAAACTTAAAAAAATCTACCCAAAAATGAAATCAGAGACTTACCAGGCTTCTCTCAAAGTTGAGACTTTACTCTGGTGTGAAAGTGAGCGGATATGAAAACAGGAATTACAAAAATAGTTATATTGTTTGTCTTTTTGCTCTCATTGCTAATTTCAATTCCTCTTACAGGAGCCAGCTACTCTTTTGAAGGTATACCTCTAACTCCGGATGCTCAGGGCACTTTCCGAGGAGAAGTATACATAGATGGAGGGCACGGACTTACATTTCCTCCCTATTCCCAAAATTTTAACGTTCCGGATGGTACTGTCCGCTGGGCTCGCCTGTATGTTGGAGTTTGGGGAGGCACGGAGAATTACGAAGGATGGCTCCGGCCTGAGTTTAACGGGCAAAAGCTTGAGCAGTTACCGCTTGCTGGTGTTAATGACGAAAGCAAAAATGTATACTGTGCAGGCCATGGAGTTTACTGGGTTTCTTATGATGTGAGCAATGTTACAAAAAACGGTGAAAATATTGTTAACATCCTTACGAGCAAGGGAGAGCCAGGAAACAAGCTGGATGGAAGGGTATATGGTGCAGTGCTTGCCGTGGGATGTGAGAACGAAAAAGCACCTGAAGTTTCCTACCAGCTCCTGAGCGGAAACGTAAATCTTCACGGGAAAGGCTGGAGCGGTACTCTGGCAAATTCCAGTGACCGAGTAAGTGTTAATTTCAACTGCGGACAGACTTTGACTAGCAAGGATGCTGCAAATCTTTCGGTAGTATATCTTACAGGGTCTAAAGGACTGCCTGATTATCTCGAATTTAACGGAAAGACTCTTGGAACTTCACCCAGGAACCTCTCTGAAAAATATGGAGAAAAAGTTAGAGACATTGCTGATGAGACAAGTAATGATGCATCCGGAAATGAAGGTTCTCCTTCCAGATATTTTGATATAGAAAGTTTTGATGTGCTTGATTATTTGCAGGATAATAACTCAGCAGCCTTTGTGAGGGGAATTGACCTGAACGGGGATGGGGATATTGATGACAAGGAAGGAGAGGACTACCTGCATCCTGTACTTGCAGCCCTGGTTTTGAGCTCAAAGGATAAGGCATCTGTTCTTCCTGACTTTTATCCTGATATGAATGTCTCTGAAGAAGAGCTGGTCGATGGAATGCCGGCAAAAATCTCCTTCACAATAAACAATCCTGGGGGAATTTATGATCAGAACTGCACTATGAGCTTCAGGGTAGATGGAAGTGAGGTTTCAACTGTTCCAGTCCATATGGAAGCTTCCGGAGTGTATAGTTCTTCTTTTTCATGGTCTGCAATCAAAGGAAATCACCTGCTTGAACTCTCTTTAAACCCGGAAAATAGTATACAAGAGTCAGACAAGGAAAATAATGTTTGTGCACTAAATGTAAGTGTCAGATCAAAGCCAGAACTTTCGGTTTCCCTTGGAGATCCTGTAAAAGTAGAGGCACAAAAAGAAGCCGCATCTTCCTCGATAGTTTTTCTTTCTTTCCTCTCGATTTTAGGATTCCGAAGAAAAAAACCATATCTGCTACTTTTACTTGCGGTACTTATAATACTGGCTTTAAGTGGCTGTATCGGGGAATCTCATGTAGCGGAGAAAACTGCCTACTCTGTCCCGGTAAAGATTATTAATGACGGAGAAGCTTCAGCTCGGAACTTCGATGTAAATATTTCTCTTGACGGAAAAAGTGTCACTGTATTGAATATTCCGGAAATTGCAGGCCAAAAAACAATCGTGAACGATATACGTGTTGAAACCGTGGGTGGGGATCACACCCTAAGAGCGAAAGTCGACGAACATAACCATATTGTTGAGTCGGATGAGGATAATAATGAATTTGAAGCCAGTTGCAATTTTACTTAATCTCCTGCTGCTCACAATTCCAGCTTCAGCCTCGTATGCCGGAGATAAACCCTTGCAGACTGTCATCCATGATGAACACCATGGAGGCCTTGATTTTTCTCTTGGAGATAGTAAATATAGTGGTGAGCTTACATACAACAAAAGTTATATGGTTAACTTTAGTGTTAATCCTCCTGCAGGGAGTTCTATTAAGGTTGCAAAAGCTTACGTTTACTGGGTCTGGAGCAAAAAAGATCTGGAAGGCATATATCCGCAATTCAATGCTTCCCTTACAAGCTCAGGAACTGCTGTACCCCTGCCTGAAGGGCACATGTATACGGATACCAAGGGATTTGTGTCAAGGTACGATTACTTCTCGGGGATGAACACATGTGACCTTAGCGGGAAGATTTCCAAATCCGGAAATTATTCCATCTCACTGGCAAATACGGACAAAAACGGAAGTACCTTTTGCGTACAGGGTATCGGGCTTCTCCTCGTCTACGAGGACCCGAAATCACCGATTATCGAGTACTGGATTGGTGAAGGTTGTGATATGCTGTATGCTGATTATGGAATTACTCCGGAAGTAGCAACAACAACTACTTATTTTAAAGGTGATATTAACCTCGATAATGTTACGGATGCACGCTTGATAACTGTTTCACCTTCAGGAGGATACAGTTCGGGCAGAGAAGCCAGGAATAATCTTTTTTTTAATGAGAAGACCAGTAGTATTCCGGTCCTTGGAGATATTATCCAGCTTCTGTTCGGAAGTGGTAAAAGCTGGGAGAATATTTACCAGACAAATGAGACTGTCCAGGTCGCTCTGGATGAGAAGCCGGTAGCAGATTATCTAGAGCCGGCTGAGAATTTTGCTAGCATTCAGGACAAAGGAGATTATCTTCTGGCAACAAATGCGATACTTGTGCTTAAGTTTAAAGATTCCGAATCCTCTGAAAAGATGAGTAGCTAACGTCTTGCAGGAAAGGGATAATAAATGAATATTGTTGAAACCAGAGACCTGTCAAAGTTTTATACTTTTGATTCCGGACTTCATGTAGAAGCTCTCAGGGGAGTAAATGTGGAAATTGAAGAAGGGGAATTTGTTTCCTTTATGGGCGCTTCCGGGTCCGGCAAGTCTACTCTACTTAACATTATCGGCTGCCTTGACCAGCCTACTTCTGGCAGTGTTTTTATAGAAGGTACCGAAGTTGACTACAGAAACTCTTCTCACCTTGTCCGACTCCACAGACAGACTATAGGTTTTGTATTCCAGGCTTTCAATTTAATATCTACAATGAATGCCCTTGAAAATGTCTGCTATCCAATGCATTTTAACCGAATCAACCGCTCCCAACAAAAACAGAGAGCAACTGAACTCCTTGATCTGGTTGAACTTGGAGATAGAATATCTCACCTGCCCTCGGAGTTATCTGGAGGAGAACAGCAAAGAGTAGCCATAGCCAGGGCTCTTGCGAATAATCCCAGGCTTATTCTGGCCGACGAACCTACCGGAAACCTTGATTCGGTTACTGGGAAAAAAATCATAAATCTCATGAAAGATATTAATAGAGAACAGAAGATTAGTTTTGTCGTTGCGACTCATGCCCCTGAAATGGCCAGAGCTGCAGATAGGGTTGTGAAGTTAAGTGATGGTGAACTTACTTCCTGAGAGTTTTTTTATCCATCATTCTTCAGATACTAGTTTTACTTACCCGCAATCTTTTCATTTGTCTGTTCATTCACTTTTTGCTGGATCTCACTACTTGTATAATGGATTAATAAGAAGTACCGCTGATTTTTCGTGAAAACAAACAGTATATGCCAAAAGTTATATGTCTTTGTATCAAATTACATATGTAGCAAATACACTACATATGTTGTAGTACCAGATGTTTACGGTTAAATGTAGGTTACAAACAAAAATATGTGTGAAGGTGTAAAAATGAGAAAAGCGATTATAGCAATTCTCCTGGGAATACTGTTTATAGGGATTTCCGGAGCAGCGGTTGTCAGTGCGGTTGCTTCGGATAACGCAGGAACGAATTACGGTTTTGGATCAATGCACAGGTGGGCTGCAAGACACATGGACTCTGGCTCATGTTATGGGAACTTCTCCAACTGCCCTTACTTCAATTCAAGTAATACTTCGGAACTTGAGGTCAAGACCGTAGATGAAGCATTCGAAATCGCAAAAACAAAAATCGACAGCAAAGTCTCCAAAGAGGACATTTCTCAGATGCGTCGCTGGTGGATTGTTTCCTATCTGGATGAGGACGGGGTTTACAGGCAGGCAAGAATTGATGCCGTCAGCGGTGAAGTGTTCACCAATTATCCTGTTTGCACAGGAGCACAGACAGGCAGCGGAAACGGCAGAGGTCATGGCTCCTGCAGGGCATATGCCTGTTGATAGCAATAGCGTTTCAATATTTTTTTGAGTATTGAATCCATTTACTAGCATTCTTCTTTTATTTATTTTCTCAGGTTAATTTTCTTTTATGGATTAATTCTTTAAGTTACAGGTTAATTCTTCAATCTACAGGTTAATTCTTCAGTTTACTAGTATCCTCTTCAAATTCGATGGAGAATTTTCCAACTCAAAAAATCTTCCACAAACTCATCATACAGTTATAAAGTTGAGTGCATCGGTTGAAGCTGTTTCTCAAACTTAATTAGATATTTAGTGTTTCAACAAATACATGAAATTTACTTTTACCCATACAATCTGAAGAGGATACGTTTATTGCCCTTTTACCAAAGTCTCTAATGAATTCTTACATTTGCGTACATTTTGCCGGATATTCTTTTATATTTATGGCAGCAATATCTGAGAAATAAAGTCGGTTGAATAAGAAAAACCGATAATCTTAAGAATATTTGTTATTTTCGAGGTGGAAAGCTTGAACGGCATGGGATATGGCATAACTGGTTCCTTCTGGGGATTTCTCCTGAATCTTCTAATCATTCTTCTTATAGTGGGTGTGGCGATAGTGTTGCTGAACAGATCCGGTTACACAGCTCCGAGGGATAATGAGCGAATTATTAAAATGGAAAAAGACATCGAAGAAATCAAAAAAACAGTAGAGGATATAAAATCCAAGTTGGAAGAAATCTAAAGCTTTATGTCTATACAGGTTCTGGAAATCTTCTTGGTCAGGTACAACCAAAATAGTATGCGAGGACATTCAGGATGGCAAAATCACTTCAACAAATAGTGGATATTGGCGAGGCACTCTCTCATCCCGTAAGGCTTAAACTGCTTTACATGCTGGCCGAAAGGGAGAGGTATGTATACGAACTCGCCAAGGACCTGAGCCTCTCAAGGCAGGTAGTAAACTTGCATTTAAAACGCCTGGAGAAAGCCGGATTTGTTGAAAGTGATCTCAGGCTTGAAGATGATGATCTTAGGGCCAAGAAGTTTTATCGATTAAAGGAGTTTGAGGTTTCTCTCGGGATGGAAGACCTGAAGCGGATTTTCAAGTGAAGCTGGATTCCTGATATCTATATGGATTTCTATATTTTTCATTTTATTCAGATAACTTTTACTGCCAGAATAATTATTTAAGTCTCAGCCTTTTGAGTTTCAGGTTTGGGGAAATTCTCAATAGAAATATATTCAGGCGCACCATTATACTCTTTGGGGATTGGTATGGTTAGTGCGATTGGTGAGAGTTCGGAGCTTTCAGAGGCTGTTCTCAAAGAAATACTTGATTTGTATAAGGACATAAGGAAACTCTCTGATGAAGAAGTCCTTTCCAGTTCTTCGGATAAACCCAAAAAATTATTTCTGAAGCTGGACTCTTTAATTATCCAGGATCTGGATAGTTGTTTAGTTTCTATTCTCCTGAATAAACAGGAGCTGGAACCGATTTTCGTCCACCTGAACCGGTTCAGAAATTTATATACCGTGAAGCTGGAAACCGGATATGCAAAGGAAGTGCTTGCGAGTCAATTTCCCTGGGACGTCCTTGAAGAATTTCCCTTTTACAAAAATTACCTCAAGCTGGTCCGGACAGAATACGAAGGTTTCGGGCTAAAAGCCGGAGATAAAATTTTCTTCCTCGGGAGCGGACCCCTTCCCCTGACACTTATCGTTTTCTTTAAATATCATGGGGTAAAAGGCACAGGTATAGAGCAGAACCCTGATAGGGCAAGGCTTTCAATGGAGGTTCTTGATAAGCTCGGGCTTTCTAAAGATATCACCATAATTAACGGGAGCCATTTTTCCATGAGCCCAGTTGATTTTCTATACCCTTGTAATGGGGTAAAGGCTCTCATGATAGCTGCCCAGGCTGAACCTAAAAAAGAAATTCTCGATTATTTACTAAAGGTAATACCTGCAGGCTGCAGGATTTCTTACAGAATTTACGAAAAAGGCTTAATGAAACTGCTAAACCGGGACTCTCTGCTTGATTTGCCTGAAGGTTACAGAGAATACAAGAGAATTCGGCCTGAACCTCCCGCATATAATACAGTCATCTTTCTGGAAAAAAAGAGTAATTACTCCGGAATTCCGGAGTATTAACAGAGTATTAAAAGACTATTAAATTAAAAGACTATTAAACAGACTGTTAAACAGACTATTAAACAAACTATTTTAATGGATTACTTTTCCTTTATCGGGACCTGAATTTCAGTCATAAGCTCTTCTTCAGGAACTTCTTCAGGGCTATTGAAATACAATTCTCTGTCAGGGCTCAGAGTTTCCAGGTTATTCTCCTTGGCATACGAGAAAATCTGGTTGTAACCAGCTTCGACTCCCGGATACGGGCCCCGGTAGACCACTGAGATAGCTCTTATAGCAGGCAGGGTTTTTACTTCCATTTTCGGGTCTTCGACTGAGATCCTGCCCGATACTGGTAAGGCTATCTCAATATCAGCCCCCTTTTCTTTGAATTCATCGTCATGGCAGATGAACATAATAGGACCTGTAACTTTTACACGGTTTCGCTGGTTTTCAGGATTGTCGACGCTCGTGCAGATTTCACCTATAAGTTTTCCAATAGTTGCCACGAAGTCTCCTTTTTCACGTTTGCTTATTACTCGCATTTCGGGTACTTCTTTTATAACGGGTTCTGTAATAGACATTTTGAATAACTCCATAACTTTTCCATTGTGTTTGCAGGCGCCCTGCAAGATCCCTTCGATCCTTTGCAGCTGTCCGATTTCCAGCCGGGTTTGCTTAAGTTTCTTCTTGAAGCCAGCTCCTATGTACTCGAAGTCTCCTTTGCTTTCCGCATCCAGAAACAGGGAGATCTCTTCCAGGGAAAATCCGAGGAAGCACAGGGTTTTAATTTTCATTCCCTGCTCCAGCTGGGAAACGGTATAGTACCTGTATCCCGTAAAAGGGTCCTTTGCTTCCGGAACAAGCAGCCCTTTCCGGTCATAGAGCCTGAGTGCTTTTTGCGAGAGGCGGGTCATGAAAGAAAACTTACCGATTGGAATTTGATCTACTGAAGACATCTTGCTCAAGTCAGTAATTGTCCTGAAGTTAGATAAACAACCTCACTTTTCCCCAGGGGAGACTTCATGTAAGAACAGAAAATCGTGTATGGTTACATAATATCATATAAGTTACATAATATTTTATA
>DUGT01000028.1:28682-32415 GCA_013331275.1 Methanosarcina sp. | reverse complement strand
AAATTCTCTGCAACTCCTACTTCAGGAAAAATGCCGTTGACGGTTGCTTTTACTGATAAAAGTACTGGAACACCGACTAAATGGAAATGGAGTTTTGGAGACGGTGCATCGTCCACAATCCAGAATCCAAAGCATAAGTATTCCAAAGCAGGGAGTTATACCGTGACATTGACAGCAACAAATGTCGCAGGCAGTAACACGATAACAAAAACAAATTATATAAAAGTGACAACTAATACAAAATAAGGGATATAATCTGAAAACGAATAAACCTTGGATTGAAAAACGATAAAAAAGATCAAGGCTATGAGGAGTGGGGGAATTATTTATTCGATTTGATGAAACAAATCTTTAGTCCTTGTTTTACTGGAGTTAAAAGCCAACTTCGCTTTGAATTTTTCAATAGTTTACTGCACAAATTTTGGTAGTGGGTATGGGTTATTGAAAACTACAAGCAAAAGAATCTTTCTATATTTCTCTCAATTAAGGAGGATATACTTGCTTTTTAGGAATTGATCAATAACTCAAGTACACGACCCGATTTTTGACTTTATAGAAACATTATATCCTTAGTTTGACAACATAAACTAAATTTAGCGAGAGGCTTCAATTTTTTGTCAAAAATCAATTGACAGTATTCATAAATTTCGTAAAATTAACTCTGATTTTCCAGCTTCACAATCACTATAAGGTAAATTCGTAGAGATTTTCGTCCGATTTTATCACTTTTGGCATCTGACTTTTTAGATAGTATCTATATTTTATCTGAGATTCATGTTATCTGTCAAATTTTATATCAAGAATTTGGTCAAAAATCATAAAAATAGCCATCAAGAGAAAGAGAATCATCTGTCAAATAGAATCGTAAAAAATTGGCAAAAGTTTGTTGGAATAATATTGCTTATCATTCCAATGGATATGAAAACAATCTTCCCACATAAAAATTAAACTGTCAAACTAAGGTTATATTGTATGGTTTTGTGAAGTGTTTTCAGTTAAGTCCTCCTTACTTTTTTGTTATAGTACTAGTATCGTGAAAACCTAAATTAAGAACAAATTATTTTGATGAACACCATCAGATGATATTGTTTTGGTTTAAAATGATTCACAATTAAGTTTTCACGACACTAGTGAGGCCGCAGCTGCAGCTCTGCAAGCGATTGGTGCTTTTTATGTTTATTCCCATCTCCCCCAGTCACATATGTTCTTTACTAATATCCATGGCAATCCTACTCGTATAGAAGCCGTGGTAAGACCAGCTCCTTCATCACCGTCCATAAGCCGTGTCATTTCTTCAATGCGTTCTAACGGAAATGGCGGCGAAGTAGTTTCCGGTCTGGTATACGAAGTAGCGGCGTAAACCACTATTATTTTACATCTTTTTCCCAATATAAAATACATATCCATAATACTGTTTGTATTTTGAATATAGGTCTGCCTCACGCCTCATAAATGCAATCATATCCTCAACGGTTTTATTTCCCGCATGTTTTTTCAAGAATTCCTCTTGCCTTGCTTTTTGCGGAAGAAAATAATTGTCTATCCAACAATTCTCAGGCAGCGTAAATGCGGCAACAGGAATATAACCTGTTTTTTGCATGATGGAAATATTATGCCCTATTGTGCTAATTTCAGGAACTGCGTCTAACCACCACTTCTCAATTTCAGCGGGGCGTTCATCGGTAAACCATGACTCATATGTCACGGCAATATAACCATCTTTTTTGAGGAAGCCTTTCCAGTGATTCAAGCCTTTTTCAAAACCTATATTGGCAATAGCCCCCTCAGACCATATAAGATCAAATTCGTCATTCTGAAACGGCAAATTATCCATTGAACCGACAATACCTTTTACCCTGTTCTGCAAACCAAGTTTTCCGGCTGTTACGTTAAGTTTATCAATCGAGCCGGCGTAAAGGTCGAGGGCGGTGATGGTTGCTTCTGTATTTTGTGCCAGAACCATTGTTTGAAAGCCTGTGCCGCAGCCTAAATCGGCAATTTTTGTTTTGTTTGAAAGATTTCCGATAAAACCTAATGCCCTGATGGTTTCTTCGGGGCTGCCGGGTCCCTGCCGTTCAAGCTCTGTGAAAAATTCATTGATGATGTCAAAATCAAATTCGTGGATTGTTATTTCTTCCATTGTCATGCTCCTTATCTTCTAATTATACCTTTGGCTTTTTCTGCCTTAAAGATTTTTGCTATGTTTTTACGCTTGCCATATGCAATACTTACCATAATAATTCCCCTAGGAGACCATTTTTTATCCTTAGTTTGACAGTTTGATTTTTATGTGGGAAGATTGTTTTCATATCCGTTGGAATGATAAGTAATACTATTTCAACAAATTTTTGCCAATTTTTTACGATTCTATTTGACAGATGATTCTCTTTTTCTTGATGGCTATTTTTATGATTTTTGACCAACTTTTTGGCATAGAATTTGACAGATAGCATGAATCTCAGATAAAATGTAGACATTATCTAAAAAGTCAGGTGCCAAAAGTGATAAAATAGGGCGAATATCTCTATAAATTTACCTTATCGTGATTGTGAAACTGGAAAAATCAGAGTTAATTTTACGAAATTTATGAACACTGTCAATTGATTTTTGACAAAAAATTGAAGCTTGCCAGTAAATTTATTTTATACTGTCAAGCTAAGGTTTTATAGGATTATGATAAATTACCAATAGAAAGTACTTTTTCAAGTCACAGTGCTTTCATGCTAAAAAATGAGATTATTCTCCGGTTCTCTATTGAATATTTAGTAAATGGTTAGATGAAGGGCTGCAGTACGAAAATCATATTTCTGCAGTTTGATATTAGTATTTTTGCCTTTGTATGCTAGTTTTCCGGGGATGAAGTGGATTAACTTTCCTAATTGTGAATATCCACACTAATTTTAGATTAAAGCCGGATTTTTTGCACCACAACTCCAGAAATATATATTAACACAAATTTAGAAAGATAAATAACAAATTATTAATATTCATATTTTAATACAATATAGGAAGTTACTTTTTAAAAATACTGGGACAAAATACCCTGGAGTTCTGGCAGTATGCCGATTTTCTGTAAAATCATACATTTAAGAAGTTAATGAGTCAAAATTCTATATCGTAAATTTATTTCCATCGTCCGTGTACGAAAACTTAATTTAAAATTTACAGCAAATTCGTGATACTGTCAAACTTTGTAAGATTGAACCATAATTCGGGAATGTATAGGATGAAAGGACAAATCAAAAACACATTGGTTATTTTGCTTGTAATCTTATTTGCATTGACACTATCAGGTGCAATAGCAGGTGCCGACCCCGTTTCAACTGCTGACGACGTTGCGCCACAAAATTTTTCTCCAGTTTGGAGCAAGTGGGAAGATCTGGGTGGAGAACTTACTGACGGTGTAGCTGTCTCTTCCTGGGCACCCGGTCGGTTGGACTGTTTCGCAGTTGGAACTGATCGGACACTGCAGCATAAATCGTTTGATGGCTCCTGGCATGACTGGGAAAATCTGGGCGGCGAACTGTACTCTGCCCCTGCAGCCGTCTCATGGGATTCGAACCGTATCGATGTTTTCGCTATAGGCAAAAATAAGACACTGCAGCATAAGTGGTTTGATGGCTCCTGGCATGACTGGGAAGACCTAGGTGGAGAACTTACTGATGGTGTAGCTGTCTCTTCCTGGGCACCCGGTCGGTTGGATTGTTTCTCAGTTGGAACTGATCGGACACTG
>DUGT01000028.1:21141-28541 GCA_013331275.1 Methanosarcina sp. | reverse complement strand
TCTGCCCCTGCAGCCGTCTCGTCCGATTCACGTCGTATCGATGTTTTCGCTTTAGGCAAAGACAAATCTATGCAGCATAAGTCGTTTAATGACACCTGGTATGACTGGGAAAGTCTGGGTGGGGAATTTACTGACGGTGTAGCTACCGCCTCCTGGGCACCTTATAGGTTGGATTGTTTCGCAGTTGGAAATGATTTTCATACACTGAAGCATAAATGGTATGACGGTTCCTGGCATGAATGGATGTGTAGAGGCGGAGAATTGTATTCTGCCCCTGCAGCTGTTTCTTGGGATTCACAACGTATCGATGTTTTCGCCATAGGTGAAAATAAAACCATGCAGCATAAGTGGTATCATCTACAACTTAATCAATCGAATTAATTATAGTAACTGTTCAGCTATCTAAACGTATTAGTTATAGTAAAACTATTCAGCCTATCCAAACATGTCTATGGATATTGATTTTGGTGAAAACGAGGAATCCAGGAAATAACCTGCGGAAAAGGAAGAAGTGCAGTCAATTGCCAACAAATTAAGAAAATCAATTTACAGAAATTTGTCGATTGAACTTAATATGATGGTTATCGATTCTGTTTCACATAGGCTGAATAGTTATATTATATATTTCATTATGTGGTTCTAACATCTAATATCAACTGAATATAATACTCAACTGAATATAATCCTCAACTAAACATAATATGAGCATTCGGCCTTATTTACCAGAGTAGATATATTATAATGGCTCAAATGAATAAGGTTCACAGGTAGATAGCTCTTAATCAGGTCGATTAGACTATTCTTATTGTTTTGTAAACGGGGGATTCCTGATACTCTTCAGGAAGCATGAGTTCTTGCCTGGAATGCGAACTATTGACTGAGTAAATAATGCATTTTCCTTTTTTACGATAAATCTGTAACAACAAAACCTTATCAGAAAGACTGGATATATAGTCTTTCAGCCCACTATCAGCAGTAAATTTTCAGATTTCATGATTTTTCCTGCTATCTATTTTCAATTTATAATGGGTTTATTGAGCTTTTATGCGGTGGTAAAAGCAACTGTATGGTACATTTAGGGGCCAAAAACTATATTATTCAATTTTCGCCAAGCGTCACTTAGTTTTTGGAAAAGGTGCTGCTCATGTTCAGGATCCGAGTTCGGGTTAATTCTCTTAACGAGAATTATTTTGTTCCCGTTCCCAGACTTTTTTCCTGCTGAATTATTATCAACTTCACTTAAATCTGGGTTAACTATCAAAATTATGGACGACTATTTTTAAAAGCTCTAAAAACAGTTTTTTCTGTTCCGCTGTCATTCCTTGTACAATTCTATTCTCTGTCTCACTAAAAACCGAATTAAAAGTAGCGATCAACTCTCTCCCTTTTAAGGTAAGAGATAATTCTTTAGCTCTATCATCAGATGCACTCCTTATTCTCTCAATAAATCCTTTTTTTTCAAGTCCACGCAATAAGTTTGAAACTGAAGCGCCAGTAATACCCATATACGACTCAATATCTTTTTGATAAACAGTAATTCCTTCGTCTTGTTTTTCACCAATAAAACCAACGACTCTTGCTTGTTGATTAGTTATATCATACTGCGTCAGGTTACTATCAACATACATCATAATTTTATAAACAGAATTTCTTAAATAAAAATGATAAGGATATTTATGCTCATCTGTTGCCATTTCTAACCTCCATAATGAAAAATCTATGGTCATGTTTTGTTAATAAGTGTTTTTCATTAATGTTGTGCTTCACCTCTTTTTTTGGGGAGAAAACGTACAATTGCGAAGCATACTGCCATCGCCACAATAATTAATATCAAGTTTTGAAGCATAGAATAAACAAATCCTTCCGATTTGGTTGATAAGAAAAATACAGAAGTCATAGCTGCAATTCCTATACTCCCCGATAATTGCTGAGCAGCACTCAAAGAACCACTGGCGCTACCCGCCTCATCTGGAGAAATATCGCCAATAGCGAAATCAAATAATGTTCCAATACAAAAGCCCATACCAAATCCAATTATAAAGATGGACGGAAAAAGGCTCCATAGAGTAATTGTAGCTGCTTGATTAATTAAAATGTAGAAGAGAAACAACCCCACAGCTGTTGTAAGAAGCCCAATCGAAATTACTTCTCTTCCAAGCTTATTGATAAGCTTAGGCACTATTATTGATGATATAATCACTCCGATCGCTAAAGGGCTCATTTCAAGAGAAGCTTCAAATGGAGATGCTCCCAAGCCTAATTGCAGGAAAATAGAAATTATATAATTAAGACCGCTTACAACAGCAAAATAAACTAAACCAAGAGTAAGCCCGGCTGTGAAACCTCGATTTTTTAATAACGAAGGTTTTATCAGGGGATGTGTTGCCGTCGTTTGTCGCCAAGAAAAAAGACAAAGGAATAATATGCCCATTCCAATCGAAAATAAGGAAATTGTACTCCAACCATTATTCGAACCCTCAATCAACCCATACAGTAAAAAGAGCATCATACCTCCGAGAAATCCTGATCCAAGCCAATCCAAATTAATTGAACGATCTCCGTTATTCTTGGGAAGAACCCGGTATGCGATGATAAAACCTATAACTCCGAGAAAGACATTAATCAGAAAGATTGAACGCCAGCCTGTATGTAAAATATCTGCATTAATTAAGAAACCAGCAAAAATAGGACCAAGCACCATAGATATACTTATAATAGGTCCAAAGAAAGCGAAAGCTTTAGTAAGCATGTCACGTGGAAAATTTTCAGCCATTATTGCCATACCTTGAGGGATCATCATCGCTCCAAATGCTCCCTGAGCAAGTCTGGAAATAATGATCATCGTTGGATTCAAAGAAAGGCCACAACTCAAGGAAGAAACTGTGAAACCTGCTATGCCTATTAAGAAAAGTTTCCGCTGTCCATACTTGTCACCCAATCGTCCTCCGATAATTAAAAATACGCCCATTGCTAGTGCGTAGGCTGCTCCTAGCCATTGCATAAGCATTTGGCCACCGCTTAATGTTTGCGAGATTGAAGGAGCTGCGATATTAGTTACTGTTAAATCTAACATATCCATAATATCAGCAACCAATACCACAGCAAGAATTACCCAAAGTATTTTTTTCCATTTGTTTTATTCATATTATGTACCTAATAATCATATACCTAATAATTATATGTCTAATAATTAGATATCTTACATTTAGATATTTAATATTTTCGATCACTAGATGTCTTTTATATATCCTATCAAAAATGTGTATAAGAAATCCAAAGGTAATCGTATTACACCTGACTCAGGAGAAGCCTTGGCTCAGAGGAATACAGAGCCAACATACGAGGCTATTTTGATAGGTACAGGTTTCCATGGTAGACTTTTCGTGATTATTAATTCTACACTTTTGTTTCCAGTCCAATTATATTATTCCTTTTTAACTCTCTTCTATCGACTTATTCCAAGTTTCTTGATTGCGTTTTCTCAACCAAAATTACATAAAGGTGTCGCAGTATTAATGAATTTGATTAAAAATTAACAATGTGGAGTGATAAAATGGAACAAAAATACAGTCCGGTTGAAAACTATTTTGCAAAGAAGAGGAAATTCTTTGGTGATGACGATAGTAATGCTAAAAAGGCTTTTTCCTGCTTGAAGGTGTTGCAATAAGGTCATGACAAGTGCAGAGACATATTATGCTGAAAAAGGTGAGGCTAATAGTCTTCAGGATAAGATGAGTAGATTGTTCACACAAAAATGACACACAGGATCTATATCCTGGTCTCAAATGCCTGTGACGAAATGGCAGTAAATGCAATATGCAACTGTTTAGGGAAGAAGGGGTAGAGCATAAACAACTAATGGTTCAAGTCTGATTACTGCCTGCAAAACGATAAGAAAAAAGTTAAAATGCCAGTAGAAGACGTAAACACTGCATTTTCACTGGGCTTATGGCAAAAAATAGGGGGTAATGATCGGTAGCGTTTTGTTTTGATGCAGTCATGATGCTGCCCATTCCATTACCAGTGCCAGTGGATGCATATAAACTCACAAGTAAGGGTTTGTTTATCGCCTGCGAGAACCTTGCTCTTTTATTATTTGACGGTCGAAAGGCACTTTTTATCCAGAGCATGCGATGCAGCTTCTTCGATCAGAGCTGCAACTTCCTTCGGCCTGGAAATGTAGACCGAGTGGCTGGCACCTGGGACTTCGACAGTCTGGCTGTTACCCCGTGTAGCATACCACCTTTCAAGGTCGGGGTTGATTGTTCTGTCTTTTGTCGGCACCAACATCCAGCTCGGTTTACTTCTCCATGCAGGTGTGGTAATGGCTGTTTTAAAATTGGCATCGGCGATCAGCACCTGCGAACGCGCCATGAAAGCGGCTTGCTCTATAGGTAGGTCGGCTGCGAAATACTCATGAAACTGCGCAGGGTCAAGGTAGTCAAAACCATCTGCTGTCTTTTTTATAGCGGTAGACTTACTAAGATCACTTGGAAAGAGCTTTCCGTCAATAGCCTCACTCTCTCCAGCATCTGGCATATGAGCCGCAATATATACCAAACCGACAACCGAAGGATCATTTCCCGCTTCCGTAATTACGGACCCTCCATAGCTGTGACCGACAAGAATGCACGGTCCGTCTTGCAGAGCAAGGACGCGCTTCGTAGCGTTGACATCTTCCTGGAATGAAGTCTCGGGCTCCTGGACGATGCTGACGTTGTAGCCATCCCTGACAAGAATGTCATAAACTCCTTTCCAGCCGGAACCATCTACCCAGGCGCCATGAACCAGAACAATATTCTTGACGTGATTATCTTCGTTCTGCGCAGCGTGCACACAGCAGGTCAACAGCAACAATATGATGCATAAATGTTGAACGTGGCGCTTGATAGTGTTTATCATACTGATTACCTTCCTTTCGTCTTTTATGAGTCAATCTGTGACTTTTAAATTGCCGAAGTTAACACTAATTACGCTTGCAATTGACTGTAATCAATCAAAAACTCATAAAAAAAGTTCCAATTTCAGATATTTTATGTAAATATTAATATTTACATAATATAATACATAATGAACTTTAAATAAGGAACAAACATTAATTGAATTAAGGTTTTGCCAAAATTAATAACATAACTTCAGAAGTTGAGAAATCGTATAGTATCGCTTATTTTACCAAAAGTTTGTCTAATAGTGTTACGATAATTAAAATATAACCTATAATTTTCCACCATAAGATCTAACATGCTTCCAGGCTTTATGGTGATTGGCAAAAAGATTCTTGTCTACGTATATTGAATTATTTTCCCTATTACCTAATTATATACTACTCTATCATTTCCTACCGGACAGACCTTGATACATATACCACAAGGTGAAATGTGACGCTTGTTTAATTCAGCGCTATAAGAGGAACAGGCTTTTTTATCTGTCAATCCGCTGGGATAATTTTCCTTATTAAGAGCATTTGACGGACACATTTTTACACAACGCATACAGCGAGTGCAAAGTTCGGTTTCCAACATCGGATCCGGAGGAAGCTCGGCTGTGGACAGAACTGAACCGAAACGTACCCTGGGACCATATTCTGGTGTAAGGATGGTATTGTTTACCCCAAAGGTTCCCAGTCCAGCGAGCAAAGCAGCATGCCTGTGAGAAAAGAAGGCAATGGGATTTTCCAGGAGTACCTGAATGCTTCCATACCCGTCTCTAGGTACGAAAATAGATGGGTATCCTCTCTCGGTCAGGAAGTTAGCAAGTCGATATGTGTACTGGTCCAATAAGGTATTTACTGTATTGTACAGTTCACGGTAATATAAAGAGGGAGAAGTTTCCAACACTGGTAGAGGTACTGGCAACCCTATAACTATCACGGATTTTGCTTCAGGATATATGGATTGAGGATAGAATTCTTCAGGCATCCACGGTAAAAAAGGAGGGTCATTCCATCTCTCAACACTGGCAACCCCAATCATGGGTATGTCCATACTTTCGCATCTCTGCAGGAGGGCTTTTTTCAGATCTTCAGTCATAGGTTGATCCCTTCTTTATAATTCATTGTTGCTACAGGAAGATATTTTCACCTATTCATTTGAACGTTTCCACTAATTAATACGTCCACAATTTCCCAAAAAGAAAAAACGGATTTAATTAACTCGGATAAACTTCTATCGTTTTTGAACTGAAGAATTACAAGGAAAAATCAAAAAGGATGTAACCTATTGTATACATTTACAATTAGGGTTATAACAAAATATAGAATTAGAGATCCTATTAATGATCCAAAAATTGACATTGAAATAATTCCAAAATCGAGTTCTCTCGATAATAATATCATTGGAACGAAAAGAATTATGAAGAAAACAATAAGTAATAACTGAGATAGCTTTTTCTTCATGTTTAATCCACCTCGATAAATTTACACCGTACTTACAAATTTTAAAACTGGGATATTCGTTATATTCTTGGTATTGTTCAATATAAAATTAATATAATTATGAAATAAGTTTTTACATTCATTGTTTCTAGCTCTTCGATTCTGAAATATTCACGAATCTGAACTTTCTAATTTATTCGCTGACCGATCAACTCTTCCTTAATCTGGTTTTAAACTGCGGGTTTTAAACTGCAGAGCAAGCATAATGCAAATTATACGTAATATTCAACGTAGAAACGGTAAGCAACCTGAACTTCTTCCAGCTCCCTTGGCTCCAGTTCAAAATCAGGCTGGCTGGTTTTGTAAGTCTTTTCTCCGAAATTCTTAAAGGTGACTTCACATTTTATATTTTCAGGAAGTTGAGCTTCAAAGCTGCTGCATTTACCACGGATTCTCAGCACAAATTTTTCGATTTCTGCAGGACTGAAAACTTTTTTCTTTTCAGGGATATAATTTACCTCAACTATCAATTCTTCTTTGCTTGTTAAGTCTGCCCAGAAGCCGGAAAGCTCAGTTCCTTCTATCCTGTAGTCCTGAAGCTCAAAACTTCTCGTGATTGTATTCTTCATTTTGCTCTCTTCCATATTCTTAGTTTAGAAAGTGGATATATATAAACTATTTTAAAAACAAAGCAAATTATTTAGAAATTTCTTTAAATTACCAATTCTTTGTTTTTGTTTCATAGAAAATTTACAAGTCTTTTTTCTCAGCAGATAAAGGACATGAATTACGTGGTTGAGGTACGAGGCGATAACAACTTCAATTGTCCAGGACTCATACTACTTCTTTCTGAGCCTCTGTACTAAAAATAGACAGACCAAACCGCCCAATAATCCGAAGCCTGGAACAAAGTTACTTTTTATAGTTCCATTAGTGGATATGTGACTCACTTTCTGAAATCTCATTTTCTGAGTTTGTTGTCTTTTCAGTACAGCCGGCTGCAAAAACAACAGTAGCAATAACAAGA
>DUGT01000028.1:16815-20883 GCA_013331275.1 Methanosarcina sp. | reverse complement strand
TCCATATCCGAACCTCCGAACATTTCCTCGTTGACACGCTTGTTAATTTCATCAAAAATCATCTTGTAGGCCAGGCAGTGCGGGTCTACACCCTCTATCTCGCCGCTCGTGGGCACTATCGCATTGTACGGGCATCCGCCTCTGCAATATTTGATATGGGCGCATTTACTGCATGCAGTGTCCACATATTCTTTAAACTTGTGCATTTTCTTCCAGGCTTCGGATTGAGCGAGGTCTGCCATGCTCGGACGGTCATAGACATTGCCCATAACGTATTCGGGCATTCCTATAAAACGATAACAGGGGTATATATCTCCGTCAGGGCCTACTGCAAAGGTATCTCCCATACAGTCAACATAGGTGCAGACCGTGCCATGGCCTGTGAAAACACATTTGCACAGGTGATCAATGTTCATAACCTCAATCCGGCCCAGGTTTTCCAGATATTTATCCAGAAGATATATCAGGAGTTCTCCGTATTCCTCTGGAGCGAGAGTCCAT
This sequence comes from Methanosarcina sp., assembly GCA_013331275.1. Taxonomy (GTDB): domain Archaea; phylum Halobacteriota; class Methanosarcinia; order Methanosarcinales; family Methanosarcinaceae; genus Methanosarcina; species Methanosarcina sp11020u. The sequence goes on along the minus strand of DUGT01000028.1, from coordinate 20,382 downwards.
CTCTCAGGATTGTCATCTTTTAATGAAGGCAGGCAAGGGTGGAGCTTGAGCGTCAATCCTTTCTCAAGATAAAAATTAAAAATCTCTTCCTTTTGTTTTACGGAATGAGAAGTGAAAGTTGTAATGAACCTCACATTAAGCCCGTGTTCCCTGGCAATTTCATAGCCTCTCATGGTTTTGTCATAGTATCCTTTTCCCCTCTGCAGGTCATTGAGTTCCTTTGGGCCGTCCAGGCTGGAGCCTATAGGAACCCCATATTCCGCAAAAATTTCGGCTATTTCAGGGGTCATTTTCCACAGGTTTGTCTGTATCGCAAAAGCAATTCTTCTTGGGCTCAAACCCTCAACCAGAAGCGGCAGTGCTTCTCGATAAAATTCCGCTCCAGCCAGGAGTGGTTCTCCTCCATGGAATGTAAAAGTAACCGAATCTCCCCTGAAAGTTTTAAGCCACTCAACAACTTCTTTTATCGTTTCAATGCTCATTATCGGGGATTTTTCTTCGGAACTCCAGCAGTAGCTGCAGTTAGCAGGACAACCAAGGGTCGGGATTAACATCACATGAAAAGGCATATTTAAAGCACCTTTTTTTTAAGCTTCTTTAAATTATTAGTACTTTTCTAAGTTCTACTGAGAAAACTAAGATCAAGGTACTCTTTAATATTTTATATGCTCAACTTACCTAATTTTTTAGGCTCAACATTCTCTAAGTTACTCTTTACTTTTTTGTCAATCAGGAGCTTATATCAAGTCCAATCAAATCCTACATAACATATTTCATATTATGTTTTACAATAAATTTTAACATAAATTTTACAAATAGGGGGATAATATCTGAATTTGAAGTATACACAGGTAGACAAGAGAATACCACTTTAGACTAAGGGCAAGAAACAGGTAGATTATAGCTTTAAGTCAGCGCTACAAAGGCAAAGAAAGCTGCCTGAAAGGTATCAAGTCAGTAAAACTAAGATTAGAGTATAGCTTATCTGTAATAAAAACAATAGGCGATGAATAAGGAAGCTACCGGTTTTAATGGGTAGCATTTCACATTATATCTCATATGTTCCTTCTCCTGTAACAAGCTCCCCATTTACTGCTGTCCATCCATCCTGAGATCCGGATAACACAATTTCCACTTTTTCCCTATAGTTATTAGACTGCCATCCTCCGATCCACCACTCATTACGTGCATCCAAGTAGATCGAAATGCTGGTATTTGCATTCGAGGAGGTCTCATAGGAGGCATACACCCGGCTTTCATAATCAAATTGCTCAGACGTCCGTGAATATACTCCGCTAGCGTTGACATTATGCGTAAGATTGTATTTGGGCATAAAAACCATTTCATTGCCCAAAGGGGTCATTGTATCTATGGCCTGGTTAGAAAATACCATTGTAGTAAGATCTATACTCTTTGCCTTCTCATTTTTCATAGATAACATGAGCCCGTGTTCCGTATCCACTAGGGCGTATTCCCATGAAGGATCATTGTTATTAAAGTGATGCTCTACGATATCTACGCCCACGGATGACGTATTGTTTATCACCGGAAGTGGAAGGTAAAGAGTTGCGTTGTTCAAGGTCGAGTCCGTAGTTATTATTACATCGTAATCATAAATACTTGTGAAACTATTATTATACAATTTCTGCTTCTGATCTTGCCACCAGATAGACAGCAACCCTACAGAAATGATTATTAATAGTACAAACCCGATCCCTATTTTGTAACGAGTCCTCATGTTTCAACACCTTATCCACTCTTGAGGAAAGATTTTAATTGAATATAATTGCTTCATAAGTTCATTATGTATCGTTTAAGTCTAATAATTTAAGTGGGACACAGAAAAACTATTTTTAAGTTAATTTTCATTTTGATTTAATTACTATTTCGCAATGATTAATCTCGACAATAATGGGAACTGCCTAGTATAGTGCTGGGCGACAAATTACTTTGGAACTTTATAAATTCCTCTTTGTTGATTCTTTATATGTTTTCTGGCCAAATTGTCTAACAATGCAATTTTTACGCTTACTTGCCATTAAATAAATCTTCTAATTTTTAATTGTTAGACAATTTAGTCAGAAAACATATATATGAGCAAATATTTTGACTCATATTCAAATAATACATATGAAAAATAATTTCATACAACTTTAAAGATATGTAAGTTTAGAATTAATATATTTATAGTTAAAAGTTAGACTAATTTGGCTATAAATTAAAATAAATAATATTGTTTACAACGAACTTGACAACAAATGAATAAACCTGAAATCGGTTTCTAATATGGTTTGATTTCAGTTTGGTTATCGAGGGCGGTTACAACTCCCATAATACCATTAGTGTCGAGTCAAATACAAAATGTCGTATAAAATCGAGTGCACTTATTAGAGATCATTAAATCCTTGATAATTGACTCGACACTAGTGTTGAGTCTACAGTAAAGTGTCGTATAAAATCGATTACAACTATACAGAATCGTTAATACTTGAGGATTGACGCAACACTAGTTCTGAGAGTTATGCTATACTTTAACTAAAAAATAATCAATGGAATTCCAGAGGGAATTAACAGTATCTTACAGTTGCAAAAAGAACTGCAAAAAGTTTAAAAGCATATACTATTTTATTAATATGATCTATCTAAAATTAGGGAAACTAAAATTCAAATTACCCACATAAAATAGCGAAGAGCCGAAAAAACTCTCAAAAATTGGAAAATCTGAGGTTTTATAACGCTCCAATTTCCATAGGACCATCAAAAGTCCAACAAGTTACTTTTCGTTCAAGAGACTAATCATTATGTCCTATCCACCAAGAGAGTCGAGAGACACATTTAAAACTTTCTTGTTCATCTGAAGCTCATTTTTATTTTGACCGCATCTTCCTCTGGAATCCAATCTTTGGCAACGTGTGCTGACGTACACAGTAACAATATTAGTTTAGCTTTCTGAATTCGATTCCTTCAAACCTGCACGTTGAAATTCTTCTTTCACGGAAAGCATACAAGAAGACCTTAAAAAGAGCATAAAGCCTGAAATAATAAGCAAGCAGGACGGGAGAGCGAAATCCGCTGATATATACGATTTTTTTATCGTCTCTGACCGAATCGTCCAGGAATTTTACTATCCCGTCAAAAGAATCCCTTTTAAGTGTACTTCCTCTTGGCAGGCAGGGCCCAAGTACAACTACATCCTCTTCCATGCCATCTGCACTTTCTGTTCCCTCTACAAAGCCGTAATTGAAAATTGTAGGCAGGGGGGAAAAGAAAACCTTTTCATAGCCTTTTTCTGTTCTGTTATACTTCCAGAAACTATATTTTGGGGTTTCGATTATAATTTTCATGTGGAATAGTCCTGCCTGTACTGTTACGAATGGCTGTTTAAAGTTTCTTCCTAGTTTTATCTTTTTCCACACTTTCTCAGCCATTTCCAAAAACAAAAAGCATATATTGAACTGATTCTTAAAAACGGAACTAAAATCTGGAACTTAATATCTGAAACTTAATATCTGAAACTTAGCATCTGAAACTTAATATTTGGAATTTAATATCTGGAACTTAATATCT
>DUGT01000028.1:16282-16676 GCA_013331275.1 Methanosarcina sp. | reverse complement strand
TATCTGGAACTTAATATCTGGAATTAAAATCTTATAATGAAAGTTTACAATTTGATAAGCAGAGGATTCTTAATGAGTTTTCGAAATAGAATAAGCTTGCGGGATGCAATGAGAGGAATAGTTGAAGAACCCCTGCTTCCTATGGTTCCGAAACGTTTTGATTACATTGGAAATGTAGCCGTAATATCNNTGAAGCTTATAAAAAATCTATTGCCTCGAAACTGCTTTCTATGCGTGGCAATACTCGGGCTGTACTTAACAAGGTGAGTAAACTCGAAGGAGAGCATAGGGTTGCGGATTTTGAGCTTCTGATTGGGGAAACCACAGAAACAATTCACAGGGAAAACGGTTATACCTATAAGCTGGATGTTAAAAAAGTCTTTTTTAATCCCCG
>DUGT01000028.1:11128-16180 GCA_013331275.1 Methanosarcina sp. | reverse complement strand
AAAAAAGTCTTTTTTAATCCCCGTCTGTACTCTGAGAGAAAGCGGGTAGCCTCAAAAATAAAGTCGGGAGAGAATATCATAATTCCTTTTGCCGGAGTGGGCCCTTTTGTACTTCCTGCTGCAGGAAAAGGAGCAAAGGTTTACGCCATTGAAATAAATCCAGACGCCTGTGCCTGCCTGCGGGAAAATATCCGGATTAACAGGCTTGAAGGGCAAATAACCGTTATTCAGGATGATTTTGAGAATCTTTTCCATATGTTAAATTCTGTAAAAAGCAGTGAAAAGCTAGTAAATACGGCTTTTTCTGATCTGTCCGTATGCCTGAATCCTGAGAACTTAGAGTATGAAATTATTCAGGTTCCTGAAAACGGATTTGATAGGGCTATAGTGCCTACACCTTACGGTATGGATCATTTTCTTGGCGAAATCTCAAAACTTGTCAGGAAAGAAGGGTACATTCACTTTTACACTTTTAAAGCCGAATCTCAGATTCCTGGGCTGATTAATGAATACGAAAAAATGGGGCTTGAAGTGGAGCTGTACAGGCGGACCGGAAATGTTGCTCCGGGCATCAGCAGGTGGGTTTTTGACCTTAAAAAATAGGTTTGAAGGAAGAAAGTGTAGAAACTGTGGGGAATAAATAAGGTCTCATCCCTGACTTTTCAAAGGCGGGTTAGACCGTCAACCTCAACAAAACAACAAATTTAAATTTTATATTCAGAGGTTAAACCGATTTTACTCAGGTGCATGCACAATAACAGTAAGTTTCCACCTTTCGAACTCTTCAATTGATTACACAAATATAGTTATAGTTGGATAATTTATAACAAATAAGTCTATATCTATTATTTACTTACTTAAATAAGACTTTTATACACTATGATTGAATGACATTCTCTTTTATTATTATTATTATTATTATTATTATTATTATTATTATTATCTTTGAATATGAGCTAAGGCATATACTCAAATAAATAATTTATGATTTAATTATTAAATATCGAAAATGTTGAAAAGTGATCCGGACTTGAAATTCGCTTGAAAAAGACCAAAAGCTGAAAATAGCGGAATCGATTTCAGAAAAGATATAATATTTTTAATCCGCTGGAAGACAAAAAGATAAAAGAAAGACAAGTAAAGAAAATGGTAAACATGGAAAAATCTCTAATGAAAAACCCATTTGTACTTTTCATTATTCCTGTAATTGTATGCACATTCTTAGGATATTTGTCTAATAACTTAATGAATGGAGCGCTTACTGGAATTTCCATTGGGATTGGGTTCGTTATAGGGATGAACGTATTTGATAGAAAGCAGGAAAAAGATGAAAGAAAAGAAAGCAAGAAAAAATAAAAATAAATCCGGCATAGATATAATCATACTAGAAGATTCCACAAACGTATCGGATTCTACCGAACTAGACTCTACATACATGCGAGATACCTATTTGAATTATTAAACAGGTGAAAATTTTAAGCTCTCATAGTAGATATTTTTCAATCAAGAGCATGAGGATCTTCAGTCCTCAAGTCCGATATGTTTAAGAAAATGATGATAATGTTCAGGCGGCAGCCTAGAATAAAATGCCCTGGTTACAACCTCACTGAGAGACGGATGAATGTCCATACTCCGCATAATTGGTTCAGTACTTCTTGATTCTGTGTACATGAGAGGAATTATCTGATGGATCAGGACTGAAGCATGCGGGCCTATAATGTGGGCTCCCAGGATTTTTTCTTCCTTCGCATCCAGAATCACTTTTACGAAATAATCTCTGATTTCCATAGCTGACCCTTTTGCAGTATCTTCAAAAAACTTGAGGCCTATGAGGACTCTTTCCTCTCCGTACTTTTCCACGGCTTCCTGCTCTCTCATGCCTACTCCGGCAATTTCAGGGTAGGAAAAGACTGCGTGGGGTACAGCATGGTAGTCTGCCTTTTCTTTTTCTTTCTTGATCGCATTGAGGAAAACTATTCCGGACTCGTAGTTTGCTACGTGCTTTAGCAAATACTTTCCATTTGCATCCCCAAATGCCCAGATATTCGGCTGTGAAGTCTCAAGAAACTCGTTCACCAGAATCCAGCCCTGTATATCGGTTTTAATCCCTGCTCTCTCGGGGTGGAGAATATCGGTATTCGGAACTCTTCCTGTTGCCACGAGGATTTCGTCCACGGTTATTTTTACTTCCCGTCCTGAGTCATTTTCCTTTGCAATAACCGTTTTCTGCCCGTTATCTTCTTTTCGAACTTCTATGGCTTCGTGGTTTGTAATTATCTGCATGTATTCCGACATTTTCATACTGGCAAGTCTGGAGATCTCGGGCTCTTCCTGCGGAAGAAACTGGGAATTTCTCCCTATGGCCGTTACCTGGGTTCCCATAGCTGAAAAAAAGTGCCCGTATTCGGCTGCAATGTAACTCCCTCCCAAGATAGCGAGCTTTTCTGGGCGTTCCGTGAGTTTAAGCACAGTATCACTTGTAAGGTATCCTGCTTCTTCGAGACCCTTAATAGGAGGAATTGCAGGTTTTGAACCGGTACAGAGAAAGATTATTTCGGAGTGGAGGATTTTTTCACCTACCTTCAGGGTATAAGGTGAGATAAACTCCGCACTTTCGTGATAGTAGTCAAGATACGGGTTATCGGTCAACCCCTTCTTTATCGCCTCGACATCTTCTCCTATTTTCCTGCGCATCCTTTCCATAATTGCAAGGAAATCAATGTCCTTTATTTCAATATTAATTCCGAAAACAGATGCAGTTCCAATTTCCCTGATGAGTTCGGCAGGATAGAGCAGGATTTTTGAAGGAATGCACCCTCTGGTAAGGCAGATCCCGCCGGGTTCATCTTTGTCGATAACCGCAACTCTCATTTCAGGCTTTGAATCAAGAATAGGATTTATGTAGTTCATTGCAGAACCCGTACCTATTATAATAAGGTCGTAGTTTTCCATGTTTTCCCCTCATCACATATATAGCACGCAGCTTTGCTGGTTATAATATACTATTTATTTCGGGTTATATTTATGGATCAGAACTCTTACTAATTTGTTTTATTACATATAGATCAGGACGTTTTCAGATTTTCTTTCTTAAGCCTGAAGGAATGAATTAGAATTAATGTTTGGAATAGAACTCCAGACTAGATACTGGTTGGAAGTCCTGATAAGTGTAAGACCTATTTAGAATTCTGAATCTAGAGACTGTTTAGAATCCTGAATCTAGAGATCGTTTAGAATTTGAACCGATAATATTTGGAATTTGAACCGATAATATTTGGAATTTGAACCGATACTGTTTGGAACTATGAGAAGTAGATTAAGTTTAACAAATCCCGAATAACAAATGTGAGGCAAAAGTTATTTTATTCATTGAACTATTTCTATATAACTTAAAGGGTTTGTCTAAACTACTTCCCAATCGCAACTACTAAACAGATATTTTTAAGTTTTAATATGTAATTTTAATCGTCGCTGAAAGAAAAACAATTGTTATTTATAAAGATAAGCTTATTCTATGTAACTTCCCGAAAAAGTAAAACAAAAGATGTCTTATAATGAACAGAGCTGCCCGATTCCTTAAAAGCGGGAATTCCTGCCAGAGAATTCCTATAATGCATATCCTATATCTCCTGCTCATTCTTATAGCTCCTTTTGCAGGGGTAAATCTTCTTCTTCTCCTATCTATTGTTCTTTTTCTCGGAATACGACTTTCTGGAAACTCCTTTTTCTGTGATAGAGATGTTACCAGCCTTACTTTTTCCCTGGTTATCATGCTCTTTGTTTCCGTGATTTCGAGTGTTTCTTCTTACGCCTATCCTTTCTACATAGTACTTGGAGCGTTTGCGATTGCGGCAGTAGGAAACCATAAAACATCTTTTTCGGAGACCGAGTCTGTATCTGATTTAAATTTGAGACGGAGGAGAATCAAAAAGAAGAGTTTTTCAATTATCTGGAGTTCGGCTTTCCTGGCACTTCGGATTGTTGCTTCATTCTTTGCCGCAAGCTGGATTGTCTACTGGCAGAAACTTCCGGTCTCATATAATATGATTTTCTTCATAGCTGTTATCGGGGCGGTTACAGGTTCTCTTTTCGAGTCAATTCCCTCCAAAATAGACAAGAATATTTCTGTGCCTCTGGGTGCAGGCATGACAATGTGGATTTTTGAAGATTTCAGGTACTGGGTGCCTCCCGAAAAAATGGTTGTAGCACTGGTATTCTCCTTTTTTCTGGGTATACTGGCTTATAGGGCGAAGATTGCAGATGTATCTGCACTTCTGAGTGCCGCCCTTCTGGGGGTCCTGATAATCGTCTTCAGCGGGCTTTCCTGGTTCCTGCTTCTACTCACATTTTTTATTCTCGGAGGCGGGTTTACAAAATATAAATATACATATAAAGAATCCATCGGAATTGCACAGGCTAAAGACGGCATCCGGAGTTATGAAAACGTATTTTCGAACAGTACGGCAGCTCTTGCCCTTGCAGTAGCATATGGGGTCTTCCCGGAGCACAGTCTCCCGATCATCTATGCCTATATGGGTACGGTTGCAACAGCTACCGGAGATACCCTGGCAAGCGAAATCGGGACAACGGCAAAAGGAAGGCCAAGAATGATAACAACCCTCAAACTCTCGGAACCCGGAGTCGACGGAGCAGTATCATCTCTTGGGGAACTTGCTGCAATCTTAGGTTCTGCTGTGATAGGAGTCCTTGCATACTTACTGGGAGTTTCGGACAATTTTATATTAACAGTTCTTATTACAACCGCAGGAGGCTTTTTCGGGACAAATATGGACAGCCTCCTTGGGGCTACGCTTCAGAAAAGGGGAGTGCTCTCAAATAGCGGAGTTAATTTCGTGGCGACCTTTGCAGGTGCCGGAATCTCAGCAGCCCTGTATTTCCTTATAACTTGAACAAAATACGAAATATGTCTTAATAGCTGGTTTTATTTCCTTATGTCCTTTCTGAGCCTCTCAGGCTCTTTACACTGTTTATCAGGATTTTAAAACCTTTATTTTAAAGTCTTTATCAGGTTTTTTATACGTTTTCAGGCTT
>DUGT01000028.1:9540-10970 GCA_013331275.1 Methanosarcina sp. | reverse complement strand
TTTCTTATATATATTCAGGCTTTTGTTTCTTATCCACTTTTTTCCAGCTTATTACAATCTAATCTCAGGTTCTTTATGTTTTTTTCTTAATCTAGTATACTCTAAAAGAAGCATCCATTTATATTTTCATAACGTATCTTTAAGGAAACAGGGTTACTAAACCATTCCATTTCTCATTTCTTCGATTCTTAATTTTCAAGCTTACAGGAAGTGAACAGATGACAGAAACCGAGTATAAAGACAAAAAAATCCTGCTCATAATTGCCCAGGAGCAGTTCAGGGACGAGGAATGCTTTGTTCCGAAGCAGCTTTTTGAGGCTGCAGGAGTAAAAGTTACCGTTGCAGCCGAATCTACTAATACTGCAAAAGGGATGCTCGGAGGTACAATCGAGCCTGATATCGCTATCTCTGATGCCAGAATTGATGATTATGACGCAATCGTAATCTCAGGAGGTTCAGGTTCAAGAAAATACCTGTGGGATAACAAAACTCTGCAGGCACTTATAAAGGAAGCTGATACCTTGAAAAAGGTGATCTCTGCAATTTGCATTTCCCCTGTAGTACTGGCAAGGGCAGGTATCTTGAAGGGTAAAGAGAGTACAGTCTTCAAAAGTCCGGATACGTTACGCGAACTTAAGGAACACGGAGCTGTCTATCTGGATCAGGAAGTAGTGGTTTCGGGACGGGTAGTCACAGGACGCGACCCTGCAAGTGCTGACGCGTTTGGAAAAGCCGTACTTGAGACCCTGAAAAAAGCTTAACTTTCATCAAAGATCCTGAAATGCTGCTCTCCTTTACTTAAAAAGCAGATATCTCTTACTGAAACGGTTGTTTGAAAATTAGATTTCTCCGGCTACGGGTGTGCTTATTATGACAAAAGAACTTGAAGCCATACTGGCCTATCACCAGGCAAGTAAACACAACTTCAAATCTTATGCTCCGGGTCCTCACCGCCTGGATTTACGTCTCAAACCAGATCTTTTCCTTAATTATCATGGTACTCGACTTTTGAATCTGGATATCTGGAGTGATGAGCAAACAAAAGCTGAGATTTTTCCTACTTATGAGCAGGCTTTCTCACCTGAACAACTCAAGCCGTCTGAGCTGAATGCGAAATCAATTTCCAGGCTTTTTTTTGACAGCTTTGCAATTTCGGCCTGGAAAATGGCGGAAGGTACAAAATGGCCACTCCGCGTTAATCCTTCAAGCGGAAACCTTCACCCTACCGAGGTTTACTTCCTTTCCGGTCCTATGAAGGGACTTCTGAAAAACCCGTCTGTCTGCCATTATGCTCCTTTGCCTCATGCGCTTGAAATCAGAGCAGAATTTTCCCAGGCCACCTGGAAACTATTAAGTTCAGGTTTTCCTGAAGGCACTTTTTTTGTGGGTTTGAGTTCAATTTTCTGGCGGGTTTCCTGGAAATACGGGCT
>DUGT01000028.1:4420-9474 GCA_013331275.1 Methanosarcina sp. | reverse complement strand
CTGAAGGCACTTTTTTTGTGGGTTTGAGTTCAATTTTCTGGCGGGTTTCCTGGAAATACGGGCTAAGGGCCTTTCGATATGCACAGCATGATATAGGGCATGCAATTGCTGCCCTGACTTTTGCTGCTGCCGGGCTTGGCTGGAAAACAAGTCTTCTTCTGGACATGAGTTCGGAAGATATTGCTTCGCTTCTTGGTATTTCCGGAGAGAAAGTCCCTGAAAAACAGGAGCCTGCCTGTTTGATTGCGGTTTATCCAGCAGAAAAAACCTGTACAAAAAGCAGGGTTTCTTCAGGTGTGATTCCTGATTTTAAAAATCTTTCATGGAAAGGTGTTCCTAACAGTTTAAGCCCAGAGCATGTTGAATGGGTAGGTATTGAAGATGCGGCCTCGGCAGCTCAAAAGAAGGGAACCGATTACCTGGATAAAAGAGACAAATCAAACGAAAAACCAAAAGAGGAATTAAAAGAAGAATCAAACGAAAAGTCAAAAGAGGAACTAAAAGAAAAATCAAATGAAGAACTAAAAGAAAAATCAAATGAAGAACTAAAAGAAGAACTAAAATCCAATATGCAAGCTGCTTCATCGCTGAAAACAAGCAGTTTCAGAAACCTGTTAAATCTTGATACGGTTCCCCTGCGTGAAGTTATTCGGAAAAGGAGAAGTGCTATTGAGATGAATAACAGCGCATACCTGGAAGATGAAATTTTTTATGCTATGTTGCAAAGAACCCTTCCGGAAAATAATCCGATTTTCAATTCCCTTGCTTTCGGTCCCTTTACTCACCTTCTTCTTTTCGTAAACCACGTAAAGGATCTTCTTCCGGGACTTTATGTTTTCCTTCGCAAACCCGAGGAAAAAGATAGGTTTAAAGCTGCGATCAGACCGGACTTTTTATGGGAAAAGCCAAAAAATTGCCCTTCAGACCTTGAGTTTTATCTCTTGATGGAAGAAACTCTGGATTCTTTTGCAGCCCAGCTTTCCTGTAAGCAGCGAAAAGCTGCCGATGCATGTTTTACTGCCTGCATGCTCTCTGAGTTTGAAGAGCCTCTGAAAAGGTTTGGGGCCTGGATATATCCGTACCTTTTCTGGGAGTGCGGAATTCTAGGGCAGCTTCTTTACCTTGAAGCCGAGGCATATGGTCTCAGGGGTTGTGGGATTGGGTGTTTCTTTGATGACCCTTTGCATGATGCCATAGGTCTCATAGGTCTCAAAGGTCTCGAATTCCAGGACCTCTACCATTTCGCTGTTGGTTATCCACTTCCGGAGATAGGTGTTATAACGCTGCCTGCGTACGAGAAGTAAACTTTTTATTCTTTCCCCTGATCCTTTCTAGCTTATTTAATGCCTTGGCCGCTGTCATATGGTTTGTATATAATATCCCGCTTTCCATATGACCAAAATGGGTAGTTCTCAGTTTGGATAGCTCTCAGTTTGAATAAATTTCAGTCATGACAAACGACAAATGAGAACTATTCAGACTTACTGACCTCTTATGACCTCTTCAAAATTATCCAGCATACTGAACATCAATAACTTTGACTTTGTAAGAAGTGAATCTTTATCCAGCATCTCTTCCTCGTTCTGTATATACATCCCTTCAACCAGTTCATCCCTGCAATTTTCAATAACGTTTTGGATTGTTTTATTGCTCATTTCTAGATGGAACTGAAGTCCGATTACCCTGTTTTTGTAGATAAAGCCCTGGTTTTTGCAGGCTTCACTTTCAAAGAGTCTTATTGCCTCTTCAGGCAGGCCGAAAGTGTCTCCATGCCAGTGAAATGCGGTAAATTTTTCAGGAATACCTTTTAGCAGAGGATTTTCTGACTCCGGTTTGATCGTAAAAATTGGGAACCATCCGATTTCCTTATAATTGTTTTTGAACACTTCGGCTTTCAGGATATCAGCAATAAGCTGAGCGCCAAGGCAAATCCCAAGAGCGGCCTTTCCTGCGGAAATAGCTTCTTTGAGAAATATTTTTTCTTTCCTCAACCAGGGATATTTTTCATACTCATAGATATTCATCGGTCCACCCATGACTATGAGAAGATCGAAGTTATCCAGACTGGGAAAGTTATGATTTTCATATAAATGTGTGGTTGATAAAGAGTGCTTTCTTTCTTCTATCCATTCAGCAATAGTTCCCAATGTTTCAAACTCAACGTGCTGGATGCAGTGTATTTTCATGCTTAAACCTTTATCTAAAATATTTAGATTAATACTCTATTTAATAGATAGCTTACCGAAAATTCCGTAAAATATGGTTACTCTATATCCTTTTTCTAGATCATGAAAACAGATCTCTCATTTCATTACGCATAGTTTTTTATATCAAAAACTATGCATCGAAAATTAGAGTTTACAAAGCTTTTGATATACTGCCCAATTTTTTATTTTTCTCTTCTTTTCTCTTTTTGGTCGTCCACTAATATCCGATTGATGCTTGATAATATAAGTCAAATACTGCTTCTACTTGCATTTATTTACTACACTGCGATAGTCTTATGAAAAGACAAAATGGCTGGAGAAGCGAAATCAAAAGGTTTTATTTCATTATTTAGGAATAATACCAAAAACAAATGATAGACGACCGAGAATGAAGTTCTGATCAAATTATGTCAGTTATTTATCCTCTTGAAAAGTATGGTGTTCAACTTCAGAAGTCACAAGAACTCGCGTGATCAGCACTTTGTCTATTCGATGACCGTCCATATCAACCACCTCATAGCGCAGTCCCCGTAATTCAATATGGTCTCCCGTCTTAGGAATTCTTTGCAAGATGAACATGATCATTCCGGCAACGGTCCGATAATATCCTTTTTCTTCCTCTGGAAAGGAATCCACAGATAAGGCATCCTTGAGCTTTTCAACAGGCGTATCTCCATCGACTAGAAAGGAGCCGTCTTCCCGAACCACTACCTGCATTTCCACTGGCTCGCCAAGAGAATAAACGTCCCCTACTATTGCCTCCATAATGTCATGCAGAGTAATAATGCCTTGGATACTTCCGTATTCGTCAGTTATGAGGGCAATATGCATTCCCGTTTCTTTGAATAATTCAAGGAGTTTCAGAACTGTTATAGTTTCAGGTGCAATGAGCGGTTTCATGACCGAACCTTTTATATCGGTTGTGCCTTTTTCCACAAGCTTTGCCAGAACATCCTTTACGGATACTATACCGATAATATTGTCCAGATCACTTTCATATGCTGGAAAATTAGATCGACCGCTTCCAATTATTTTCTGCAAGTTTTCATCGGTGGGATCATCCAGATCAAGCGCAATAATATCATTACGATGAGTCATCAGAGAATCGACTAGGCGGTCTCCTATATCAAATACACCTTCTATCATGCTCAGTTCAGCTTTTTCAAAAACTCCGGCCTCGGTCCCCTCTTCAAGCATAAACTTGATCTCCTCTTCCGTCACTGGCGGTTCGATACTTTTTCTGACTCTTAGAGTCCGAAGCACGCCTTCGGTTGAATAACTTAGAATAATTACCAACGGCTTAGCTAGGATCGAAAGGAAATACATAGGTTTTGCAACGTAAGATGCAATGGATTCAGCTTTATTGAGAGCAATTCTTTTTGGGACAAGTTCTCCAAAAACCAAGGTTAGGTAAGTGATCAGGAGCACTACAAGAGTGATGCTGAGACCATCACTGTATGGGGCCAGAAAAGGAAAATACCTGAAGTAGGCTGCGAGCCCTTCAGCTATGGTAGCTCCACCAAATGCACCAGCAAGAATACCGACCAGTGTGATTCCTATCTGGATGGTTGAGAGGAAAGAAGTAGGTTCATTTGCAAGTTTAAGTGCAACAACTGCTTTTTTGTCTCCTTCTTCTGCATGTTGTTTGAGACGGATTTTCTTGGCAGAAACCAGAGCAAATTCTGACATAGCAAAGACGCCATTCAGTACAATAAGAAAAAGTACAATAACAATCTCAACGGTATAAGACATTTTTTGACTATTATCTAAATTATAATATTTAAAATTATCTATAGTGTTTGTCAGAAGTTATTCCTTTTTCTCTTCCGTGCTTTCTTTCTTTTTTCCTCTTCTCAAACTTTTTATTCTGGCAACTCCTGGCTGGGAAGGCGGAGCAGGCAGTTCACACCCTGATGTCAGGTCACATTCCACTACAATTCCCCGCAACAGCCGGCCCAGAATATCCGAACCGGTAATAATTCTTTTCTCCTGACCCCAGTAGAGGATAAGGTCCTGGTCGATCACATCGTCTTCAGGGTATTGAGGATACACCTTAAACTGCCTGATTACTTTTTCAAGCCTGGTTTTCGGAGATTTTACCACAACCGGAAAGTGGCAGTAAGAAAGGGGAATGAATGGGCCTTTCTTGTAGACTGCGTCCCTCAGAAAACCATCCGCATCAAGCACCATTGTAGGCTCATCCTGAGGGTTGGTAATAACTACCCACTTTTTCCCGGAGGCTTCTATCTTTTGCAGAAACGGGTCAGTCGGTTCTCTTTCGAAAGAAGGAAATATCGGACGGTTATTTTCAACTGGTAGTGAGATTATACTTCTTTCGTCTATTAGCGAGCCCTCATCTGATATGCTGACATCATCTATGGAAAGAAAGTTCAGGGCTCCTATCCCTTCAAAAGAACCAATATCGGACTTTCCGGACTCAATGTGTTTTTCGAGCATAATCCGAATAGACTGTTCCTTGAAGAGGTCAAGTTTCTCTCTGCCTAGCCACCAGTCAAGAATCAGGGCTGTAGGTTTGGCAACTGGATAGAGCAGCAGCTGGTAGAAGCGGACTAAAGGAGTTAGTTTTGCTCCTAATGACAGGGCATTTCGAGAAAAATAAGCCTGAGGCGCTATCTCTCCGAAACTGGTGATTACGAAAGTAGAGAAGAGAAAAGCGGAAGCTCCTGTCAGCACGGAACCTGTAAGCTGGGCAACTAGAACGTTTACCGCTATGTTTCCCCAGAGCAGTGTCGTGAGCAGAAAGTTTGAGTCCCGCCTGATCTGCAGGATTTTGATAGCCTCTTTATTGTTTGCTTCGGCCTCGATCTCAAGCCTGAGTCTCCCAAG
>DUGT01000028.1:1030-4237 GCA_013331275.1 Methanosarcina sp. | reverse complement strand
GTAATAATTTCATTCATTGTGAGTCTATAACCTCTATAATATTCATACTGGAATAATTTTACATAATTTTATTGGCAAATTCATATATAATCAATAGTTAAATCCATAGAAATCTACAGGTGAATCCAGAGGTAAATCCAGAGGTAAACCATCAACGATTCTGTTTTTCCGGTTTTTCATTACCTCGATTTGTGTGAATTTAGCCTTAAAATCTAATTAATTTCGGATTTTTTTTGCCTCGAACTAGCCATTAATTTATTTTAAACCTTACGTGATTTTTAACAGTACTAAATGGAAAGTTTCCAGGTAGTCCTAATCTTATTATTACGCCGTTCTTTAATTATTACACCGTTCTAATAGTTTAACTTGCGTTCTCAGACTTTTTGCAATCCTTTTAAAAAAACTGCTTGCCCGCAAGCCTTTTCAAAAAAGGCTTGAGCGAAAACCCCAAGCAGTGTTTGGATTTGATGACTTATCCCCAAACCCTATAGGCGTGATAAACCGGCGCAACGGTTTCGGCATAGTGTTTAATACAAATAAATTGTACTAAATGGTTGATCAGTCAACCACAATGAGGAAACATTATGAAGAGAGTTGCCTCTTAAATAATCTATCCTGCAACATAAATCGATTGCGATTTTTCTGACACTATAAGTCGTAGATAACGACCCTTTAGATAAGTGATATACATGAAAAAAGACACAAATAACGCCGAATCATCTACCAAAGCTCCGGAGATCTGTCATACACCTAATGTTCCTGTTGCCGGCACAGGGAAACAGGTTGTGCTTCTTATTGCGATACTGGCGGGATTTATTACCCCTTTTGACGGTTCGGCAGTAAATATTGCCCTGCCTGCGATCGGGGCAGAATTTCATATGGATGCTATTGCTCTTTCCTGGGTTGCGACTGCTTACCTTCTTTCATCAGCATTGTTTCTTGTCCCCTTCGGAAAAATCGCAGACATTTATGGGAGGAAAAAGGTTTTCCTCTATGGTATTACGATCTTCAGCCTTTCGTCTTTAATTATGACTATGGCTTCCTCATCGGAAATGCTGATTGGAGTACGGGTTGTGCAGGGTATCGGGAGTGCAATGATCTTTGGAACAGGTGTCGCCATAGTTACTTCGGTCTTCCCACCAGGTGAGCGTGGAAAAGCTCTTGGTACTTATATTACTGCAGTTTACATTGGGCTTTCCGTTGGTCCCTTACTTGGAGGTGCAATGACGCAGTATCTTGGCTGGAGGAGTATTTTCTTCGTAAATGTTCCTATAGGTATTACAGCAGTTTTCCTGATCTTATGGAAGATTAAAGGTGAATGGGCTGAGTGCATAGGGGAAAAATTCGATCTGATAGGGTCAGTCATATACGGTGCAGCGGTAGTTGCAGTAATGTATGGTTTTTCAGTTCTCCCAGAACTTAAAGGGGTTGCCCTCTTAGCTTTTGGGACTCTCGGGGTAATTGCTTTTGCTCTATTTGAGATTAGAACATCTTCTCCAGTTCTTGACATTAGCCTTTTGACAAAAAATCGAATTTTCGCCTTTTCGAATCTTTCTGCGCTAATCAATTATAGCGCGACTTACGCAGTGACCTTTCTTTTAAGTCTGGATCTCCAGTATACAAAAGGCTTCACTCCAGAACATGCCGGACTTATCCTGGTAGCACAGCCGGTTGTCATGGCTATGGTTTCGCCAATTGCCGGTCGGCTCTCTGACAGGACTGAACCTCGGATTGTTGCATCCGTAGGGATGGCATTTACTGCGCTTGGGCTCTTCCTTCTGATTTTCCTTACAGAATCAACTCCTCTCTGGCATCTTATTATCACTCTGATTATTCTCGGGATAGGTTTTGGGCTCTTCTCATCTCCAAATACGAATGCGATCATGAGTTCGGTCGATAAAAAATTTTACGGTGTTGCATCGGGAATGAACGGAACTATGCGACTCCTTGGGCAGATGCTGTCGATGGGCATTGCAATGATGATCTTTGCAATTGTTATTGGCCCTGTGGAGATTACACCTGAATATTACCCTCAGTTCGTTTTAAGCCTGCATTATGCTTTCATCCTGTTTACAGCCTTCTGTATTCTGGGAATATTTGCATCCCTCGTGAGAGGAAATAGAAGTCCTGTAGCTCACGCTCATACATCTGAAAAAGGCAAAAAGTAATACGTTAATCCTGTGTAATTCATGTAGTTGTTGCGTAATCCATTCAATCAAGGTGATAATCATGAAAATTCTTGGAATTAACGCAAGCCCGAGAGGAAATGAAAGCAAGACTCTTCAACTTGTAAAGGCAGTGATTAAAGGTGCGGAGTCCGAAGGTGCGGAAGTCGAGCTTATAGATCTCTATAAACTGCAGATAGAGTACTGCACAGGCTGTGGGGCCTGTTATGCGACAGGGGAGTGCCCTCAGATCGATGACTTCGAGGAACTTTTTGACAGGGTTCGGAACTCTGATGGAATTGTATTCGGAGCTCCGAATTATATTAACTCGGTTCCTGCACCTATGAAGGCATTCTTCGACCGACTTTCGGACGCTATCCACTGCCAGATGCTGACTGGAAAGTTCGGATGCTCTGTGTCTACGGCAGGAGGAGGCAAAGCAGATGTGGTTGTGGAATATATGAACAGTGTACTCATGAATCTTGGTGTTACAGTTGTCGGTGGTCTTGGTGTTGCAGTTGGGATGTATCCTTCCGCACTCGATCAGGCTGCAGGGCCTGCCGAAGAGCTTGGTAGGAAATTAGTAAAATCGATTCGTGGAGAAATAAAATATCCGGATCAGGATGAAATGCATCGCCAGACAACAGAATATTTCTGCCAGCTTGTAAGATCTGATAAAGAGCGGTTTGCCCATGATTATGACTGGTATGTCCAGAAGGGCTTGATAAAATAAGAATTACCCGGATGCCTTAGACTGTACACTTGAGACTGTAAATAGAAACCGTTTTTCAAACTTGGGAACCCGTTTTTCAAACTTGAGAAATAGAATAAACGATACTTACTCCACATACTTTATGAGTTACAAGGTGAAAAGTAAGTCATGCTGAAAATTCTTACTTTTCTAGCCTTCTTTATCAACATGTCTAAACTTATATACTTTAGTTTATATTTTGTTATAAGCAATTTATGACTTGCAGCCTGCCATTACTTCAATTTGTAGCAGGCTCAGGTAAAACGTGCTTTCAAGGTAAAGTACTCATAG
>DUGT01000028.1:435-934 GCA_013331275.1 Methanosarcina sp. | reverse complement strand
TTCTTTGAAAATCCTATTGTTTTTCTTGAAATTCTATTATTTTCCTGTCTAAAAGTCAAATTCTGTCTTTCAAGTAAACTCGTTGATATTTTACTTTGATCTATATCCTGACCAAATATAACTCTTTTTTTAACTTTTAACTTCTTTCCATTCTTGCTTTTGACAACCTGAGCATATTTTAATTCTTTATCAGGTACTATTGCTGGTTTCTTAGGTCTTCCTCTCTTTCCTGTTTTTGGAAACTCTACCCATTTTCCATATTTTTTCAAAAGAGATTCAGCATATAATTTTAATCCATCTGTAACGAAAAGAGGTTTTGAACCTGAAAGATGTTTATCTGTAGCTTTTATCAATTCGTCTGCCATGTACTGTTTTCTTGGTCCCAGTGTGAAATCAATAATTAACCTGAACTCAGGAGCAAAGCTTACCCACATCCATGTTCCTTTATCTTCATTTTCAGTTCTTGGCGTGACTTTTTTTCGACTATTACCCACAATTC
>DUGT01000028.1:0-234 GCA_013331275.1 Methanosarcina sp. | reverse complement strand
TCTTTCATCAAATCTTCATTTACCTTTTCACATTGTTTCGCTGCGCGAAACAACCATCTACTAATTGTAGCTGGTTGAACTTCCAGTACATCAGAAATGGCTTCTATTGACATTCCTTTGAGAATCATTTTTAAGGCAAATACAACAGTAGATTCATCTTTGCGAATATTATCAAAGAAGGCATCAGTTCGATCGTTGAATACTCTGCCGCATTCGCGGCAGATATACTTTCGA
>DUGT01000090.1:7862-13212 GCA_013331275.1 Methanosarcina sp. | reverse complement strand
CCTTACACTATCGTTCACCCCCTCCAGATCGCCGTAGGTCCTATCAGCCTGATACTGGAGAATTTCGAAGCTTTTAGTCGAGCAATCCTCCTTTTTCTGGCAGCTGTAATAGGTTCTTTCATTCCGGCTTATAACTTGTCTAAAAAAGGCCTTCTTGAACTAATATGGGGCAAATAAAGTTAGGGACAGTGTGTTATATGGAAAATAATGCTGAAAATGATGTTATTATCGAAACGAAGGATGTCACAAGGATATTTCGGATGGGGGAAGTTGAGGTTAGGGCTCTTGGAGGTGTGAGCCTCAAGATCAAACGCGGAGAATTCGTAGCTATAATGGGGTCAAGTGGTAGTGGCAAATCTACGTTCCTAAACCAACTTGGTCTCCTTGATATTCCAACCTCAGGAGCCGTTATTATCGATTCTGTCGACACTTCCAAAATGTCCGAAAAAGAAAAAGGGAATTTCCGCCTGCACAATCTTGGCTATGTCTTTCAGGACTATGCTCTGCTGCCCGAACTTTCCGCAATTGAAAATGTTTACTTGCCTCTCATGATGCAGGGTAAGAGTAAAGAAGAATGTCAAAAAACAGCATCCTTGGTTCTAATTGCTGTCGGGCTTGAAGACAGGTTGAATCAATTTCCCTCCAAAATGAGCGGCGGCCAACAGCAAAGGGTTTCAATTGCCAGGGCGCTTGCCCACAAACCCAGGGTTCTCTTCGCAGATGAGCCCTGTGCGAACCTGGACAGTGTGGCTTCAAAGCAGATTCTTGAGCTATTCAAGAAGTTCAATAAGGAGGAGGGACAGACGATTGTAATGGTCACGCATGAAGACTGGCACATGGAATATGTTGACAGGATAATAAGGTTGAAAGATGGAGTATTGGAGTAATAAAGTAGGGGTCTACTTTAGCCTCACTAAAGCCGGGAACAAAAAGCCGGAAAAAAATACTGAAGCTTGAGCTCTTACACGCTTTAAGAAAATTCTGTGAAATAAAGGCTAAAAGCATTGGATGCAGGCAATATTCCCTACGCCAGTGCTCGAAAGAGAAGCAGCACAAGCACGGTTTTTACACAAAATTTCTTATTTATTCCTTTTTATCGAATGTTCACCATGATTTAAATAAGTCCCGATAACGTTCATAATGATTTTAAAAGGGCAGGAAAACTAACCCTTCTTTGACCTGTTTTTTAGTATTCGAGGTCTTGATTGTTCACTGCTTCCTTCTTTAACCAGAGTCAATTTTTGAGCGCTTAGGTATGCTTTTGATATCAATTTATTCAAGATAATATGATGTTGTTTTGATGCACAGATAGCAAACAGTCTCAAAGTCAGTACTCTAATGTCAACTTATTGTAAACGGAAACATTTATCTTAAAGTAAACAATATGCTTCGATGCCGATTTACATTAAATCAATGGTTAACAATAATGAATTAATTATCATTAGCTAAAAAATTACAAGTCTATTAGTAAATCCAGTAAAGGTGTTCAGTAAGAAATTCAGTATCGAATTCCATAGTAAATTCAAGAATCAGTTCAGCAGCAAACTAAGGTCTAAGCTGTACGCAGTGAGGATTCATTTCATGAATAGAAAAATCGTTTTTCCAAAAGTAATGTGTACCCAGCATCCGGACTCGGCATCAAGATATATATCTACGCAGGAAGAGCCGGAAGAAGCTATAGAGGCTGCACAGGTATTCGGCTGTGATGAGTATATGCCGGATTATGAAGGGAAGGCAACTCCCTACCATCAGAATGTCCAGATTGTATCGAAATTCATAGAAGAAACAGACCTGATCCCAGGAAAAGACATTTTTATTACTCCTCGAGCTCCGAGTGCGGCTCAGGAAAATCGGTTCAGGCAGCTTATGGTTATGATGTCAATTGCTGAGGCTAATTACAATGCCCTTGAATACTCTGATGTCCAGGCAATCAACGAATTCGTGCATCCCATGACAGACAGCGTCAAGGAAATCATTGAAGCTCAGCAGCATATGGTAGACGTAAGTGAACTTGCAAAAAAGGAGTTCGGTTTCTCAATGGAAGTCCCGCGCATAATTCCTCTTATAGAGGATGCTCCTGCGTTACTGCATGCAAAAGAACTTGCAGAAAATACGCTTCTTGCCTGGAAAGGACATTTTGGGACAGATCCTGAGAAATTCAGGGTATTTCTAGGTAAGTCCGACTCTGCCCTTTCCTTCGGGCATGTTGCGAGCACACTTTCATGCAAATACGCAATAAATGGAATCTGCGAACTAAATTCCGAACTCGATACTCAAACTGGTATCATATTCGGAGCAGGAACACTGCCTTTCAGAGGACATCTGGACCTGAAGAATGCAGAGAACTTTCTCAGGGAATACCGTGGGGTCGGAACTATTACTCTCCAATCGGCGCTCAGGTACAGCCATAAAAAAGGAGATGCTGAGTCCCTGGTAAGCCTTGCAAAAACCAAATTACCTGAAAAGCCTGAATTCTTTTCCGTCGAAGAAAAAGAAGAAATAATCAACCTTATTGGAATATTTGGATCAAGTTACAGCCGAACTCTCAGGCAACTGGCTTCCGTGATAAATCGGGTAGCTGACCTTCTCCCACAGCAGCGGGATCGCCTTATGCACAAAGGTACAGGTGGCTATTCAAGAAGCGCTCCTGATATCTCAGGTATGGTTAAGTTCTGCCGTACCGATATCGGAAAAGAGCTTGAAGCCAGTATGCCTGCTGAAGACCTTCATCTTCCAAGGGCAATTAAATTTACAGGCGCTCTTTATTCCATAGGCCTGCCTCCGGAATTCATAGGGACAGGCCGTGCTCTTGAAGAAGCCCGGGAAAAACTCGGAGAAGCTGCCTGTGAAAACTTGCTTACAAAGTACTTCCCTTCCCTTGCAGGTGACCTGAATTTTGCATCAGGATATCTGGATCTCAATGTAGCTTCCCGCTTCCTATCCAGAGAGTGTCTGAAGGAAGTCCGCAAAGATTTGGATATCCTGCATGAGGTCTTTGATCTTGAAACAAGTCCCGAACCTTCTTACCGCATCCTGGTAGAAATGATGCAGCCTGATCTCCTGCAAGCAGGAAGCAGAGGAAATTGTATGGATGAAGAAGTTTCCCAGCTTGTATGCTCGACACTCACCAAAATGGGAAAAATAAGAAAAGCTCTCGGTTAAGTTCTTCAATTTTTTATCGATTGACTCTTTCTTATTTCTTTCTTTTTGTCTTCCTTCAGTGCTGCTGGCCGTTAACCTAATTTTTTCAAAATTTAACCCTGATTATCAGTCCGTTCCGTAATTGTCATCTATTGGGCTATTTTTTGCAGATACAGAAGTATTAACTATTTTTGAAGCAGTGACATCAGTAAGACCGGTACTTAGATTTGTGCGATTGGTACTGGAGTTTGTAAAAACTATATTAGAATTTGTAAGGTCAGTACTGGAGTTTGCAAGAGGGAGCGCCTTCTGCTGTGGATAAGACACAGGTACAAGCGGCAGATTATCTGTAATGTTGGTTTCGTTATACTTTATATCTGCAATGCCGTTTTCATCCTTATCCTGTGCGGTTTGAGAGAAGCCTGTCCCGATCGGGTTTGCCCAGAAGTTGCCTCCAAGATACGGCCCTCCAACAATGTTTACGCCTGCTTTCTTTTCCATATTCCAGGCATTTCTCCTGTTTCCGACCTCTACATTAAGGGTATTATTGAGATAGTTGTTGAACATAGTGTTGTTATCACAGGCTGGACACATAGAAAGACCTGAGATATAATTGAAAACAAGAATATTTCCAGAAAGCGTACTATTGTCCGAGGAGTTCAGACGAATGCCCAAGTTGTTTTTGTTAATCGTGTTCCCGGAAATTATGCTGTAGTTTGAGTGTGAGATCCACATTCCGTACCGTATGTTCTCCAAAATATTATTCCCTGAAATTATGTTCAGGTTTGAATTTGTCAGGTAAATTCCCATATCGTTTCTGCTTATCGTATTGTTATTGAGATTGTTACTGCTTGAATTTATAAAATAAAAGCCGTAACCTGCATTCAAACTTGCCGTATTCCCTGTCAGGTTATTGTCGCTGCAATTATTTTCCAGGACAATTCCGTGATGGCTTGAACTGGCACTGTTATTTGAGAGTATATTTCCTTCCGAGTGCATGAGCTGGATTCCGTATTTCTCGTTCAGGCTCATTTTATTGTCCGTAATCATGTTATTTTTTGAGTTACTCAGATACATCCCGAGGTAATTTTCCGAAAGGTCATTGTTACTTATGGTACATTGACTGCATCCGGCTAAATAAATTCCTGTTACTTCAGCATATTGGGCTGGTTGGAGTTTAAACCCGTTAATCGTTACATTATTTGCTCGTATGTGAAATACATTTACGCTCGGGTTGTTTGCACTAACTATTGTATTCTCAGGATTCCCGGATTCGGATCTTACTGTCAGATTCGGCGTACCGATTATAATGTTTTCGGAATAGTTTCCAGGTTTTACGGTTATCAAGTCACCTGAACTTGTATTGTTTACTGCGGCCTGTATTGATTCTCCAGGCTGGACGAGAATCTCAATTGCAGTCCCGTTACTCGAACCTAATGTGAAAATAAGAAAGGCTATAAATAAGCTGACAAATTTGTTTATTTTAATCCCCCACATTCTATATAAAATATTAATTGGTTTTCTATTAATAAACCGGAATTTAATCACTAATACATATTAATATATTGAATCAGAATAGTATTAAAATTAAGAGATAAAAATTTAGAGCAAAAAGAGGTCAATAGATAACTTTTAGGAAAATAAGCGTAATCTTTATTTTTTCATGTCTGAAATCTGAAAATCAGTAAATCGCTGCAACTACTGATAAATCGTCAATAAGCTTTTATAACGTTTTGTGAATCTTCATGAACTCTATATGAAATGGGTTAATTCTATATGAAGTAGGTTTCCACTGTTTCTGTAAACTGACTCTGGAATGCAAGCTACCTGGCTAGGATATTATAAATAATTGTATACGTATAATAATCGTTATAGAACATTTGTGCTTCTTTAAATGACTTGTTTAAATGATTTCTTTATGTGACTTATTTAAATGATTTCTTTATATGACTTATTTAAATGATTTCTTTATATGACTTCTCTAAAATAGTGATTCTTCCAGAAACGGTTGGTCTATCTGAAGTAACTTCAATAAGTGATTCTGTTAAATGGAACAAAACTAGCTGTAAAAACTTTAAAGACCTGTAAGGGTTGGGTCAGGTCGATATTGAGATTCTAAAATGTTAAAATAAATTCTAAAATGTTACAATAAATTTTAAAATGTTACAATAAATTTTAAAATGTTGTAATATTTTCTAAAATGTTATAA
>DUGT01000090.1:5142-7757 GCA_013331275.1 Methanosarcina sp. | reverse complement strand
TATTTTCTAAAATGTTATAATATGTAGAGTAAACATTCTGGAACGTGTTTTTAGCCTTGTCTCTTGAGCTGGAGAGAAGTATGAAAAATAGTATTAGAAATTCTGGTATTGACTCCATTGGGAATGTGCCCTGGGGAACACATTTCTGTCAATTTTACCATAATAAAGAAGAATTGAAGGATATAATTATTCCGTATTTAAAAGCTGGACTGGAGAGTAACGAATTTTGCATCTGGATTGCATCGAGTCATCTGGAAGTAAAAGAGGCAGAAGAAGTATTGAAAACAGATGTTACCAATGCTGATACTTACCTGGAAAAGAAACAAATCGAGATTATTCCCTTAAATCACTGGTATATAAAAAACGAAACTTTTGATTATAAGGAAGTCTTAAACGGTTTGATTGATGAAGTAAATAAATCGTTAGCAGGTGGTTATGATGGTTTGAGATTGATTAAGAATACCTCCTCGCTAGAAAATGAAAATTGGAATAGCTTTGTTAATTACGAAAGAGGAATGAACTCTATAATAAATAAATGTCCAGTCATAGCACTGTGTACCTATTCTCTAGATACATGCAGTGCTGTCGATGTTATTGAGATTGCTGCAAATCATCAATTCGCTTTGGCAAAAAAAGAAGGAAAGTGGGAGAAAATAGAAAACTCCGAAAGAGAAATTCATGCTGAGTGCAGACAAACTGAAGAAGCTCTTCGGGAAAGTGAAGAGCGTTACCGTATGCTCTTTGCAAACATGACCGATGGCTTCGGTCTTTTAGAGGTCATCTACGATAAAAAGGGTAAGCCACACGACTACCGTTACCTTGAACTTAATCCCGCTTTTGAACTCATTTTAGGAGTAAAAAGGGAACAGATCCTGGGCAAAACTATGCTGAAAGTATTCCCCAATGTGAGCCCTATAGCAATTGGGAAATATAACGAAGTAGCACTTTCAGGCAAGCCGACGCACTTTGAGACCGGTAGTGAAATAGCGCATAAACATCTAGATATCTATGTTTTCAGTCCTGAGAAAGGGAAAGTAGCACTGATTCTAAGAGATATCACAGAACGTAAACATATGGAGAGGGAACTGCAAGAAAGCGAGGAAAAATACCGCAATATTGTTGAAACAGCCAGTGAAGGTATATGGATAGGTGATCCCGAAGCCAGGACTGTTTATGTTAATAAAAGATTAGCTGAAATGTTAAGATACACTCAGGACGAAATGATTGGCAGACTGGCGTGGGATTTTGCAATTGAGGAAAATAAGCTAACTGTTAAAAAGAATCTTGAAGACAGACGGCGTGGTATTGATAGGAGCTACGAGTTTAAGTTCATACGTAAAGATGGCTCACCATTATGGACAATTGTAAGCGGTAAAGCTCTATTTGACGACAATGGTAAGTTTATAGGCAACATGGCAATGTTTACTGACATCACTCAGAGAAAGGAAACAGAAGAGAAATTGAAAAGTACACTCGACAACCTGGAAAAACTGGTTAAAGAACGTACAGCCGAGCTTGAAAGTGCTTATAATTCTTTAAAAAAGAGTGAAAAAGGTCTTGCTGAAGCTCAAAAAATGGCTCATGTTGGAAACTGGGAATGGGATATTATGGCTGATAAAGCATACTGGTCTGATGAGCTATATCGAATTTTCAAACGCGATCCACAAAAAGCAGGACCACCTTATAATGAATTTTTAAATTACATACACCCAGATGATCGAGATCTCATCAAAAATGTCACTAAGGAAGCCATAAACGGAAAACCTTACAGTATTGAGTGCAAGATTGTTAGGGATGATGGGGAAGAACGTATAATCCATATGCAATCAGAGGTTATTTTTGATGAGAGAAATAACCCTGTTCAAATTAGAGGAATACTCCAGGATATCACTGAGTACCAAAGAATGGAGGATGCCTTGCGTCAGAATGAGGAGTTGCTTTCTGCTTTCCTTGAGCAACTGCCAGTAGGTACCGGACTTGTCGATCCTCAAGGACGTTTGATGGTTACCAATAGTATGTTCCGTCGTTTCATAGGTAGTGTCATTCCATCATATGACTCTGAAAATAGCTGGCGTTGGCGAGCATGGGGAACTAACGGCCGCTTACTCAATGAGTCCCAATGGCCGGCTGAGAGAGCACTTCAAGGTGAAAATGTCACTTGCGGAACGGATTTTCTCTATACCTCCAGCGACGGACGAGAAATATGGGTACGAATAAGCGCTGTTCCCTTCCGTGACAAGGAAGGAAAGATCAAAGGTGTCGTTATTGTCCTTCAGGATATAGACGAGCAAAAACGGAACCAGGAGGCTCTGCAAAAAATCGAAAAGATTCGCATAAAAGAAATTCACCACAGGATAAAAAATAATCTGCAGGTAGTTTCGTCTTTGCTTGATCTTCAAGCAGAAACCTTCTCTCACCTTGAGGTTTGTAAGACTCTGGAGGTTATCGAGGCGTTTATGGAAAGCCGGAGTCGAGTAATTTCTATGGCCCTTATTCATGAGGAACTATATAAAGGGGATAAGGTCGATACACTTGACTTTGCAGCTTACTTAAAAAAATTGACTGTAGATCTTCTTGACTCTTACAATCTGGGAAATAAGGATATCAGTTTCAAG
>DUGT01000090.1:4614-4860 GCA_013331275.1 Methanosarcina sp. | reverse complement strand
ATGGAAAAAAATGGCTTTGACTATGTACTCGAAGTATCGGATAATGGAAAAGGAATTTCGCAAGAAATTAACTTTCCTAGTGCGGACTCCCTGGGTCTTCAGCTCGTAACTATTCTTGTTGAACAGATAGATAGCTGTGTAAAGCTTGAAAGAGACCATGGAACGAAATTCACGATATGGTTTAGTGATGTAGATAAATAAGTCTACCTCTATATAATAAAAAAGGCTCTTCGCTGTTTTGTATGG
>DUGT01000090.1:0-4391 GCA_013331275.1 Methanosarcina sp. | reverse complement strand
ATAAAAAATAACTTACTTATCATAATTCCTGAAATTTAGATCGACCCTGGATTTTTTCCATTGAATAAGCAACTTCTTATACTGATCTGAAACTAACTATATTCTACAAACAAATTTTTTGGCACAGTACGAGATCATAATTAATATTTAAATGTTGTTTGATAAAAAAACATTTTTTACGAGAATATTATTTTTTCAGAATCAATTTTTCATATAAATAATTTTAAATAAATTTGAGAACTATTATAAATCGTAACCCCACGAGAGAGTAAAAACGGACTAAAACGAACGAATTTAGACCAATGAGAAAAACGAATGGATCAACACAAATGGGAATGGGAAAGTGACTGGTAGGATATGTGAGTAAATAATTTCCTGGAAGATATTCTAATCCAACAAATATTATAGTGATATTATAGTGATACGGTATATTTTTTGAGCTACTGCATCGGGATAAAGTAGCAGGAATTAAAATCTTCCAGGTTCATTCAATTTTTTTCAATGCGCTTTTCAAGTATTTTAACTATTTTTAAGTAACGAGATATCATCTGAAACACGAGTTTTTTGATTCTCTTATTCAGGATACGTATTAATCATTTAAAATAATGATTAATCATTTAAAATAATGATGTTGTATCCCGAAAAAATTAATTTTGAAAATTAAGTATTATTAGTATGCAACTTGTAGATATTCTTGTTAAGTAAATAGATAGGCATATAGTGTTCAAAGCGATCAAGTAACAGAATTTACGATAAGGTTTAGCAATATAGAAGCAGGAATGGATGACATTGATTGGTAATCTTTTTTCAAAAACTATTTATTTATAAATATAAATATAGGACAATTTTTTACATTAAAATTTTTGGCTTGATAAAAATGTTTTTTCGATAAGAATTTTTGATATAAATAATTTAAAATAATTCAAATTATTAGTATATTATGGAGTTGTGAAGGCAAGTAGAAGGGTAAACTAGAATCTACCACACCACCTAAAGATTGCCTGGATAATCACCTATCTTTCTTTGAACAGGGTTTGGGGGACACTGTTTAAAGAGCTGTTGGGTACGGTCCATGAATACTGGGATCTCGGACTCCCTACATATTCTTTCTATTGCCTTCTCACTTCATGTTCCTCCTTTCATGTCCCTCCTGAAATTTTTCAGTTTTTGTCTAATTTATTTATTTATTTATTTATTTATTTATTTATTTATTTATTTAAAGCTGTCTAATCTATTTTATTTAAAGCAACTTATTAAGATCTAAGGCTCTGTTAGTTCTATGATCTGAAGCATTTCTTCCTTAACTATTCTTTTTGTCCTCTTCATTTAATACAAATTTGTTTTAGAAAAGACTTCAATAGTAGGTTTTGCAGTAAAATCTGGTACATAAGGAAAAAATGTTTTTACAGAAAACCAGCATACTTTGCTATCGTAAAACTATTGTTCGACTTTGAAATATTTTATGCTAGACTTCCTTTTGTTCATAAGCAATTTTTCATATAAATAATTTAAAATAATTAAGAGGATAATTGAGTAACTACTGGGAAAATTGTTTATTGTAACATGAAAGGAATTTGATTGATATCGGTTAGATGATGGCAGAATCAATCTAAAATTTTGCAACCCCAGGAATAAAAATTTCTAGACCAGTGTATATGTCTTCAAATTTGATTTAACTGATGTTTTATTGATCAGAAGGAGGGATAGGGAAAAACTGTCAATGTGTCTAAAATCAGTTTATAGGGGTAATTTAAATATTACATAAAAACTGAGAATTCTTGAAAATCAATAAATATTTATTGAAAACTAATTAATATTTATTGAAAACTAATAAATATTTATTGAAAGTTGATAGATACTTGATCAAAGTATAAAATTTATACAAGCTGTTAGAAGTGTAATTGATTAGGTGTTGAATAACTGACTCAGTAATTGAATAACTAACTCATTAATTGAACAACTGATTCAGGAGTTGAATCTATGACCCATCATAAAGAAGAAAAGAAGGCAGAAGCAAAGGATGAAGACGCAAAAGTTGAACCGATACACCCCTCTGAACAAAGAGGAGGTAAAAAGAAAGGTCTTCTTGACACCTGCAAGTAAACAGGCTCTTATCCGCTAGTGGGATGAGTCTTTAATAGTGTCAGAAAACAAGCACACTACGTGTTTAAAAAAGTGTAAATATTAATACTTGGCTGTTTGATAAATCTTCCAAGGCACTTAAAGACACATATCTTTTAAGGTCTCATCCCATAGCGAATTGATTTTTTAATTGTTTTTAAAAACGAACAATTCTAGAAACGGAAGAGTTTATTAAATTGCTTTGAGATAGTGACTTAAAGAAAACGAGGTGAAAGGTTTATGGGTGTATCTGCTAAAGGAGAAAGATATCTTTGTGAGATATGCGGTAACGAAGTCATAGTAGAAGAAGTAGGTGGAGGAATTCTTGTTTGTTGTGGCCAGGAAATGACTCTTATCAGTGAGGAATAAATCATACGTACATCTTAATTAATAAATTATACTTTCACGCACTTTATCAAATTTTTTTGGCAACTGAACAATTTTT
This sequence comes from Methanosarcina sp., assembly GCA_013331275.1. Taxonomy (GTDB): domain Archaea; phylum Halobacteriota; class Methanosarcinia; order Methanosarcinales; family Methanosarcinaceae; genus Methanosarcina; species Methanosarcina sp11020u. The sequence goes on along the minus strand of DUGT01000090.1, from coordinate 1,825 downwards.
CATCTGGAGGAAAGCTTATGAAATGCTATGAATGCGCCAGAGAAGGCAAAGATACTGACGCTGTTGGAATTTGTATTGCATGCGGTAGAGGGGTTTGCAAAGAGCACCTTGTTCGTGAGGAAACTCCTGTCTGGGAAGGAAGTTATCCTGTTGAACTGAGGCCTGACCTTGAACACATTAAAAGAATTTTGTGTCTTCCATGTCATGAAGCCCTGAAGGAAAACTGCTTGTTTAACGAAGTTTGTTGAGGTGATCAAGAATGCTTAAATGTTATGATTGCTCTGAAGAAAATAAAGTAAATGAAGCAGTAGGTGTTTGCATTGTCTGTGGAAAAGGACTTTGTATTGATCATATTAAACAAGTAGAGTTGCCAATGAAAGGAGGATATCCACTACCCCACTTGACGTTAAAGAAAGATCTTCCTAGAATGATGTGTCGTGAGTGCATTGACATCACTTTTGGAGACATGGGCTGCGTCTAAAGCAACAAACTGATTTCAAAACTCGACTATTCGTGTTTATACCAACAGCTTATTCCCATTGAACGCTGTTAATATTAGCTCTCTACTCAAATGTCGGTCTAGAAGAACCGTAAATAGTTTTGGAGCAAGTTCAATTAAATATTCATTTGAAGAATCTGCGTCAATCAAACATTCATTGAATAACCTGCATCAGTCAAACATACGTTGAATAACCTGTAATTTGTATTACTCTTAATTTAACAGTTACTTTTGAATATAAAAAATAATTAATATTAGCTTATAGGTAGGTGGCATAATTTGGCAGACCATAAAACAGTAACAGAAAGTATAGAAAAGAAAATGGGATTTAAGCCCCACATCTTAGAAACACTTGAAGAACTTGACCCTGAATTTCTTTCAAAGTACAGACGCTGTGATGGAAAATTATTATCTGATGGGGCTCTGTCTGCAAAAACAAAAATACTTATGGCTCTTGCAGTTGTGGCATCTAAACAGTGTGAGGCCTGCACGGTGGCGCAGATGAAAAGCGCTCTTAACCATGGAGTCACTAAGGAAGAAATCATGGAAGCCATGGACGTTATCTTTATCACCTCAGGAGCTCCAGCTGTTGCTGCTTGCCGAGAAGCCCTAAAGTTATTGAAATAAAACATTTAACACATTATACAATGTATTTTTGTGAAGTTATACTTCTAGTATGTACTTCTAGTATGTACTTCTAGTATGTACTTCTTCTAGTGTCGAGTCAAATACAAAATGTCGTATAAAATCGAGTGAAGTTATTAGGGATCATTGAACCCTTGATGATTGACTTGACACTTATAGATACTTCTGGTATGACGGTTCTGTCAAGTCAGAGCTTGAAATACTTTTTCAGGAGTAATAAGAGTAACAATTAAAGAATAAGAGTAACAATTAAAGAATAAGAGTAACAATTAAAATAAAGCAATCGACAGTGTATATTATTGAGAAAAAGTTTTATTGATCAAAATTTTAACTCTTATAGCCCCCTTGAAAAATGATTAGTTTTTTAAGTGATATTAAACCTTATTTACCTAATTAAATATAGTATCAGTCCTTCCCCAAATAAAGTACATTCGCCAACGGATCTATTTATTGTTTAAAGGAACTAGATAATTTAATTGGTAGATTAAGCGTTGTTTTTTCCATATTTTTAACATTGAATTTTGTATGGATGAAAATGATATCAGACGCCCTATTTACAAATAAATATAAATTGTAATAAAATAAAGAATTTATCTTGCTCTTTTTTTGATTTAAAAGAGTAGTATAGATTATTTATCTAAAGAATTGATTTTTAGAGTGTACTTTAAATGGGGAAACTCT
>DUGT01000056.1:7856-9258 GCA_013331275.1 Methanosarcina sp. | reverse complement strand
TTAAGAGCTGCAAACTCGACCTCCCCCATCTGATAGATTTTCCAGACATCGGTCAGTTTGATAAGAGGCTCGTCTTTATTTTTTGATATCCTTATACCATTAGAGCTTTCAGCAGAATTATTTCCAAAATTGTTTCCATAATTAAGATATGGGTTATTTTTCAGATTCTCCTCCAAAGAATTTCCCTCGGAATCATTTTGAGATTCATCATAGAAACTCGCCTTTTTTTCGAGTGAGTCTATAAATTTCGAGGGGTTAAGTTTTGTTTTAAAAGAATCTAGTATTTCACTAAGTGTCATACTCACCCTCTAAAAGCTCAGTCGTGTCTGAGCTAAGCTTTTTTAATGAACATAAATCCAATTATATTTTTATGCATATTATATTGCTTTCGTTAACAGTCTTGTGGTATGGTCTGAACATCTTTTATGAGATGTTAGATGGGAGATATTTGATCTGCAGTTTCAGATCCTGTGGCTGTTTTTAAAGACTCTTTATATTCTTTGAAAACTTTATAGACCCTGAGAAGCAGGAACCCGGAAAGCAGAAACGCCAGAAAGTCCGATACCGGAAAAGCCGCCCAAACTCCATTGAGTTGATAGAACCTGGGAAGGAGGGTAACAAGAGGGATAAGGAAAAGAAGCTGCCGGCTAATTGAAAGAAGGAAGGCGGGCCTGGCTTTTCCTAAGGCCTGGAACAGGATTGATGTGATAACATTCATGCCTACCAGAGGCATCCCCAGAAGCATTATCGTCATAGCATTTTCTCCAATCTCCAGATACTGCGGATCTGCACTGAATAGTCCGAGAATTTGTTCTTTAAAGAGTAAAATGATCAGCAGGCCAAGTGTTCCAATAGCCGTTGTTGCTGCAAGCGATAATTTCACAGCCTCTGCTATTCTGCCATATTTTTTTGCTCCGTAATTAAACCCGACAATCGGCTGCAGGCCAAAGCCCATACCCAGGAGGGACATGAAAATGAAAGAGTTAACCTTTATTATTACACCAAAAACGGCAATTGCACCATCTCCTCCATAAGTTGCAAGTGCATTAAACACGAAAATCATCATGAAGCTGCTCGAGCACTGCATTACAAAAGACCCAATGCCTATGGCCACAATTTCCTTAACAATCTCCAAATCAGGTTTCAAAGTTTCTGACCTAAAACGAACAGCTCCTTTTCCTTTAAGGTAGTACAGCAGGAGCCAGACCGAAGCTATGGCCTGTGATATTACGGTTGCAATTGCAGCTCCTTTTACACCCATTCCGAAACCAAACATTAAAAACGGATCAAGGAAGATATTGAGGCCGCCTCCTACAAGCATGGCATTCATTGCAAGGCGAGCATTTCCTTCAGATCGGACAATGTTTTGGACAGCCACCCCAAAGACAAAGACAGTCCCTCC
>DUGT01000056.1:2188-7629 GCA_013331275.1 Methanosarcina sp. | reverse complement strand
GAAAAAACATTTCCAAGTGTTTTTTCGGCTTTTTCATTTTCTCGAGCTCCAAGGGCACGTGAAATTATGGAAGAACCTCCTGTTCCGAGCATAATTCCAAAAGCCATCACCATCATCTGGATCGGAAAAGCTATTGAAAGTCCGCCTATGGCCTGGACGTCATCTGCTCCGTAGACCATTCCCACGAAAAAGGTATCTACTACGTTATAAATGGCCTGAACCAGCATTCCGATGACAATAGGAGTCGAAAGCTTAAACAGGAGCTTCCTTATGTTCTCCGTACCAAGAAAAGCACTTTTTTCATCCATATTTTAATCTCCATCGTTTTTACCTCGATCGTTTTTTACCTCAATCGTCTGACCTATCCGATGGAGGCTCAAACCCAGGCTCAAAAAGTTTAATCGCAGCTTTATGAATTAGAAGCCTGAAAATTTCTTTTTCTTCAAAGGTAAAACCCGAAAAGAGAATATCTGTAAAAGCAGTCAACTTCTTAAAGATTATATCTCTCATTTCCTTTCCTTTATCAGTCAGGTAAACCCTGTAAGCTCGAAGGTCAGTTTCGTCTCTTTCCCTGTAAACATAACCTTCTTCTTCCAGACTCTGAATTGCTCTGGCACTTGTTGCTTTGCTAACTTTCAGTTCCTTTGCAAGAGTTTCCTGGGATACTCCGTCTTTGTAATATAATAATAGTAAGAACTCAAACTGTCCGCTTCCGACCCTGTAAGCTTCAAGTTCCTTTACCATGTACGCCAGATGGCTCCTGTAGATGTAGGCAATAGGGCCTAATATTTCTCTTGGGTCTGTTTCTCTTAAGTTTGTTTCTCGTGAATTTTCCATAACTTATCCTTCATATTTTATGATCTAAGCGGCTTGTTTTTTAATAAAACCATTCTGAAAATCGTTGCAAATGGAACTGACCCGATCTCTATAGGCTTGTGAGGTATATAATAGTTCCGAGTGAAACTAAAATTAAATGCAAAATAACTGGGTAGTGCTTCGATTCCAACATTAGTTCTTTATTTAGCATGAAAGTACATGAGGATATCTTCCTCACGTGCTCTCACCATCCTCTTTTTCTGAAAAAACCCGTGATCTTTGGGTCTATTAAAAAAGTCAAGTTTTAAGAGCCTACTTCGGAATTACAGTACTAGTTTCGTAGGAACTCGTGCTTTCGAATCGCACTCCCTTAAACTAAATTTTTTAATATGTTAGCTTTAAATTCAATACTTCTTTACAGAAAAAATTTATATTAAAGTTTATAATAAGTTCTTAAAGCCTATTCATTTGCTATCTCGAGATGTGAGGGTTTTGCCCAGCAAGGTAAAGGCGCTAGGTCGAGACCTGATTTCGCAGGAGTTCCTGGGTTCAAATTCTATTCCTTGTATAATTAGGGCTTAATCCGGCTTTTTATTTTGCTCCCGGCAATAATGAACATATTGAGAATAAGAGAGCGGCGCATTGGTGAGTCGCTATTGTGCAATTATATATCTTCATAAAATCAGACAATCTCACTGGTTAGATTGTCGCTCTATAATAACAACTCCACTATAACAACTCTACTTCGATGAAGTCAGGTTTGTAATGATTGTCCATATCCAATACATCGTGGAAATATCAACACCCGATTCTGTTTGCCTTCCCAAACGACATCTGCCAAAAATCTGGAAGTTTTAAAATGCCCAGCCAACTAGCCTCTTTCAAAAGCTCAAAAGGTGAAGCCGAGTATGTATCAGCTTATGATGCTGTCCTGAAACTTTGGCCGGTACCTTTTGAAGAAAATGATATAATAACCCGTTTCGGAACTACCCATGTCATTGCGAGCGGATCGAAAGGATCCCCATCATTGCTTTTGCTGCATGCTACTGGCACAAGTTCCACGTTGTGGTTCCCAAACATCGGCGCTTTAAGCAGCACCTTTCGTGTTTATGCTATCGATATCATTGGTGAACCGGGAAAAAGCCATCAGTCAAGTTTACTCAGAAATAGAGAGGATTGTGCGAATTGGCTGGGTGATGTAATGCAGGGTCTAGGTTTAGAGAGAACGAATATTGTTGGATTATCTTATGGAGGGTGGCATACGCTCAACTTTTCTTTATTTTTCCCGGATAGAATTAACAAAATTGTTGCTCTTGCACCTGGAGCTTCAATTCTGCCGTTCAGCTGGCCTGTGCTTTTATTGCTCCGCTCGCTCCCATATTTGCCCATCAAACCTAACCCGTTCAGGAGTTTTTTTAACAAGGGTTTTCACCCAAATGAATTGTTTGCCAGGCAGTTCGCGATTGGTGTCAAACATTTTCGCTACCCTAACCCTGAGAAAAGCATTTTCACCAACGTGTTCAGTGAGGTTGAGTTAAGTGGAATCAATGTGCCAACACTTTTCATTGTTGGCGAAAATGAGGTTATCTATGATCCCATTGCTGCTATCGAAAAGGTCAATCAATTAATACCAAACGTAGAAACAAAACTGGTCCCGAATGCAAGTCATCTTGTCTCTATGGAACAGCCTGCTCTGGTAAATAAGTATATTTTAAAGTTTCTTGGATGACAAGATCTTTTTTGGAGCGGTAGCGCGAACATACCCTCTTTGCTTGCAGCAGGGTACGCCAGTGCAACTTTTATCCCATGAATAAATATTTATTTATAGGTTTTTATAGCAAATGAATTTCTTTAAGGTGAAAAGAATGGGAAGAAAAGACCTGATCCAGGACCAGCAGCAGATAGAAGATATTCTCTCAAAGTCAAAGTTCCTTCGTCTAGCCCTCTCGGACTCAGACAAGCCTTACATTATCCCAATGGCTTTTGGATACAAAGATAACAAAATTTATCTCCACTGTTCCAGCGAAGGCAAGAAGATAGACATCCTTAACAGGAACCCTAGAGTCGCTTTCGAAGCCGATGCCGAGACTGAAATCGTCATCACTGAAGATATCTGCAAATATGATGTCCGATACCGAAGTGTTTTAGGGGGCGGACAGGCACGGTTTGTTGAGGATTATGATGAAAAAGTAGAAGGGCTTACTGTCCTTTCCGAGCACTACGGAAAAAAAGGGCCTTTTGAGTTTGAAGAATGGAAAGTTAACAGGCTATGTGTAATTAAGATTGAGATTGAAGAGATGACAGGAAAGCAGCATGGGTTTTGAGGGAAGAATCATAGTTACAAAATTTTTAAAGGAACTTTAAATTAGATAATAAGCAAAAACACTTAAAACCAGCCTGATTAAAGAAAAAACAATCGAAATCATTGAAAAGGCTACAAGATATACGTTTAGAGCCAGTATTTCCGCAAAAAGGCCGGAAAAGTCAGCATTGAAAACAAGAGCAATCAAATTTATCAGCAAAATGAAAAAGAGTATGGTTATGAAACCCCTGCCTGCTCCTTTAAGGTCTTCTTTGCTCAGGGCTATATGTGAAGAGATTGCGATTGCCAGGGCAAAATAAATCCAGAAGTTGAGAGAAAGCAGGTTTTCTACCGAAAATATACTTTGAAAGAGACCTGCGGTAAGGGTAAATATTTTTGTTAAGATATACTGGTCAGGCTGGGAGGACTCAAGGGTAAGGTAGTCGGCAACCCTGGCAAAGGAATCCGGCAGTAGCAGGTGCATACCGATGATAAGAGCCGCTGTACCGCTGAAGATCGGGCCCATACCTATGAAAAAGTTTCCTATATTCTGGTAGAGGCTTTTTGGATTCCAGCTGTGATTTACATATCCAAGGGTTCCGTCTTTTTCCTTGCGGGAAAACAGCTTGAGTTTAGTTATTTTGTGCCTGAATACATAGCACATCAGCAGGTGGCCAAGTTCGTGAATGGGAGTACCTATCCAGGCTGTAACCAGAATTCCTTTCCTGCCAAAAGTCCTCTGGACGTAAAAGTTGGCTCGATTCTCAAGAAGGCCGAGTACTATTCCTACAAGAATCAGAGAACCTGTGACATAGAAGGTCTCAAACAGGCTTAACCGAAAAACCGTGAATATCTCGTTTTCCAACTTCCAACCCCTTCAGTATATTGATTAAGAAGAACTTCAGGCCTCCAATTAAGTCAGGAATTAAATCCAGCAAGGTCAGTTTCTCAATATAAAGTACTGAAGAAATATAACCTTCGTGCTCGTACCAAGTCTCTGACAAAATACCTTAAGAAGTCTAAAAAACCTGAAAATTAAGAAGACCTGAAGAAATTTAAAGAAGACTGAAGAAGCCTGGAGAAGACTGAAAAATGACCTGTATAAATTTAAAGGATGGAAAGTGCATTTTCGCCTCAAAAACGCCATGTCAAGTCTTTTAATAAATCTCAGTATCTTCCTGACCTTCTTCCTGACCTGCAAGGTCAAACCAGACCGGGCTTTTGTCCTCAGGATCACAGTTATAGTTTATTGTGATTTCTTCATCTTCCTGAATATCTCTTATGCAGATGTACCTTAAAAGGTTGTTCTCAAAGTCTTTGCAGTACCTTGCATTCGGGTTGTACGAATGGTTATAAAGAGAACCATAACCCAGCACAATAGCTGCATCTTTTGAATCAGGACCCCAGGCGAAATAATAATTGTAGAGCTGGGTAAGCTCAAGTGAATCTATCTCTTCAGCGGGTAAAACTATGACAGGACAGGTTTCTACTACCTCGCCTTTTTTAAAATTCCGCTGTGCAAACACGCCTCTACCTTTTCCAGGTGAGTCTTTAACAGTTATGAACAATATATGACCACGTCCCTGCAAAATTAGAAAAATATCGGAAACTGTATTATTGAAACTGTATTATTATTTGAGGAAACACATAATTTATAGGTTTCCCTTGAAATTTTTAAATCCAGTGCATGAGCAGATTAGAGATTTCCCGAGCCATCTTCACGGCGAACAATTTCGTTTTCGGATGCAGGGATTTTGGATGCAGAAACTTCATCCGTACTCCTGAGAAATCTGTAGTATCCAAAGCATATCAAAAGGATAGGATAAGCTATTTTCCAGGTAAACCCTGAGACCAAAAAACTCAGGGATACGAGTGAAAGAGCCGAAAAAATCCATTTCTTCCAGCCGTTTTCGGTTTTCCAATATGCAATTATAATGAAGGCGTAGAGGAAAACAAAGTTCTGGTTTACAAGCATCATCATAGCTGATACGGGAATTTTGAGTATATAACTTCCAATAATTAGGAAAATCGAAAGTACATACAGCCCGGCCAGGCTGGATACGGGAATATTCCTTTTTGAAAGCTTTCCGAAAACCTCAGGAAAAATTCCTGTCCTGCCTCCGGCATAGAGCAGGCGACTTGCAGTAAAATCCCATGAACAGGCATTTGCTGCAATAACTATTATCATGAGCCAGATGAGCAGTTTTCCTCCCGGCGTAAAAAGTACAAGGCCGGAAAGCCCTGCTGCTCCCTGAAGGGAAGCACCTGAAACACTGGCTCCCGTGCTGATTAAGGCAAGCACAAGGTAGATTGAGGTCACAAG
>DUGT01000056.1:0-2019 GCA_013331275.1 Methanosarcina sp. | reverse complement strand
CCCAGAGAAAAAGAAAGGTTTTCCCAGCCCAGAAAAGCCCAAAAAAGGAGAGCTGCAACTTTCCAGGTGTTATGCAGGTTTATATGCACGTTACCGCTAAAAGCTTCGCTGGCAATACCGAGGCCTGAGACCAGAAAATCAAGGTTAAAGACAATAAGCAGGCCAATCAACAGAAAAAGGACAGCCAGAGCTGCGTAATTAATCAGAGAGATAACCTTCATCCCTGCCAGGTTCGAAAGAAACATCAGGGTTACAAGCAGGATTGCAAAAAAAGCCGCTCCTGCCTCAGACAACTGAAAAAGCTGCTTCATATATTCGCTGCCTATAAGGGCAACCGCAGGAAGCCCGAAAAAGAAAGACCCTCCTACAAGGTAGGAAACCGCATATCCTCCCCAGGGCCCAACAGCCTTTTCAGCATAACCTGCAAGCCCTGCTGTTGAAGGAAATTTAAGGCCAAGGCTGGAGCAGACTTCGATAAGAGGGACTGCGACAATCGCTATAAGGAACCAGCCGAGGATTGATTCATAGACGGTGCCTGCATCAAGTGCCAAACCTGGCAGTGCAAGAATGCCTGTGCCTATAAGCATGCAGATTGCAAGCCCCATTCCCCGAGTGAAGGAAATCGTTTTCTTAAGTTCGTTCATTTTTATCTCTTAGGCTACCTGTAAAAGGTTCTGTATATTTATTTGTTCGCAAACAGGCTTTCAGATAATTAAAACACATACTAAATATATTTTTCCTAAACCGTTAGTAGAAGAAAAGAATAAAACATCGGAAAAGAATTAAAGTTTACCTAAGTAATGCAAAAAAGCAACAGCAAGTGCTACAAAACTAAGAATCAGGAAAAAACCCGAAATCCGGATGTATCTGTACTTAATTTTTACCATTTCCTCGAATACTTTCTTTGAATTGCTGGTGGAATTGATGTTAATCTCATATTTTTTCCTGAAGAGTACAATCACAGCAAAAATCAAACTCAGTAACCACAGTACAAGCGGAGCCAGATAGATCAAAACCGAATATCCTTCTGCTTCCTTAATATCGGAAAAAGCAATAGCGTGAAAATAAATCCCTTGAAGCAACCCTGTAACGACAACAAACTGTTTTGCCGTATCTTCTACAGCCGAAATAGATTCTCCAACAAGTTTTTCAGCGTTCTTCTTCCAAAAAGGATTGGACTCAACGGGAACAACAGGAATCTCTTCTTCACCAGCCCCGCTTTCAACTTCCTCTTCAGTCATACCTTTACTTCCCATTCAAATTCGTTCTTACAATTGGGGCAAGCAAGATCTATACACAGATTTTTGGGAGTTTTTCGGCTGAATGCTTTTTTAATATCAGAAAACCCTAAACGTACTGCAACAGTTTTTCCATCTTCAATAATTTTTTCTACATCTGTGTAGTATTTGTATCCGCAGTAAGGACACTTTATAAGTTCAGAAGTCATTCATTCACCAGCCTTTCAAATTCAGTCTTAAATTTTTCTTCTTCCATTTTATCTCTCAACTCAAGGATAAGTTTAGAAGCCAGTTGACTATATGGAGACTTAAGAGCTTCGAAAATTGAAAAAGCCTTTATATAAGCGTGGAGAGCAAAAACATATTCTTCCTTTGCTTCATAAATCATTCCTAACTGCCCCATTGTGCTTGCAATTCCGCTTTTGTCCCCCACCTCTTCTTTAAGTTTCAGTGACTGATTGTACTTTTTCACTGCTTCTTCGTAGTTGCCCTGATCCTGATGAATAATTCCAAGCTGGTGCAATGAGTTTGCAATTCCGCTTTTGTCCCCCAGTTCTTCAAACGTTTTCAGTGACTGATTGTACTTTTTCACTGCTTCTTCGTAGTTGCCCTGAGAATAATGAACATTTCCAAGCTGGTGCAGTGTTATTGCAATTCCGCTTTTGTCTCCCAGCTCTTCTTTAATTTTCAGTGACTGATTGTACTTTTTCACTGCTTCTTCGTAGTTGCCCTGAGAATAATGAACATTTCCAAGCTGGTGCAGTGTTTTTGCAATTCCGCT
>DUGT01000116.1 GCA_013331275.1 Methanosarcina sp. | reverse complement strand
ACATGCTCAAATATACGAGAAGAAGTGTATTTGTCAATTGAAAAGTGCCCCAAAATATAATTGAAAAGTGACCCACCCGAGAAGTTAAATTTTGTGTTTCATTAATTTTTGAGTCTCTCTCAACCTGTAAGAATTACCATTCATATTAATGGCAAGAGCCTTATGTGTAATACGATCAATTATGGCAGCTGTCATAACAGGGTCTTTAAATATATCTTCCCATTTTTCAAATGACAGGTTTGTAGTAATAATCGTGCTCTTGCGTTCTGCACGAAGAGACAGGTGAGTAAAAAGAAGCTCCCCTCCTTCCTTATCAAAAGAAATATACCCAAGCTCATCAATAATTACTAGATCATAACTTTCAAACTGACGTTGTACCGACAATAGAGTTCTTTCCGAGCGAGCTTCTTTCAGCCGATTAATCAGATTGGGTGCATTGTAAAATACCACCTTGTATCCTTCTAGACAAGCCTGAATTCCAAGACTTATGGCAATGTGGGTTTTCCCGGTACCAGGGTTGCCTGCAAGTATCAGGTTCTGACCGTTACGTACGAATTCAAGGGTCTTCAAAACACCGAGCTTTTCCTTCGCATCTTCCGGAAGGAATTCTATCTGTAGATCCATAAGGTATTTCTTGTAAGGGAAATTTGCTGCTCTGATACGGTTTTGCTTTCCATTTTCCATCCGAACCTCGCATTCATGCTTCAGAAGATCGGCATAGCATTCATCGACACTTGAACCATTTGCAATGTGTTCTTGGATAAATTCGGACGCATTGCGGTGCGAATATGCCAATTTCAAGTATTTAGCGCATTCTTTGATTTCTATCAGGTTGATTTCATAATCAGTCATATCGTTGTAACCTCCACTATCCCTTCTGTTCCTATGATTGAGTCATAAAGGGAAAGATGCTTGCGTGCTGCGTCTTCGATTTCAAGTTGCATAGAATTAGCACAACCGGACCGACTGTTTAGGGCATCTTCGTTCCTAGTGAGTATGAGTTTAATATTATCAAGCGATACAAATATTCTTTTTGATTCCAGCAACTTGATAGTCTCATCAATACGGTTAATGCCGTAATTGTTTACTAGACTAAGCAGTTCGATAAATGACCTACTGTCTGCATTAAAGTGCCTATCAAAGATCGCTTTCAGCGTGTCGTGCATTTGATCAAATGCAACACTCCCTGCCAAAGCACCTGGCTTATGTGAAAGCGTATTCCTGAAATGCATGATATCTATACTCCAGCAATGATTGCCATGTTGCCTTCTATGTTCAGCTACGTTTTCTCCATTGCGAAAAATTTTTACCTTGTCCGCATAAATCCTGACATCCACAGTTTTCCTGACTAAATGATCAGGGACAGAGTATCTGTTTTGTTGATATGAAATGGTAGAGAGCTTGTCCACGGTAGCAGTTGATGTAATAAAATTCGTATAAGTTGGCATGAGTTGCAGAAGGTGTTTTTTCTCATCTGCGAATAGTTCTGCCGGGGACAGGTCTCCAGCAGCTTTTGTCTTGATAGCATTATGCTTTTCGACGCGTTCGAGTAGCCGGACCTGTGCATCTTCAATACTACTGAAGGCATTTATTGCCGAGAATGCTTTCCTTCGTATAAAATCGACGCTGTTCTCAACATGACCCTTTTCATTCCCTTTGCGGATATTGCAAAACCGGAACTTAAAACTATAGTAAACCGAAATTTTCTTTAGTGCTTCGGTTGCCTCACGTTCAGTCCTGCCAACAAACCTGGCTACAGCAACTTTCATGTTATCATAAACCATGATTTCAGGAACTCCGCCGAGATGTTCAAAAAAACGAATATGAGCGTCAATGAAGCACTGCGTATTCTCATAAGGATAAAGATATGCGAATCGGTAGTTGGATTTTGCCAGTGTGAAAACCGCCATTTTTAATTTTACCTCTTTGCCATTCAATACAAGTTTGGCATCACCCCAGTCAAATTCACAGACCTTTCCGAACTGATAAATCTGTTTAATAAACGTTTCATATGTCGTTTCATTTTCCCTGTATTTCTGGACGTATTGAGTTACTGTTGGATAGCTGATTTTATACCCCTTTTCAACCAGCTCGTCATACATATCCTGAGCTGTCATCATCATCTTTCTGTTGCCATGTTTCTTTTTAAAATCGTTTTCTTTTATGTAACTGATTAAAATGACTTTAATTTCGTCGGTTAGAACTGTTGGTCGCCGGTTAGACGAATCATATTTGGGTGCTTCTATCATGTTTTCTATCAGTTCGAATTTTGACACACCTGACTCGATCAGCTCATTTTTACTCTCCGTAAACTCATTGATATATTTTCGGATAGTATTGCGAGACATGTGCATTTCAGAAGCGATTTTATGCATTGATTTTCCTTCTATAAAAAACATCCTTAAAACTTCTAATTTTTGACCCATTTTCAACATCCTTTCCAACCTCCTCGTATCACTACAAGTAGGTTATCCTTTATTGTGGGATGGGTCAATTTTCAATTATTACAATGGGTCAGTTTTAGGTTATCAAATACA
>DUGT01000077.1:5891-6917 GCA_013331275.1 Methanosarcina sp. | reverse complement strand
CAAAATACAAAGTAGTCAAAATATAAAGCAGGCACTAATGAAATTTAAACAGAAAGGGCTTCTTGAAACTGAACGTTACCTTTTAAATCTTTTAATATTTGCTGTAGCTACTATGTTTTTCTGTCTTTCTTTGTATCGAGTCAACCACAAAATATCATATAAAATCAATTGTAATCATTCGGAACGTTGAATCCTTGACTGTTGACTCGACATTACTTTTGCTTGAAATGTATTATTCTTTAACAAGTATTACTCTAGCCGGAGCTCCATCCGTGTCTATACGAAGAGGCAGCCCTATGAATGTATATTCTCCTTCAGGAATGCCGGCGAGGTTGAGTCCTAAGAACAAAGTTGTGTTATTTATCAGCAGCTCACGGACTTCATCGTCACCTTCAGGTTTTTTAATGCTCAGATAATCAAATCCCAGGGTTTTAACTCCGGCATTAACGAGGTATTCAGCTGCGTCCATTTTAAGGTATATATAATTCTCAAGAAATTTTACGTACCCAAGGGCTGAGTTTCTTGTCTTGAGAAGCACTATCTCTTCAGGCCCTATTTCAAAATCTTCAAGGTCCTGCCTGTGAATTTCACTTTCTACAAGTGTGAGATCAAAAACCCTGCATTTCCCATAGAAATGATCAAGAGGCAGGTCAGCAGCACTTTCTCTACCATTCCGCAGATGCAGCCTGGACTCTACGTGAGTACCTGTATGGCTCCCCATAGTCAGGATAGACTCGTTTACTTTATCCCTGGGGACAGAGGAATACCTCTTAATAGAAGGTCCAGGCTTTCCAGGATATATAACCATCTCTTCCGTAATAGGCAATGAAACATCGAAAAATTGACGCAGAATGAACCCCCCATTCATCCGTTAGCGATATATCTGAATTTAAGTGCAGTCATTTTTGATAAAAATATAACTGCGCCTCATTATAGAAAAGGGTTTAAAACATTAAAAACTCTCCTCTGGCAGGAAGCTGATTCATCCTGTCCGTGAACTGCGTTACCAGGTTGAACTGCATTACC
>DUGT01000077.1:1746-5742 GCA_013331275.1 Methanosarcina sp. | reverse complement strand
TTGAACTGCATTACCAGGTTGAAATATACTTTTCAGATATTTTTCCTCACATATTCCGCAACCGCGTTTCCGACTTCCATTGTGCTGGCAGTTCCTCCCAGGTCAGGAGTGATAATTTTCTTTTGAAGCACATGGGTTATTGCTTCATCGATAACTTGAGATCGAGGCTCTCCCATCCATTCAAGGAGCATCTTTACACTGAGGATTGCGGCAAGCGGGTTTGCAATGCCCTTTCCGGCGATATCGGGTGCACTCCCGTGCACAGGTTCGAAGAAGGCATATTTATCCCCTATATTGGCGCTTGGGACAAGGCCGAGACTTCCTACAAGGGCTGCACACATATCGCTCAAAATGTCTCCGAAGAGGTTTGTTGTAACCACGATGTCATACCTTTCAGGGTGCATCATAAGGTTGTAAGCCATTGAGTCAACCAGCATATCTTCGTATTCCACGCTGTTAGCACTGGCAGTTTGCCTGCAGACATCGAGAAAAAGCTTATCGGATTTCAGGACATTGGATTTATGGACGATGGTCAGCTTGTTCTTTCTTTTCTTTGCAAGCTTGCAAGCATATTCTGCAATCCGCTAGGAACTTTTCCGAGTGACGACTCTTTTCGTCCATGAGATCTCGGGTCCTATCTCTTCAATTCCCGAATACAGCCCTTCGGTGTTTTCCCTGACAATAATAAAATCAAAATCATTTCTCCCAGTGACTCCTATTATGCAGGGTAGAGGTTTTACAGGCCTGACATTAGCATACAGATCCAATTCTTTTCGGATGGTTAGGAGCACACTTTTGCAGTTTGGGTCAGGCACAGTGGTAACTGCCCCAAAAAGGACAGCATCACATCCTTTTATAGTTTCCAGATCATCACTTGATATTGCAGTCCCTGTTCTTTCCCATTGAGTATAGCCAAGCTCCAGGGGCACTTTTTCAAACTCAAGCCCGAAAGCATCAAGGACTTTGACAGCTACAGGGATTACCTCCCTGCCTATCCCATCACCTTCGATTACAGCCAATTTCATATTAACTGCATCTATAGTTTGTATATATGAATCTGGCGTAACTTTTTGAGATCTTAAGAACCTGTCAGATCCATAGCAGATGCTCGGCAAGGATTTTCCCACCAATCCCTATGAGGATAATCCCTCCAATAATCTCGACTTCGTGCTCAAAAAAATGACCTATTCTGTATCCCAGGACTGCTCCGCAGAAGGACATGAAAAAGGTCACACAGCCTATTATAATCACAGGTTCAAGAATGGGAGTATTGAGAAAAGCAAAGCTAATTCCCACAGCAAGGGCATCTATACTTGTAGCAACTGCGAGCACCAGAAGCGTAGAATAATTGAGGGAATTTACCTTCTCATCCGGATCTTCGTAAAGAGCCTCATAAATCATTTTGCCTCCGATAAAGGCAAGAAGCCCAAAAGCAATCCAGGGAGCATATTTTGATACAAAGCCGCTCACTGCACTTCCTCCAAGCCAGCCAATTACGGGCATGAAAGCCTGAAATCCTCCAAAAAAGAAAGCAAGTTTCAGCGCATCCTTTAGATGAAAAGGCCGTATCGTAGTACTGCTGGACATGGAAACTGCAAATGCATCCATTGAAAGCCCGAGCCCTAAAAGGAAGTTAGTTAGGAAAGACATTAGGTGAACTCCAGTTTCGTTTTATAAACAAATTTTGTCGAGATAATTAAGAATATTTCGATAAACTCAGTTTTTTAGTAAGTGGTTTGTATACTAAATGTAAAGGATTCGCCAAAATTTGATGTTTATCGAAATTCTCTAAAGTCTTTTGCATATAATTTAGGGATAATTAGGATTTTAACATGCGATTTGGAATCATTAGAGCTTTTATACATGCCGATATTTGAGACTTGAGGTCCTCAAAATGTCTATGTATATGGTTATTATTTGTTGACCCAATAATCTACAATCAGATTTAAAACTATGTCTTCTATAAAGGTCACCGATGAAAAATGCTTTTTTGAAAGGAAAGGGATAATAAGATCTCTTCAAACTCCAGGCAGAATAAATTCAAAAGGTCTGTTTAACACGGTTAAAACGGGCAGTATTTAAAATAAAATTATAGTGTTTAATTTTAGCCTTTTCCTCAAACACTGTCTTTGTTGGATACTTTTACGTTGTTGGATACTTTCACTTTGTTCATACTTCAGTTTTGCTCATAAATATTAGCATGGTTCTAACCACTTTTCAGTTAAACAATTGCCCACATCTTATTTTGCTCATACTTTAATTTCAGACTTTTCCTCAACCACTGTCTTTGTTTTATTTCCCGATATTCCTGCCCTCACTTTTCTATATGCGGTATACTTACCATTGCCTTCATAAAAAATGGCATATTTATACTGACTTTCTTCAAAAAATTTAAATCCTTTCCTGTAAAATGCCGGATATTTTACAATACGCAGCGGTTCAAGCGAGTAACGCTGGTATATATTGTTGTCTGCAAGAGTTTTAACCCAATCAGGTATCATGTTCACCTGTTGATACTTCTCATGAATATTATGCCCGATGATTGTGTTATAGGCGAGTGAAGCCTTTACCGCAATCGTTACAAACAAGAATTTCATCAAGAAAACTCCAGCAACAAATCCAATAATCCATGCAGTTATGAGCAAAATCATATTATTACCCCCCAGATTTAATACTGTTTTATAATCTGCTGCCCGTCTCCGATTGTCTAAAGTCACTTTATTTCGGTATCTCTCTCAAATCCCCTTAATTTGTGAGTGTCGCTGGCAGGTCGATCCTTTAAAACTATCTCTTTCATAGATAATAGAGTTTTCTAATAAATAGAGAAAGCATATATTATATAATCAAGCTTGCTAAATTTGGGGAAGAAATTTAAGCAAGTTTAACGTACTTTAGCTCTTTACAAAGAGATAAAAGCAAAAGTTTAGAACGAACTTGAAATTGAAGCCGATAATCAGAAAAGAGCATTAGCTGGGAAGTTTGAATTTAGGGATAGTTTTGATTCAATATAAAAGAACAGTGATTGTAGAAAATACCAGAAAAACAGACTTTTGAAGAAAAGTGTAAGATCACTCATTTTTTCTCAATCTGTTTACAAGTTTTCGGATAGCTTCAGCAACCTGGTACTCCGATGCACCCCAGTGGACTACAGCTCCATCAAAACCCGAAATATTTACAAGCCCTGAATTCTCAGACCTGCAGCAGCGAGTAATAAAGGATTTTGAGGGTACAACTATTTCGGACTTGAAAGGACAGATATTTATAAAGGAATACTCAAGTTCAGGAAAACGCATCTCAAAAAGAGTCTTTGAAATTTCACATCCTACAAGTAAATGTCCGTTTTCCGTGAGCACATCCGAGTCCAGGCATTTTCCTTCCAGTCCAGACGCGCTGCATGGAAAAACGGTGTTTTTTCCTTCAAAACGTCTTAAATCGATTACTTTTTCAGTAAACCTGACCTGGAGATCCCCGAAAATTCCACTGGCTTCGAGCCTTCTTACAACAAGGGAAAGCCAGGAGGGATAAGGGGGAGCAACGTCAAGGATTTCTAACTCAAGAATGCTTGAAAGATCGGGGGCGTGAACAAAAGTAATGTGTTTATCCATACCTGTAAAAATTACCGTGTTCACTTTGCCGGTACAGAGTTTTTCTGCAGTCTCGATCAGGAGTGTACGATCTTTTATATTCAACTCTCTGTCATATTTTACCACCTCTTCTCCTGAGGCTATTGTTTCGAGAGCTTCAACTTTTCTGAGCAATCCCTCTCCGCTTTTTCTCACGTGATATACTGCGTATTCGCAGCCGCCTGTCTGAGGACTTTCCTTTTCTGTAATCAGGTAGTCAGTCAGGAAATAGATAGGTTCCTCAGTGCCCGGGCAGAAAGATTTTGTTACACCTACATGCTTATATTCATCAGGAAAAATCATAGTTATCGATTGTTTTGGATGATTTTTTTGAAATATCGATTCTGAGTTTATTTTTCTTATTCTTCTTATT
>DUGT01000077.1:0-1619 GCA_013331275.1 Methanosarcina sp. | reverse complement strand
TTATTCTTCTTATTTTTCTTATTCTTCTTACTTTAGTTGTTGCCAAATTAAATTTATTTCCGGTATGTTCCCAGTGTACTTTTGGTATGTTTTTTATACCATTTCTCAATATACTTCCAGTACTTTACGGTTTATTTTCCGGTCTTTTTCCATACTTATTGTATCAAACTATTCCCTTTGCTCGATCTGGATTTTCTTTCTGTGAGCTACAAGCCCGCCGTCAGCAAGTATTTGAAGAAGAAAATCCGGCAGTTTATTTCCTTCATAAGTAGCTTTTCCTGAAACTGTAACTTCACCTTTTAGCAAGTCAACCTTTATTTCGTCGCCTTCCTGACACTCGATATCGGCTTCAATAAGAGGTAGCCCTACATTGATTGCATTTCTGAAAAATATCCTTGCAAAAGATCTTGCGACAATACATGCTATACCTGCATGTTTTAAAGCAAGGGGAGCCTGTTCTCTTGAAGATCCGCAGCCGAAATTGCTGCCTGCTACAATGATATCTCCCGGTTTTACTTTTTTTGCAAATTCGGGGTCAATACCTTCCATTGCATGAGCTGCAAAAACCTGCATATCTTTGGTCCGCAGGTATTTTCCGGGAATGATTACATCTGTGTCGACATCGTCTCCGAATTTCCAGACTCGACCTATAATAGGGTTTTTCATCATACTTCACCTGCGAAGTAGGTTTTTTTAATAGTATATCTAGATAGCGGAAAAATGAAGTAAAAATCTGCAGTTCCAGTTTAAGAATAAGTTTGAAAGCATAAAATTAAAAACAAAGACACAAGAAAAAGGAGGAATAAAGGTGCAGTAGTGTGAATATCTCACACTCCGTACTGGTTTCATACCTTTATTTCTTCTCCTTTCAATACGGCTTCTTCACTTACTTTCACTTCTTTTGTGGTATCGCCATAACTCAACACATAGGGCCCTGAAGGTGCAGTGTTGAATTGAGTCTGATTTGCAATCGGACCTTCTGTTGAATAAGGCACTGTAAGTTCATACCTTCCCTGAGAGTCTGTAGTAGTTGACTGCGAGTACTCAAAGTTCCTTCCCTGATTTGTAAGGATTGTCGTGTTTATTTTAACACTCTCATTGGGAGAAGCCGTTCCTGTTATGTTTGCACCTTTAACGTACTCGAAGACCTTGACATAGCCGGTATCTACCTCAGGGAGTTTTCCTCCGTAGAAGTAATTATAGACCTGCTTGTACCCTACTTCGTCAGTTTGATAGGCCTCAGTCTCGTGAACCATACGATACTGCTTCAAGCCGTTTCCGTCAAAAATCTGCAGTCTTGCTTCCATGGAATTGAAATATCGGGTAGAAGGTATGTTCTGATATTGGCTGCCTGTCCAGTAAGCCTGATAGTACCCATCAGTATCAAGAGTCCAGGCAGGCATTGCCCCGAATATACTTGTAGCCATTTTGGCATCAGACATTACATAACGTGCACCCATTTTGTCAGGCCTTGGATCTATAGCTTTGAGCACTGCACTTGCTTCTTTCTCAGATGGGGCTGTGAAAAAGGTTGCTGCGCCTGGTTGGTTTGTCTCGTTAATGCTTACTCTGCGTCCTCCTACTCCGGCCTGGAAGGGGTTTGCATTTGGCATCCTGTG
>DUGT01000011.1:2380-2841 GCA_013331275.1 Methanosarcina sp. | reverse complement strand
GGTTTTACGCTTCGACTTATAAACTTCGTCCCGAAGTATCTTATGCTCAACTTTCAAGCTAGTTAGGAGCTATTTTTTATCAGGCTGGTGCCTGGGGATGGAACAAGCAAAAGAGGGGAGTGAAATTCCTGCTGCTTTCGGAAAACTGGCAGGAAAAAACTATAGAGTACTATCGAGATTCGTTAAGTCCAGAAAATGAATTCACTTTTTAGTAATGATCTTGAGTCAATTCTTAAACCCGGAGAAAATAAAAAACTAATAAAATAACAAAAACAGAAAGAATAAACTAAACCAACCCAAAATATTGAACAGATAAAACTTCGGCCTTTTTTCAAAATTAAGGAAAAATAAAAATTTAGAAACAGGAGCTCAAAGAATAACTAAAGATAAACTAAAAATTTAGAAAATTAATATTTATAAAAAAATACCCTCTTCTCAAGAGAAAAATATATTTTTAAAAC
>DUGT01000011.1:1329-2192 GCA_013331275.1 Methanosarcina sp. | reverse complement strand
TTTAAAAAGAAGTTTCCGTTTTTAAGTGTGCTCCAAAAGTAAGTTCATGAAGTTTCAACATCCATTTCGATGCCTCCAACTCTTTTTGCAACAAGAGTATATATTGTGCCAATAAGAAGTCCCACTATTGCTCCCGCAATCCCATAAAACACAACGAAGAATACAATTGCAAATATACCTTCAATAAGACCCATCCCATCCATACTCAGTATGAAAAGAATAATCGGTGAAAAGATGATGGCAAGTGAGAGATACATAATACTCAGGACTTTTGCCAGAGACATGCTATTTAAAGATGTGATACGCATCATATAATACCCCCTAAATACCTAACAATCTGTAAGTATAAAAATTTATTCTGTTAAACAGTTGTAAAAGTAACTTTTTACCTGGAAGATTCTCCAATCTTTTTGCCTATGAAGATGTTTTTTCGAACATTTTAAACTGGAGTTCGGTTTCACACAGTTAATTCCTGAACATCAATGTTTAAGACCAGCCTGGAACAAATACTGAGTTAAAACAATCTCTTTTCGAAAACTATCCTTTTTGCTTTCTGGGGGCTGGCTTGAACGAAATTATCGGGTATTAACGTACTTGAGATCCTTACAGGGATAGATCAACTAATCTGGGGACCACCACTTCTGTTTTTACTTGTGGGAACCGGGATTTTCCTGACCTGGAAACTCGGGATGGTTCAGCTCTTCAGGCTGCCTCTTGCACTCAGGTATGTGCTTAACTCTAGAAAAACCGAAATTGGAGTACAGGGGGACGTTTCGAGTTTTGGGGCACTGAGTACTGCACTGTCCTCAACTATTGGAACTGGAAATATAGTTGGGGTTGCAACTGCAATAAAAACAGGAGGT
>DUGT01000011.1:0-1168 GCA_013331275.1 Methanosarcina sp. | reverse complement strand
CAGGCGCTCTCTTCTGGATGCTTCTTGCAGGTTTTTTCGGGATGGCAACCATGTACTCCGAGTCCTTGCTTGCAGTCAAATACAGAGTGATTGATTCAAACGGGCAAATGTCAGGAGGGCCCATGTATTATATAAAAAACGGGCTTGGTCAGAGAAAGTACAGCCAAACTCTTGCTACGGCTTTTGCTTTTTTTGGGATGAACGTAGCTCTCTTCGGGATAGGGACTTTTCCGCAGGTAAATTCCATTGTTGATTCGGCAAGGATTGCCTTTAATATCCATGAAACTCTGAGCGCTTTAGTAATAAGCCTGCTCGTAGCGTTTGTAACACTTGGCGGAATCAGGAGAATTGCAGGCGTTGCCCAGCTTCTAGTGCCTTTTATGGCAATAAGCTATGTATCGGGATGCCTGATAATTATTGGGTTAAACTTTGAGAAAATACCTGAAACTCTCAGTTTAATAGTAAACGCTGCATTCACAGAAACTGCCGCAAAGGGTGGTTTTCTTGGAGCAGGAGTAATGCTTGCAGTCAGAATGGGAATTGCACGAGGAATTTTCTCAAACGAGTCCGGCCTGGGAAGTGCTCCGATAGCCGCTGCAGCTGCAAAGGTAAAAGAGCCAGCCAGGCAAGGGCTTATTTCCATGACAGGAACTTTCTTTGATACTATTATCATCTGTTTCATGACCGGAATCATCCTGATCGTCACAGACTCCTGGACAGGTGACCTTGCAGGTGCCTATATGACAAGCTACGCCTTTTCCACCGTACTTGCGGAGTTCGGAAATTACATAGTAACAGTCGGGCTTATTTTGTTTGCCTTTACAACAATTCTTGGGTGGAATTACTATGGTGAACGCTGTACGGAATTCCTCTTCGGTGTAAAAGGAATTCTTCCTTACAAAATCCTTTACATTCTGATTGTTGCCTCAGGTGCCTTCATGACCCTCGATGTTATCTGGGTACTTGCTGACATCGTAAACGGGCTCATGGCTATTCCAAACCTTATTGCTCTGCTGACCCTGCGAAAAGTTGTTACTATCGAGACCAAGCAGTATTTTGAGAAACTTAAGGCTGAAGCCTTGAATTCGGGAGAGATACAAAAATAATCCGCTGGAAAAACCTTGCTGAAACACAGATTTTTTTAATCAACCGTTGACCCGAAACCGTT
>DUGT01000031.1:34476-35595 GCA_013331275.1 Methanosarcina sp. | reverse complement strand
TTCTATACCAATGGGGAGCCCTCAGGCTTAACAAAGGAATTCACTGATTTTGTCACAAGTGAAAAAGGACAAAAAATTGTAAGTACTGTTGGGTATATACCGTTAAAGAAGTAAAATTTATATGAAATTTAAGCTTTAATTATCTATAAGGCTGCAGGCTTCTCTTCCCCTGCAGCTTTTAAGATATATTTTTAACATATCTTGTTATTGATGACCATAAAATATCAATTATTTACCAGATAGACTACTAAGTAAGATCTTGATAGTAGGCCTTACTTACAGGCAGATTTAATAACTGTCTTTAGATATAAATGTAGCTTTTTTTCCAAGTTTTAGCAGTGTTGAGTTTCGTCTCAAACTCGAGGAGTTTATGTTTGTTTTAGAAACTGAACCAAGAGAAGCATAAAATACTATCTGAGCATATTAAAGTTATTTAATATTAGTACATAATATTAACTACGTTCATTTAACCCAAATAAAATTAACTGTAAGATAACAATGTTTATTTAAGTCTAGATCTGAGTGGTTGAAAATGGACAATAAAGAAGAAAAAGATCTTCAAGGAGCTAACTTTATAAAAGCTCAGCTTGAGGGAGCCGACTTTATAGAGGCTAATCTTGAAAAGGCAAATTTTATAGGCTCTAATCTCCAGGGAGCTAACTTTAAAGGAGCTAACCTCGAAAAGGCTAATCTCCAAGCAACTAAACTTCAAGGAGTTAATTTTCAAGAGGCTAATCTTCAAGGAGCTAAACTTCAGGTGGCAACACTTTATGGAGCTGACCTTCAAGGAGCTGACCTTCAAGGAGCTAACCTTCAAGGAGCTAACCTTCAAGGGGCCGACCTTCAAGAGGTTAACCTTCAAGAAGCTAACCTCCAAAGAACAGACCTTGTAGAAGCAAACTTTGAAAGGGCCAAAATTCAAGGGGCTATATTTTATGAAGCTGATCTTCAAGAGGCTAATCTTCAAGGAGCAGACCTTCAAGGAGCTGACCTTCAAGGAACTGACCTTGAAAAAGCTAATCTTCAAGGAACTAACCTTAAAGAGACTAGCCTTAAAAGAGCTGATCTTGAGAAAGCTAACCTTCAGGAAGCTAACCTTCAAGGAGCTGACCTTGAAGA
>DUGT01000031.1:28537-34274 GCA_013331275.1 Methanosarcina sp. | reverse complement strand
TTGTAAAATCCAACTTTGAGAAGGCAAAACTTAAAGGAGCTAATCTTAGAAAGGCTAATTTCGAAGAAACTAGCCTGGAAGAGGCAAAACTTAAAGAAGCTATCCTTCAAGGAGCCAACCTAAAAAAAGCTAAACTTATAAGAGCCAAACTTCAAAAAGCTAATCTTAAAGGTGCTAACCTCGATGGCGCTAACCTTATAAAAGCTAAACTTGAGGGTGCTAACCTTCAAAGAGCTAACCTCAGAGAGGCCAATTTTAATGGAGCTGACCTGCAAAGGGTTAACTTCAGAAAAGCTAATCTTCAAGGAGCTAAATTTAAGGATGCAAATCTAGAAGGGGCACAGCATTTATTAGTTGACCAACTTTCGAACGTAAAAACCCTTTACAATGCAAAATTAGATGAAAATCTTTTCATAAAACTAAAAGAAAAATATCCTGCCCTCTTTGAAAAACCAGATAAATAAATATTAAAATTATTGTAACCTGCTACAATCTTTACAATATGAACATTAACAATCGGGAAGGTTCTTGACACTGTACCTTTTATACATTTAAATGCCATGTAGTTGCTTATACAGTTTTGTATGATTAATAGTAAGAAAGTAATAAAAAGCAGAAATTAAATTAGAGATAATTGACAAGGATTCAAATCTGATATCTTTGACAAAATTTTACTTTTTTCAGTGTTTCTCAAGATGTAAACAATTGATGGATACTCATTGATTAAGATCCACAGAAACTCAAGTATGAAGGAGGGGGGTTTATAGCTTCATTTGAATACATCCGGACAGTAAAGTCAGGTAATACTTTTAGGGACTGGCTTGTAGAGGTGCTTGGAGATAGAATACATAACAAGAATTGTGAAGTTCGAGTTTTTAAACTCAGCCATGCATCGCACAGAATCTGTAAGTATGAATTCAAGGAGGAAAAAGTCTCTATTATAGCCAAGTTTTTTGCAATACCAACGGGAATGATCAAAAAATACGATAGTTACGGTTTGATGAAGAAAGAATATGAAGACCTTAAGAAAACCAGAAAAATAATTGATGTCCCGGAACCTATTGCGATAAATAAAGATTTTAATTGCGTTCTAGTCAGTAAATATGTACCTGGTAAAACTTTGTTCTGGTACCTCAAGCACAGGAAAGAGCTTAAAGAAAAGTTAGGACTTATAGCGAATATGCTTAGAAAGCTTCATGAAAATACTAAGACATATTATGATAAAGAAAACGAATTTTCAAAATTCCATTATGTTTTAAATCACCTCAAAATTAACCGGCGTATGAAAAAAGAATATAAACGTTTGCTTGGAAAATGGTGGCACAGTTCCCTCCTAGACACAAAAAATGGCTGTATGATTCATAATGATTCTACTCCTGTAAACTTTGTGTTCCATAAAGGAAGATCATTTTTACTGGACTTCGACCTAGCAGCCCGACATGGACATTTCGCATGTGATCTAGGGATACTTTGTGCTGAGCTTAAATACTATTTTGCACGAAAGGGATCGAGCCAGGATGCAGAGCCTTATATCCACTATTTTCTGAAGCGTTACA
This sequence comes from Methanosarcina sp., assembly GCA_013331275.1. Taxonomy (GTDB): domain Archaea; phylum Halobacteriota; class Methanosarcinia; order Methanosarcinales; family Methanosarcinaceae; genus Methanosarcina; species Methanosarcina sp11020u. The sequence goes on along the minus strand of DUGT01000031.1, from coordinate 32,718 downwards.
GCAAAAATGAAAAGGAATTCCACAAAATAACTAAAGTTATTCCGTTTTATATGGCTTATGGCTTGCTGAGAATTGCAATGTTAAAATCTGATACGAGCTACAGGGATTACTCTCTGAGAGAAGCAAAGAACTGTCTGGAAGCAATAGAAAAAAATTAAGAGCATATACAGGCTCTTGGTATCCTTATTGAACTGTCTCTGGATGTCCAATTCTGTTTGAATTAAAGGCACACGTAATTAAGAGATTTAACTGACATTTGACTTTTTGAAATATTAATCATGAGTGTGATTATGCATATCTCCAGGCATCCCGGATGTGCATCGCATTCATTCCGAGACTTTTAGGCGGATAAATATCGTTTTCTGGCGTGTCGCCGATAGAGAGGACTTCCCATGGCTCAAGCCTGAGGCCATCAAGAGCCATCTTAAAGAGCCGGGTGTCAGGCTTCTTTATACAGTGGTCCGAAGACATGATTGTAAAATTAAAGCGATCATACAGACCAAGAAAGCGCAGTTCCTGTTCCGTAAAAACTCTCTGGGCATTGGAAACAATGCACTTCGGGATATCTCTGTATTTGTCAAGCAAACGCAGGCTCTGAGGGTAGGCTTCAAGTTTTCTTATAGACGCAGTTCTGAAAACTTTTGCGGTCTCGATTCCAAGCCAATAAGGATCAATTTCTTTAAAGGCGTTTTCGGCACAAATTTCAGCGAAAATCTCTTCTATACGGATATCCGGGTGCTGTTGGCCTGAATTGCCTAGTTTGCCTATGATTTTCCACCTGTATTCTTCTCTGAGTCTGTCGGGTTCTATCCGCACTCCCTGATAAAGCAGCCACCTGCTGACCCTCTCATTTGTCTCTCGACTTTTTTCGTCAGTTTTGATGTCAATGAGGGTTTTGTAGCAGTCAAAGATTAAGCCTTTAATTTTTCCGTTTTGGAGCATAGGGATTCTCCTTTTAGTTTAGACTTTATTGTGAATTTTGGTTTTCTATAGTATATTTGATTAATCATAATATTATCCTTTAAGCATATAGATATTTTGGAAATACCTCTATTATGGACAATTATTCACATATAGTTTTTTATTTCTATATAGTACACCTTTATTAACTCGCAACCTAAAAAGTAGAAATAGTAGGAATTTTAATTTGTTCTACTGGTTTTATTATATAGTGAAACCAGATCAATAAAAAAGCCCAATAATGAAATACAGATATTCAGAGCTTGTCTCTCAAGTGTTCACCGAAGTTAAGGAATTTCTTTTGGATTTTGTTTGAGTTTATGAGTTTCATAAAGAAGCTAATCGTCGATTTTACTTTATGCAAGTTCCAGGGTTGGAAATTTCAGTGAAAATTGAGACAGGCAAGAAAGGTTTAAAAGATTTAAGTGAATGTCAATATGACATATTTTTAAAACGAAATTGTACTGGTTAGTCCATAAATTGTTGATTAAGTCTATCAAAGATATGTAAATTCACCTTCTTTGCCTGGATTTGAGAGTTGGCTTTCTACTTGAATTTGCAGTAACTGACCAATGGCCATCAAATTTTTAACTCAAGATCCAGGTTGACTTTGTCTTATTTTCTTTTACGCCTATTGTAAAGCATAATTTACCACTATCAAACCTTGTTTAAACTTATTTTATATGCACTACAAAACATAGTAAACCTGCGTTTAAACTTGTTTTATATTCACTACAAAACGTAGAAAAACTTACTCTCTCAATGTGGACTTCTCATTCGTAAATCATGATTGAATCAAGCCTTGCAGTACCTATCTTTGTCCAGTATCTACATGCAGGACAGTATTGAGTTTCACTGTCTTGACTCATTTTAAGTATTGAATGGCACTCTGGACAAACTTTTAGACTTTTTATAAATAAACCTCCATGGAAAACTGATATTTACCTGAATAGAATCTAAACAAGGGATTTAAGAACCAGTAGAAACCTCATAATTCAGGTAATATTACAAAATCATAGTATTTTCAAATATGCTACTGAAGTGGATTTCCTTCAGTTATTGTCCCTATTAAATTTGTGAGCTGCAGGGGAAGAGATTCCCACAGCCCATAGAGATCTGGGTGAAGGTACTGGAAACCTCCTAAGTTGTAAATAGAATAGATTGATTATATATTTTTTGGATATATTCAATATAGTAATAACGTAGACCTGTTAGTTTTAAAGTGAGTTTTTCTTACCATAAAGAACTCACGCACCTGAGATACAAACTCAAGCACACTTGGCTTTGTGAACAATTTGAGAGTTAAAACAGTTGACAGTTAATGCTATTGGTTTCTCAGTTAAACCATTTAGTTCTATTAAATACAAGCTATAAGAATTATCTTCCTGGAGGAGAAAAGGGATATTTCAGAGCAATAATCGGAAAAAAGAATAGAATAACAAATTAAAAATACAAATTAAGAGTTTTACGAATTAAAGATTATATCTCCCTTTACAAGCTAAACACCTAAGATTTAGATCTTTACATTCATATTCATTGAAGCTTCTGCGATATCGCCACTATATTCAGCTATTCTCCGGAGACTCTCCAGAATCATACTAATTTCAACGTTACCTGTATTTCCCAACTTCTGGGACTCCAGAGAAACTCCAAACTGAGAAATATTCTTGGCTTCCTCAACAGTTTTATTAATCGTCTGCAAGTCTTCTTGCGCTATAGAATCGATCGAACTCTTGAACACGTTAATGGCAAGTTCAGCCATCTTAAAAATCGAATTATCAGGGTTAATTGCAGAATCAATTCTCTGGGTATTTACAGCTATTTTGACTGCATGATCTCCTATTCTCTCAATTATTTTCGTAATCAGTCTGTACTCCAGGCATTCTTGCGGATGTCGGATTCCTATTGTGTCAGAGAGTTCGATATCTTCAATTGCAGCGTTAAGTTGGCGGACAGAAAGGAAATAGAAACGGTCTACATCATCATCTCTCTGGATAACATCTTCAGCAATTCCTACATTGTAATCTCTAAGAGCTTTCATAGAATCTTCAAGCATGGAACGTACAAGACCATACATGTTTTTAATTACTCGTCTAAGGAATAGATCACTGTAATTAAGAAGGCATTGAAAGACCAGCTCTGTCCGTGATTCTTCTATAAGTTCAAGCCCTATCAATTTCTGACGTACCGAGTCCTTGATAAACTTGCGGTCATGAGCACTGAAACCTTTCACGGAAGTCAGTTTTATAATGTTATAACCTGCAAGATAATTAGAGATAAGAATTCTGAAGTTATTTTCCGCACTATCTGAGTGACTATATTCTATCATAGCCTTAAGATCAGAACGTTCCGTGGAGACTGCACTGTAAGAGATATGCAAGGTTTTGTTAGGCATGGGTGTAAGGGTAAGCGCGTCTCCGACTTCAATCCCTGTATCGTGAATCCATTTTATGGGGAGGGAAACAATATAGGTAGAGTTCCCTGTAAATTGGACTTTTCGTTGATCCTTAGTAATAGAATGATCCCCCTGGGTGGTGAATGAACTTTAAGAATTTGTATGGACAATTGTAATCATAAAGGTTTTCTTATAAGTAAGATACTAAAAAAGAATAAAAGTTTCGCTGACGTATCCTGCTGCAAGCATCAGGGTGTTCTACTGAAGTAAGGAGTTTTCTCCTTAATTCTTTTTCCCTGAAAATGATTTAATTAGAAAATCAAATGATTTTATGATTATGTTTATCATAGAGTTGAGATTAAGACGAAGGAGTGAGTACTTTTCAAACACTGGACCTCATATTTATCTAACGTTACTTGTATAATTATATAATATTGTCGACAACTTTCTCTTTTTCTCCTCTAAAGAAAACTCTGTACACTTGTAGATGCCAGCGCTTGCAATCGGATTCTGGTGCATCAACTTCTATCAAGTTGTAACACTGAGATATTTTTCCACGAACTTTGGAAGAACAGACAGTTCCAGCACTGATTACAAGCATGTCATTTAATCTCCAGACCCAGGGAATGTGCCAGTGTCCACAGAGCACAAGGTTCACACCTGAGCGGTCCAGGAGTTCCAGAACATCGCCTGCATCTACAAGTACATTATTTCCTCTGCCAGTTTTTGGAATTGGAATAAGGTGATGATGAAGGGCAAAAACTTTGAAACTATTTACTGAAAAAGTGTTTTCTATCCAGGTGTAATTTTCCCTTCCGATGTGCCC
>DUGT01000031.1:28030-28337 GCA_013331275.1 Methanosarcina sp. | reverse complement strand
CTGGTTTTGAAAAGATCCTCAAAAAAGAGGTAACCGGCATTTCTGGAGTCATGGTTCCCTGGAACTATTATCTTGTTTTTGCATTCAATCCTGTCAATAAATTTCTTTGCACCATTATACTCGGCTGCAAGCCCGTTTTCTGTCAGGTCACCGGTGATTACTATAATATCAGGAGAGCTCCGGTTTATGTTTTCAAGCATGGAATCTGCAATTTCAGGCATATAATATGCCTCTGAGAAATGAATGTCTGAAATATGTACTATTCTTTTAATTTCTATTCCTCTGTCTTACTCATTCGCGTTTCAAC
>DUGT01000031.1:16374-27890 GCA_013331275.1 Methanosarcina sp. | reverse complement strand
TTAGGGACTATAATTCATAGTTTATATGTAGTTATTCGATTTAGACAATATATAAGAACAGATACATTATATTAGTGAAAAAAGAATATTTAATATATAGTACAATATATTTCCTCAGCTGAAGGTGTTTGTTTACTAAGTATTCAATCGGTTGGTTGAACCTGTGTTTAGAAATAACCTGCGAGAAAACAGAAATTGATATCTTGGGAGTTAAGATGCAGAATGCAGTTAATTGGAAGTCCAGAAGATGTCAACTTATCAAATAATGGTCATAAAAAAGAAAATGAAGAGATTTGGGCTACTGGCTCACTGTAATAGAAGTAACATGGGAGATTTAAACAAACTTCTTACTGATAACATGTTTTTGGATCTGTTTTTATGTTTTGGTCTGTTTTTATGTTCTGGTCTGTTATAGGTTCTGGTCTGTTTTTATGTTCTGGTCTGTTATAGGTTCTGGTTTATTTTTATGTTTTGATCTGTCCCTAGATTTTGGTCCCACGTTACTAATCAATAATATTCTTTTCATATATATGTATTTTTCGATTTTCTACATCATAATCTCACGAAGTATTGTTTTTCAGAATAAAAACAGTGTTTTCAGATTTTTATTTCAGAAATTTTGGGAAATGTTTTCGTCCTCCAAATGACATATTTTTTTTGAAAAAAACGCCTAAAAACCCTGTGTTTAGCTCGTATATCTGTCTCATTCATAGTGGGTAAATAAATAACCCTCCTGATAAATTTTTATTTCTTTGGCTAATTTTTTAATTTTAGTTAGTTTTTCGTTTTAGATTTAGTGAATACATTGATTTAATTAATCAATTTACTTTTTTATGAATATATATAATAGAAGGAAAAAATATGTTTTTGGCGAAATGTCTTTATAGTCATTTTACATTCTTTTAATTGAATACAATTCATAACTTATTACATTACAAAGAATTTCTGAATAAAATGGTCGTGCTTGTTTATGCAAGGAAAAAACATAATCGATGCTAAAATCACGATAAGTGCTGAGATTGCTGAAAATCTTCTTCAGGAAGGATGGAAGAAAGTGGATCTGCATGTACACTCTTCCTGCTCCTACGATGTACCTCCTGTTCAGACAATGCATCCTGCAGTACTTTTTAAAAAAGCAAGATCTCAAGGCCTTGATTTTGTGACTTTTACAGACCATGATACTGTCAAAGCTTACGATTTGCTTGGTTGGGATAAAGAAAGACTGGTTCCAGGGGTTGAGATTTCAATTAGAGATCCTGAATATATAGGACACACTATTCACGTTAACGTTTTTGAATTGGATTCGGAAGAGTTTGAGGAACTTGAATTGATTGCAAATCAGGAACATGACTTCAAAAGTTTTATCCGCTATTTAAAGGCTCACGACCTTCCCCATATATACAACCATCCATTTCAGTTTTTTAACGAAGGAAGTCCTAATCTCTGGGCGATACCTGAACTTATAAAACAGTTTCCAGTTGTCGAATATAATATGCAGAACTTAACGGAAAAAAACCTTATTACTGCAACACTTGCCAGAAAATACGGAAAAGGATTAGTTGCAACTACAGATAGTCATACAGGAGGTATGGGAGCTGTCTACACCCTTGCAGAAGGGGAAACATTTAGAGAATATTTTGAGAATATTAAAAAAGGAAAGTCATATATTGTAGTTGAAGGAGGAACTAAGAGATATCTTACAAAAGAGTTAATCTCCTGGGTTGAACTTGTTTTTTCGATGGATAGACAGTTACGAGAGGATATGAACTTTACCACAAATATCCAAAGTTTTGATAGAATTATAAGTCTTATTGCAAACGAGAAAATTAGAGAATTTCCTAGACTTAACAACCTTGCAATGAAGTTTTTCCGGAATTTCTCCAGATCAGGACTTCCTGTATATATGTACATGAGGACTGAAAAGCCTCTAGTTTCCAAAATAGAAAAGGTTTTGAATCAAATGCCATGAGCTGGTAGGTTGTGTATAAATCCTATTAAGATCATATACTCACAGAGATAAAAACAAACTGACAAAAAGATATCATGATTATCAGTTAAAGTTAATGAATATTGTTTATTCCAGATAATTTCTATAGAACCTTTGTTTTCTGCTCTTTTTAGTTCGGATCATTAATTTCTCTTTAATTCTTCATTTCACTAAACCTTCCTTTAACCTTTCTTCAAGAAATTTTCTTACAGTTGCAGGTCCGTCAAGTTCCTCTGCGAGTTCTCTCAATCTTCTGGTCTTTTTACAGTACTCTTCCTTCTCCAGAATTCCTCTAATGCAGGCAAGAATAGTCTCCGGCTCTGCAAGGTAGCTCATTTTCTTTCCGTATCCTTCTTCTTCAAGTACAGTTGCGTTATTTTCCTGTTCTGTGTGCTTTTTGTCCGGAAAAGAAATCACAGGGAGTCCGAAGGAAAGGCTTTCAAGGATTGTTCCATGTCCTCCTGCAGTAATTACCAGATCAGAGCCTTTGTAATAAGGAAAAGGATTTTCCGTAAAACCTGTAAACTCAACATTTTCCGGAATTTTTGAAAACTGATTGGGATCTATTCCGGGTCCTGAAATAAAGGTATAGTAAATACTTTGATCCAGTTTTGCAGTCTCAAGTAAGTTCCTGAATATGGTTGCTCTGTATCCGAAAGCGCCAACGGTTGAAAGGACGTTTGGGTGCTGGAGGGTTTTTGATTCGACTTCACTATACTTGTACCTTATAAGGGGGCCGCTGAAAAAAATGGTATTATTAATACTTTTTTTAAAATTGAAGTTTTTTCGGTTTACAGAGTACGGAGGAGGAAAATCAGGCACAATGATGCCATCTACGCTTCTGAAGATATAATTATAAAAACTCTTGATTAGTTTTCCTGCTACTGTCATCAGAAAATCCTGTTTCTGAAAAAACTCCACCATATTGAACTGGTGGCCAATAAAATATACAGGAGTCTTCTTTGTCTGTGCAGCAAGGATACCTGTATAGTAACCATCCGAAAGTACAATATCAGGTTTTAGTTCTTCAATCAATCTCAAAAGCTTCCTGAATTTTGAAGGAGAAGTATTTTTTAGGGTTTCTTTAATGGATTTTTTGATATCGAAAATTCCTGAATCTCCAACTAGCTTTATTTCAGGGGGAATCTCATATACCTGATATCCTGTTTTTTCTACCAGTTTTTTTGAGTACCCGTATGCCCCAAAGTATACCTCATGCCTTGCAGTCAGAAACTCTTTTCCCAAAGCAAGACAGCGACTTGTGTGGCCAAGCCCTTCTCCGCACATGAAAAGTAAGACTTTCATTTTATTCCAATCCCAGTATATACCTTTCTTCCATTACACTAACCATTAATCTATGAGCTTGATATTTTTCAAAAACAATTTGCGTAAAAGTAATCTATTATGTACGAAGCAAGTATTATTTTCAAAAATAGAGTTAAGAAATTTAGAGATGAAATCCAATTTAAAAGAGAGTATTATAGAAAATTTGGGTTTAATGGATGTTGACATTCCTTCTGGCCTGTTTGTATGTTCTGGTCCCAAGATACTAAATAATAATGCTCATATACCATATATAAATTTCCTTTCTATATAACTACATAAGCAAATAAATCATTTTACCCCAAGTGTATATTTATGCGTTAAATTTTAGCCGACGAATAAAATATTTAAGCATCCATCTAAGCATCATCTAATAAGCATAATCTAAGCATCCATCTAATACTCTGCAGAGGCAGTCTCTGCAGATAGTATCAGATTCTGGTTCCAGGTTTAAGTAATATACTCAACAGGGTGATGTCTGGATATGTTTAGTTTTACTTGTGTTATTTGTTAAGCACAGGACTTTTAGTTTAACTGTGGTATTGTTGTTACTTTACAAGAATATTAATTAAATTGTGTATGAATTTACTAAAAGTCTTGTAAACATAACTTGCTTGTTATCTTTTTTGCTCACCATAAAATAGAGTGCAGAGTCATTACTAATTTCGTCTAATATCAAAAATTGTGTTCTCTATTCTGAGTATTTCAGTTCCAGACTGAAGTTTCGTTAGGCTGTAGCAGTATTCTTTTGTATACAACTTATGGAAAACTATCAAGTGTATAAATGAGTATGTAATCTAAATATTTTAATAAATAGCTGGTACAGCAAAATAGTGTCACATAGTCGCCTATCCTAAATATTGAGTATGAATCTACATATGTTCTATATGTGAAAGATTCAAATACAGAAGACTTCATTTTTAAAATTGGAACTTGCATTGTTTATATAGCGTTAAACTATAGATTGAAAAATTAGTTCCAATGTTGAGGTAATTCTATGGAGACTAAGGAGAAAGATACTTTATTAATTATTTCAATAATAGGACTTTTGCTGTTGGGAAATGTTAGTTCTGCAGTAGCTGCACAATTTGATTCGAATTATAGCGTTAATTTCACGAACTCTACTAACTGCGAATCTTCCGTAACGTCGGAAGCTAAAGTAAAGAACGTGATTATCCTGATTCCTGATGGTTGTTCTCAAAGTGTGGAAACTTTAGCTCGCTGGTATAGCGGAAAACCTCTTGAGCTTGACAATATGGTGACTGGAACGGTGTCTACTTATAGCACTGATTCAGTCATTACTGACTCTTCTTCAGCTGCAACCGCATTTGCTTCTGGATATAAAACTACTAACGGTTTTTTAAGCGTCGGGCCAAGCAATAGTTCTGTGTTAAGTACACTGGAAATTCCGCCTGAAGAACTAAGGTACAGACCGCTTGCAACAGTGCTTGAAGGTTCAAAGCTCGAAGGCAAGGCTACAGGACTTGTAGCAACCTCTCGTGTGAGCCATGCCACACCTGCAGCTTTTGCTGCTCACGTGGATAACAGAGATAATGAAACCGAAATTATGAAACAGATGATTTATGAAAACATTGATGTGGTCTTTGGTGGCGGTTCCAGTTATCTCACACCTGTAGCTGATGGAGGAAAAAGGACAGACGGAGAAAACCTGACAAAAACACTCCTTGACAGGTGTTACCAGTATGTTGACAGCAGAGACGAAATGATGAACCTGACAACTGGTAGAGCCTGGGGTCTTTTTGCCAGTAGCCATATGATGCCGGATATAGATAGTTCTTCACTTGCACCTGAAGAGCCTTCTCTTGCAGAAATGACAGAGAAATCCATTGAACTGTTATCTCAAGATAAAAATGGCTTCTTCTTAATGGTTGAAGGCAGTCAGGTTGACTGGGCAAACCACGCCAATGATCCAAACTACGCTGTAACCGATTTTCTGGCTTTTGATAAAGCTGTTAAAGTTGCAGTTGATTTTGCTAAAAAAGACGGGAATACTCTAGTTATAGCTTTTCCGGATCACAACACAGGCGGCATGACTATTGGCAGCAACTCTGACTCTAATTATACATCCACAACAGTAGAAGATGTAATTGCTCCTCTCAAAGGCATGAAACTCAGTTCTACTGGTCTTGAGACAAAAATAGGGACAGATCTTTCATCCGAAAATATAAAAGAACAGCTGAAAACCTGGTGGGGCATTGATGTTACTGATGAAGACATAACTGAAATTCTCAAACTCTACAACAATGGAAAAGGTCTCTCACTTGACTATGCCATCAGTGAGGTAATCAGCCGCAACCACACCGTAATTGGCTGGACTACTCATGGGCATTCAGGAGATGATATTCCTCTGTGGACCTATGGTCCTGACTATCTCACAGGTCATGTTGATAATACCGAAATTGCAGGATATATAGCTAAAGAACTTGGATTTGACCTTAACAAGACTAACTCGCGTCTCTTTACTGAAGTGGGAGAGGTTTTCTCCAAAGACAACGGAGATGGGAAACTGGATAAAAACGAATATTTGCTAAATACTACAGATCCCTCAAACCTCGTGCTGCAAATTGGAGATACAAAACTGCCAGTGAACACAAATATTCTTATCAAGAATGGTGTAGCTCATGAGCTGGAAGGAATAGTTGTCTATGCTCCAGTAACTGGTAAGGTGTATATCCCCTCTGAAGCACTTTCACTAATAAATGGAACAAAAAAGAATTATGTTCAAAAAGAAGCCGAAGTTGCCTGAAAATGTGAGTCAAAGGGATTATTCCCCTATTCTTGTTTTTTATATATCAGTAATTTGTAAACAAGTTTTCACTTAAATACATTAAAGAAGTTTGGAATAGGTCTTAATTTAAAAACTGACATACTTCCCACGCAAACTGTGGAGAAGTTTCTTTTCTGGCTGTACGTTTACTGAAAATGGTACGGCCTAAGACCCGTTGAGGGGTATCAGTGCTCCCTTTCCCTGCATCTCTTTCTACAGGGAATTGACCGCTGCCTTTTGGCGTCAATGCTATATTAAAGGCGGCATTAACATCGGCATGGTCAACGTGTCCACAATATGGACACTTAAATTGCTTGCTGTGTCGGTCGCCTTTATGTCCGCAGCGGCTGCATTTTTTGCTAGTCGCATGGGGATCAACATAAACTACCTCTACTCCTAGCAGCCTGGCTTTGTATTCAATAAATTGCTGAAGCTGCTGAAATGGCCAGCTGTTCAGGGAGTATTCACAAGACCATGATTGCTTTCCGGTTGTGTTTTTACTTTTGATAGAATATTTGTTGATTTCCTTCCTTCTGTTTTTGTCCCTATTTTTGTCCCATTTTCTTTTTTTACTTTTATTATTCTCGCCTTTTCCTATATCTCCAATCTTGCTGTTGAGTTTTCGGTTTCCTTTAAGGTTTTCCAGTTTAATACCACATTCGTTATATAGAGCGATATCAACGATCTTTCGGCTGATTTTATGGTTCAAGTCCTTTACAATATTTTTTTCCCTAATTTTTACAGCTTTTAATTCTTTACTTTTGCCCATATTATAGAGCCGTTTTTTAATGTTTTCGTATTTTTTATGCGTATGGTATCGCATTTTTCCTAACTTCCAGATTTTTCCTGATTCGGGATCCGCTACAACTGCAATATGTCCTTTAGTATTGCGATCAACTCCTATATAGTGCTCTGAATTTTTGGGCTCGTCATCCGGAAAGACAACTGCTACATAAGCATAGATGTTATCGATTTCTATCTGAGAAATTTTTGTAAAATTACTGGAAAATTGATAGTTCAGTAAAAGTTTCAAACATGGAATTGTAATGGTTCGCTCCTTCCTGTCAACACGGACTGCTCGAGAAGGAATAATCAACTTCACATTCTTTGCGGATCTGAAGTTCTGATTTCGGGAATATTTCTTAAGAATCTGGCAGGAGATAATTGACTTCAAGCCTATATGCTTTATATCTCCAGGAGAAAGAGCTTCAGATACCTGAAGTGAATAAGTCGAAGATAAAGAATCAAGAGAAGGAGGAGCGGAAGAAATAATAGGAAAGTCAGAAGAAAACTCAGAAAACGTTGAAAATGAGGATGAAGGGGAAGAGCGGAGAGAAAAAATAGGCTTTTGTATGGGAGGCGAGTTAAGGCCTCGGTTTTGAGTCTGATGCTTAATACAGAACTCAGCAACCTTTCGAGCCTTTTGGAGTTCCTCTGTAAAACTTCGATTGTGCTTGATTTTGTAGGTCAGTAGCATCCGGGTTATTGCTCCACGGTCAGTATTCAGTATATTTTTATAGAATATACATGTTTATGAAGAAACTTATAAGATATATTTAATTTCTATATATAATTAGCATAAGGATATTTAAGCATTTTGCCAGAGTACATAAAAAGACTTTCCTTTAATAAATGCCAAGAATTAGCTTTAACAGCAAAATCTGAATCGGTAGAAACCTTATATTTAGATTTCACTAAAAATTATTTTATTTTTGAACGTTAATTCTGGGTCGTCCGATGTTACATAGTTAAAGTTTTTTTTCAAATGCTTATAAGTAATTTTCAGGCCTTTTTGTTCTGAATCTCAGTACAACTGGAGATTATTTCATTTCTCACATAGAAACTTACTATTTGTCGAATGAATCCAATATTGGTAATAACAACCAAATAACAAGAGGGAAAAATAATAATTGCTTGGTTAGAAAACAATCAGAACAAAAAGGAAAACATTGATCTTGAACATGATTTTCGGCAATAAAGGTTTTCTGAAATAGAACTTGGAGATTTAATTGAAAAACTAACAGAATTAAAGATCTTAGCTAGATGAGGACAATATACATTTTAGATTACACTGATTAACCTACTAATATATAGAATATATTCAAAAACTATATAATATCGTTTATCTAATTATCTCGTGAAGGCTTTCTAGTACTTGCAAATAGATCTTATGGGCCGTATAGACAGTTCTCATCTGCGGCTCATAAGATCAACCTGATATCTTTACTAATGTTGACAACTACAAGATTTAAAGGATTTTATAAGGCAATAGCTGAAGGAAACTTAGAAAATATTCAAGATTCAGGTAGGGAAATGTCAAAGGGAAATGTCAATATTCTTGACTATGATAAATACATGACAATAATTTTTCTTTTAATTAATAAATGATACAGGATAGAAATTTGTGGATAAGAAAAAGGGTTGTGGAGTGTTTACTATCAAAGAATCAAACCTTAACGAAGGTTACTTTGAAGTGACTAACCTTAAAGGACTTAACCTTTCAGGTGCTGAGCTTATAGAGGTAAACCTTGAGAGAACTAATCTTAAAGGAGCTAACCTTAAAGGAGCTAACCTTAAAGGAGCTAACCTTGAGGGAGCTAACCTTGAAGGAGCTAACCTTGAAGGAGCTGACCTAAGTTGGGCTATACTTAGAGGAGCTAATCTTGAGGCGACTAACCTTATAGAGGCTAATCTTAAAAAAGCTAACCTTAAAAAAGCTAACCTTGAAAAGGCTAACCTTGAAAAGGCTAATCTTGAGGGTGCTAATCTTAAAGAGACTCATTTTTTATCGTTTAACCAATTTTCAAAAGTAAAAACGCTTTATGATGCAAAACTAGATGAAGAATTCCTCATACTATTAAAAGGGAAACACCCTCGCCTATTTAAATCACTAGAGCAACAGTTTTTAGAACATCAGAGCAACCTCTTACTATAAAACATTGCTATATTCATGGTTTTATTCTTTTTCTTCAAAACTCAACAGCAAGACAGTTGAAGGTTTAATGTATTGGTTTTTCAGTTAAACTGCTTAAATTCCATTCCTGTTAAGTGTCTTTCAACGATCATGACATTATTATCCTTATATCTTGTAAATACTTTATAAATCCAATTAGAGACATTTTTATATCGAATCACCTTATCAGAATACTTTATAAATGCAATTAGATACTTTTTTATACTGCATTGTCTCATCAGTTTACCAGATTTAACTTCCTGTTCGGCCTCAGTTAATAGTTCTTCCGGTGTTTCTGCGGTCAATTCGGTAAGGTATTTAATAGCTAACCAGTGATTATTTTCCGTGTTCGGCCGCGGGTTTTGATTGTCAAAACATTTCCAAATTACCGGATTATTACGTAAGTCGTTAAAGTCTATGAGAAAAATACTCAGGCTTATAATCTATTAACTTCGTTATAATCTATTAACTTAGGACCGACACTTTGACAGGAGTATTCCGCTTGGTAATTTTCAAACAGGCTATATTACAGAATACTTGTGTACGCGGAACAATTTTTACAGGTATATTAGAGGTATACGATGGAGACTAGAGATACAGTATTTCTTGTTGTGATGGTTCTGTCATCCTTTCTTCTATCCTTTGAGTGGCTTAGAAGGTTTACGTATAAACCCACAAATCCCCTGATTATTCTTTCAGTCATGATTCTTGTCGGAACATTAGCTGTCATGCTTATCTCTGTTAACAATAGGCTTCAGGAACTCGAAAACAAGATGGAAGCTAAGGACCGTACCCTCAAGGTCAATATGGAAAATACAGAAACAAAGATTGAAGAAAGGATGAATGAGCTATCAAGCAAAATTGACAATGCAGTTTACGAATTCAACCGTAGAAAATATCACTAATTTCATATATAATTTTTTATTTTAGGGCAAAGCCTTTAATTTCCTATTTTAAAGAAGCATATTTCGAATCCCCAAGGTTTGTTAACAGTCAAATCTAATTTTTTATCCAGAAATATTTAGTATTTTTATAATTATGTCCTTTATAGGATGGAATCCTCCGTATGTGCGGCGTTAATTAAAAGAAAAATAACTCAAATACTTTTTGAATGGACTCTCAGAATGGACTTTCAAGCTTCATTCAATTTTGAATTTAATTTATTGACATTTATCTTAATTTTGATCCTAAAATATGCTAATTTTTCTAATGCAATTATTACCCAACTAGACATTTCGGGTACAGGTTCCTTGATCTAGTAAACTATATATATTGGTTCTTCTGTAGAACAGAAAAGGTCTGAATCTGAACAGTTATAAAATAATTGTTTAGATATTCTGTATCGCAAGTTATTATTACTCAGAGTTAGTATTATTTGGTTACTTGTGTAAGCAGGTAAAGAAGGAAAGCTATATGCACCTTAGTCTGGAACCGATTGGCATTATTACAAAGGTTGCAAATAAGTCGGAAATTTTGATTTATTCTGATTTTGAACAGGTTATAAGAAATATCGTGTCCAAAATAGGAGAAGGGGCTGAGAAAGGACAGAAGCTTCTGGTCATCCATAAAAATAACAACCAGAAGCAAGTGGATGGTCACCAGGTCCAGGTCACGAAAGCGACTTTACTGGAAAGAAAAGGTAATTTGCTAACAATATCCAAAATAGAAGCAAACGAAGATTCCGTAATCGATGTTCGACTTGACCTTACCGCTTGATTTTCTTAGGTTTCTATAGAGGCTATAATATTAAGTCTCATCTCTTTTCTCTTTCTTACTGGATAGCTTTGATTGGGTCTCAGGAAGGATTAATAGAGTTGATTTCAAAAATATGATTAAAAAATAAAAATATGATTAGAATTCCATAACTTGTCCGGATACCATGATCTGATGAACTTACTGACCGAATGAGTCCAGTGACCGAATGAGTTTCATGGATTAAAACGGAAACTACATCTGTTTCTTTACTTTTTTCCTTCTAATAGTACTGTCTTTCAACAATTTATTTCATCGGCAAGTATCTCAGGATAACTTTGAACACGCAGTAAATATAAGACTTCAGTATCTATAAAGCGTATTGAACAATAAATCATATAATTGCTATAAAGCATTTTTGATATTGGCCTGTAGTAAAGTCTATTGAGATGTCCCTTGATAGTTACTTTCTGCATAACAATTGAAAAATTAAAAATGAGATTAAAAAATAAAAATCGATTAATAAGGTAAGTAATAAAAGCGCAAAGCTTTCTATTAACTTTCACACATTCGAGGGAAAATATGGGCACAGATATAGGCGACCTGCTCCAGAAAAGAAAAGTTGAGCTTTCGGATCTTACAAATCAGGTGGTTGCAATTGATGCATTTAATACGCTGCACCAGTTTTTGAGCATTATTCGCCAGCGGGATGGAAGTCCTCTGGTTGATTCTGCAGGGAGAATAACCTCCCATCTCTCAGGCCTGCTCTACCG
>DUGT01000031.1:0-16239 GCA_013331275.1 Methanosarcina sp. | reverse complement strand
TCAAACCTCTTTTTGTTTTTGACGGCAAACCGCCTGATCTCAAGTCCGAAACCCTGGACCGAAGAAAAGAAGTAAGGGAATCCTCTAGGGAAAAATGGGAGAATGCAAAAGCTGTAGGGGACCTGGAATCGGCGTATAAGTATGCTCAGGCTTCTTCGAAAGTAAACCAGGAAATTGTTGAAGATTCCAAATATCTCCTTAACGTTATGGGAGTTCCCTTTGTTCAGGCCCCCTGTGAAGGCGAAGCACAGGCTGCACACATGGTCCTCAAAAAAGATGCAAACTGTGTTGCTTCGCAGGATTACGACTCCTTTCTTTTCGGGGCTCCGATCGTTGTCAGAAACCTGGCTGTAACAGGAAAACGGAAACTTCCGGGAAAGAACATGTATGTTGATGTAGAACCAGAAAAAATCGAGCTGGATGAGACCCTTGAGGCCCTGGAAATTACACGGGAGCAACTTATAGATATCGCTATCTGCGTGGGCACGGATTATAACAAAGGGCTGGAGAAAATAGGCCCGAAAACAGCTCTTAAACTAATTAAAAAACACGGGGATATTTATTCCGTACTTCACGAAAAAAAAGCAGAAATTGAAGCTGTGGATCAGATAAGAGATATTTTTCTCCATCCTGAAGTAACGGATGACTACAAAATAAGATGGGAAAAACCTGATCCTGAAAAACTTCTCGAATTCCTCTGCGAAGGTCACGATTTCTCGATTGATAGGGTAGAAAAAGCTGCAGAACGACTTAAAGCTGCCTCAGGAGCCAGACAGAAAACTCTTGATCAGTGGTTTTAAGTGATTTTCGTTCAAAACTATTAACTTATAATTTTTTATTTGTGAGCGGATCCCAAAATTCAAAACTACTTCTCTGAATCCCGGCTTCCAAATAATCAATCGATTTCTTGATCATGAAAATAGTTTTGAGATTTTACTAATTCGAAGGTAAAATTGGTTTTGGGATCAGCTCTGTTGGATCAGCTATGTTTATACAGATATCGTCATCCTTAACTCTTCACTCAGGGTAGGTCTGAGACAAACAGGAGCAGGTCTGAATTCCTCCGAAAGAGCACTCACACACCCATATGCATATAGTTGTGGATTCTGATTCTTTCCTCATCCGTGGACTTTATGCAGTCAAATAGTTCGTCAGGCTTATAGTTTCCCATGAACAGGAAAATCAGTAATCTTCCATATGCTTGATGGTGTGGATCCAGGTACTATTGGTAAAGTTCGCCAAACCGTTATTAACAGAACAAGTAAGGGGACAGAAAGGGAACAAGTAAGGAATATGCCTGAAACAAGGGTTGACAGGCTATGGCACAAGCTGTATGCAGAAGTTGATATTCAATGAACCCGTTGCTTTCAGTTAAAGAAGGGAATGAGATAACTATAGAGGTGAGGCACAAAATAAAATACGGGGGTGTAGCTTTCTATCAAACGTGGTCGTACAATAGGCCTACTCGGATCAGCCGGAAAATTATCTCACGGGCTGCCCGAGCATTAGCACAATGGTTTTCCGTCTCACTCTCACTGAATGTAAGGCTTTCAAATTCGAGATATTTCTGCGCCCTGGTTTCTTGCCCTAGTAAGGATGACAGTTCCACCAACGGAGCTGTCAAGCATTTTCTGGACTTCAGCCTGGAGCTGCCTGCCCTCGGATTTGTTGTCTACAAAAGAATATACTACAGGACCAAAGGAACTTACCCCGGCTCCATAGCTCCGGCTGCGCATGTGAGAAGCAATATTTTTAACGAATTGAGGCCAGATAAGGCTCTCTCTTTTATTAAAACCGACAGTTTGTACATGATTTACTGCGGCCCCAAAACTTTCGATGTCTTCTTCTAGCACAGCAGGCATCATCTGCATGAGCACGACATGAGAAATTTCCCTAACTTCTTCTACAGGAAGAGGACAGAACTTTTTGAAGGTTTCCACTTCTTCCTGATCATGCATTCCTTTGTCATTGGGAATTGCTACCACCATATCCCATTGCGGAAAATCCTCTCTAAAGAGCACTGGCCCAGGTGGTACTTTGCTGGCAGCTGATGGCATAAAACCGCCTTTATCTTTGAACCGATGTCCTCCGTCAATTATAAACCCGCCTTTCTCAAAAGCAGCCACACCTATACCAGAAGTTCCTCCTCTTTTTACTGAAAGTGCAAGTTCTCTAACGCTTTTCCCAAGTCCATACAGTTCATTAACAGCTGCTGCCGCAGCCAGGGAAGACTGAGTCCCGGATCCGAAGCCTACGTGGGCGGGGTACACTTCCTGTACGTTGATCCTGATCCCCTTCCCTTCAGGAAGCAGAGATTCTGCAGCTCTTTTCATTCGATCGGCAAAACTCTGCAGACCCTCTATACTGACTCCATCGGCTTCCTCAGCCGTAATTTTTATATTGGGAGAGGAAAGGGTTAGTCCTGCTCCTCCATCGACTCTTCCGATCTCCGCATTCATATCAATAAGCGTCATATGAATTCGGCAAGGAGTGGTTATTTTGATCATTCCTGTTAAACTCCAAAATTACACTTAAAGCTTTATGATTTCCTAAGTCCTGTGCTCCTTTTATTGTAGCTGCTGATATTTAATCTTTTTAAAATTATCTTTTATTTAGCCTTACTTCTGTAGACAACGCAAAATAAAGAAATAAGTGAGGTATAAGGAGAGCAGGAACAGAAAGGAAAATTAGAAAAGGAAAATCAGAAAAGGAAAATTAGAAAAGGAAAATTAGAAAAGGAAAATTAGAAAAGGAAAAATTAGGGAAAGAAGATAAGGATTTCTGAAATTTCAGACTTATTTTTCTCTTTCTTTGCTCATTCTTTAATAATTTCAGATTATTTCCCTTTTCTTTAATTGTTTTCAGTTTGTTTTTCCTTTTAGAGTTATTATTTTATAATAAGAGATTCTCCTGTCATCTCCTCGGGCTTCCTGACTTTGAGAAGCTCCAGAAGAGTTGGTGCAAGATCGCATAACTTTCCGTTTTTAAGTGCTTTAACTTCATCATTTCCGAAGTAAATGCACTTTACCGGATTTGAAGTATGTGCTGTATGTGGCTCTCCCGTTTTCGGGTTTTCCATCTGTTCGGCATTTCCGTGGTCTGCAGTTATAACTGCTGCACCTCCAACTTCTTTCAGAACTGCTTCAATTTTGCCCACACAGTTATCAACGACTTCTACTGCCTTTACTGCTGCTTCAAAAATTCCTGTATGCCCTACCATATCCATGTTTGCGAAATTAAGGATAATGACGTCATATTTTCCTGACCGAATCCTTTCTACAACTTCATCCGTAACCTCATAAGCACTCATTTCGGGTTTAAGGTCATAAGTAGCAACTTTTGGTGATGGGATAAGGCAGCGGTCCTCTCCTTCATAGCATTTTTCCTGTCCTCCGTTCAAGAAAAAGGTCACATGGGCATACTTTTCGGTTTCAGCAATCCGAAGTTGGACCAGTCCCTGCTTGCTCAGGACTTCACCAAGCACATTTTTCAGCCCTTCTGGTGGAAAAGCTATAGGTAAATCCAGGGTTTCATCGTACTGGGCCATACAAACATAGTAAACTTTCGGGTGTTTCTCTCTGGAAAAGCTATCAAAGTCTTTATTTACAAAAGCCCAGGTAAGCTGCCGTGCTCTGTCAGGCCTGAAATTGAAGAAAATTATAGAATCATTATCCTTTATGACTGCCTCAGGCTTTCCTTCTAAATCTGTGATCACAGTCGGTTTTACAAACTCATCAGTTTCTCCTCTTTCATAAGCTTCAGAAACTGCAGTTTCTGCATCAGGAGCTTTGTAAGGCGCAACTCCCATAGTAAGTGCATCATAGGCAAGTTTTGTTCTATCCCAGCGCTTGTCTCTATCCATTGCGTAATAGCGCCCTGATATGGTGGCAATTTTAGCACTTCCGTTCTCCTTACAAAAAGCATCAAGCTCCTTTATGTCTTTGAGAGCGGCTTTAGGAGGTACGTCTCTGCCGTCCAGAAAAGCATGTATATATACTTTTTTCAGCCCTTCCTGCTGTGCTAGTTTGATAAGGGCATAAATGTGGGTCATATAACTGTGAACGCCTCCGTAGGAGACAAGCCCCATGAGATGAAGGCTTGAATCATTGGCTTTGGCATTTGAAATTGCACCCAAAAAAGTCGAATTTTTGAAGAAGTCACCTTTCCTTATGGAGAGGTTTATTCGGGTTAAGTCCTGGTAAACAATTCGCCCTGCTCCTATATTCAGGTGCCCGACTTCGGAGTTTCCCATCTGGCCTTCCGGAAGGCCTACAGCTTCCCCCGATGCTTCTAAGAAACACCAGGGATATTCCATCAAATGGTCAAGATTTGGAGTTTTGGCTGCCAGGACAGCATTTCCTTCTATTGCTTCCCTATAGCCCCAACCATCAAGAATAATGAGCATAAGAGGTCTTTTTGCCTGAGTCATATGAAGCAAATTCAACACCCGTTAATAAATAGCTTATTATGAAAATTCTTAATAGCTTTTGCGAATTTTTATATTATATATTTATATTATATTAAAAATATATATACTGTCCCTAATTATAAGTATTAACAATTACATATTTCCGAAACGTGAAAAATGGACCTTAAAAACAATTGATTATCTTAATGTAATTTTTATTGGAAATTCAGGCTAAACTTCCGGTAACGGGAAGGAGGATTTAGGTTTATGAGTCAAAATATTAAAGATGTTATGAATATTCGTGATATAAAAATAACGGATTTATCCGCAAATCCTGCACCTCTGGGTTTGATGGGTTTCGGAATGACAACTGTGCTTTTGAACATACACAATGCAGGTTTCTATCCGATGAACGCAATGATTCTTTCGATGGGTATCTTTTACGGTGGGTTAGCTCAGGTAATTGCCGGAATCCAGGAGTGGAAGAAAGGAAATACTTTTGGGGCCACAGCTTTTACTTCCTACGGGCTTTTCTGGCTCTCTCTAGTAGGTATTGTCCTTATTCCTAAGTCTCCAGATTATGCAGGGTTGGCCGCAGATTCACTCTCATTTGCTGCATACCTATTCATGTGGGGAGTTTTCACCCTTTTCATGTTCATAGGTACGCTCAAAGGCTCAAGGGCTCTCTCCGTAGTTTTCCTGACTCTCACAATCCTGTTTTTCTTGCTTGCAGCAGGAAATTATCTGGGAAGCGCCGGAATCCTGAAGATAGCTGGTTATGAAGGAATCCTTACAGGACTCTCTGCAATATACACAGCTCTTGGCCAAGTATTGAACGAAGCGTATGGAAAGAAAATAGTTCCTTTATAATAATTGTAATTTTTTTCTTGGGCTTTACTGCCCTCTATTTTTAATTTTTGATCTTTTCTCATATCAGGGCCTTCCGAGAAAGCTTATAGTCCCTCTTTGATTTTTCCAGAGTTTCCACTAGTGCCGTCCGGCAGATTTATTTAATTTTGGCTCTTCGCTGTTTTAAGCGAGCAGTTTACACTCATTTAAATTCTGAAAAACAATGCCCGTAAGCTTGAAAACATTTATTGTTGAAACCACAGTAAAGCTCATTAGTTTTCATTTTAGCCGAACAACTGTACGAATAATATTGCTTTCTCTGTCCCAAAATAACGGAAAAATACGAATATTAATTTTGGGAGTTATGGATATTTCGAGATTGTTGATGATAGATCTTAATCGTTTAGAGGATAGCAAGACCATGATTTCCTTCTAAAATAAGCGTTAGTTTACTCAGCTAGTGTTTGTTCATTTCTATAAATCTAATATGAATCCTCATATCTTAGAAACATTGTAAAATGTTACACTGGATAAATAATATTTAAAAGTTTACCAATATTATTTTTATGAGCTCCAATGTATTTTTCGGAAGTTTTGAACGTTTTCTCAGGTACAGACGAAAGAATGATCCAGAAATTGGGGAAAAGAACGCAACACTTGAACTCTTAAAAAGTTCCATTTTAGTTGCGTTTTCAGGCGCACTACGAATTCATATTGCTTTCCTCCTGCTTCAAGTTCACTCAAGTATATTCACCTGCGTTGCAGGAGGACTCGTAATTTACAGCGTATATACACTCGATAGAGCTCTTGGCTCCGAAGAAGATATTGTAAACCGAAAAGAGTTGAGTGGATCAAGAAAGGAAATAGGGTTTGCAGCCTCTATGATTACCTTCGTGATAGGAAGTTACGTACTGGCAAAAGAAGGAGTGATTGCACTCGCATTCTTACCACTTGTAACCGGCCTCCTTTATAGTAAAGGCATCAAAATAGGAAAATTTGCTTTGAAACTCAAAGGTGGACTTGGAGTCAAAAATTTGATTGTAGGTCTCACCTGGGGAGCTTTTATTTCAGGGCTTGCTGGCAGCACCTGTAGGAGCGTGCTCCCCATTGTTTTAGTTTTCACTTTCTTTGGAGTTAAGCTCTTTATCAATTCCACAATATATGATTTCAAAGATGTCAAAGGAGATACTCTCGCGGGTCTCAAGACCCTTCCAGTAAGCCTTGGAGAACAAAATACCCGTAATTTCCTTCTCGGATTGCACCTGCTCTCTCATCTGATTTTCGGTATTGCCTTAATTAACGGAGTTATCGCTTTCGAACCTCTTATTGTCCTCTATAGTTTTATATGTGGGCTGATATGCATCAAAAATTATACAAAAACTGATGATATGGAGACCACTTTTCACAAGTTAGAGAGAACAATTCTTGTAGATGGGGAATCAACCTCAATTGTCGGACTAAGAACAATTGTAAGTACCTTTCTAGTATAAAAATATCTAAAAAAACATGAAATTCGAAGAATTTCAGGCTCAAACAAATGAAAGGACTTAAAAGTCCTTTCATATCAAGTGAAGTTTATGGGAGTGTGCAAAACAATATAGCAATTATAAAAAAGTACAAAACGATGGAAGAAGTATAAAAAAGTATAAAAGCAACAGAGTAATTATAAAACATATAAAATAAAAGAAAAAATATAAAAATTGCAAAAAGAATAGAACGAGTAAAATATTCAGAATAAGACATACAGTTATCCAGAAATATATCTGGAAAAAACCAAATTCTACAATTCCTATTTCCTATAGTTTTAAGGTTTCTTTCCAGAAATCTTCAAAAAAATTTATAGATTCTTTATTTCAATTGAGTTTTCTTTATAATACTTAAAAAGTTCCTCTCCCCATTTGATTGAAAACGAGTCAAAACCTATCAGGTCGTTTCGAGGATCAAAGGTTCCGTTTTTGAAAAATAACGAAAGGGATAGGAAACGGTCTGTTACCACAAAGGCTACTTTTGCATTGTCATATACGTAGAGACCGGTATGCTTGAACTTAAGGAATTCTTCAATCTCAGTACCATGTTCACTTTTTATTTTAAAAAATACATTAGGTGTAAGAATTATTGAAGTCGGGATATTCCTGCGAGCTAAGTCTAAAAACATAGTAGGATGGCTTGGTAGGAAAATGGATGAAAAGCCCACGAAGCGAGTAGAAGCCCGTACATTTTCCATAAACGCCTTATGAGTATCATAAATATGTTCCTGTTCATCTCTTACGACTCTACACTCTTTAAGTTCCTGAATTCTGTTTAATAATAGATCAGGAATTGCAGCAAGGTCATGGTCTCTCCAGAAAATTTCGTTTGTTTCTATAGCTGTAAGAGTGTCCAGTAATGGCTTATAATGTATAGCTGAAACTTTTCCGAGAGGTGTCAGCCGATACATTCCTTCCTGCCTGATAATCAAGTTTGCGCTTTCCATTTCTTTAAGGCGAGGCAGGATTTCAGGTGACTTTACATCAAAATAGTCTTTAATTTCAGAAAGAGTTCTTGGATTCTCCTGAAGTAAAAATAGAATGTCCTTCCTTTTTTCTGAAAAGGTGAGAATGCTTAAGAGTCCGCTAGCTTTCACTTATATCAACCCACTATTTTATTACATTTCGAGAGCTAATCGGGGCTTAACATCCAAAATAGGATCTTTGCTTCTGATTAACAATATGTAAAATTTAAGCCTGTACCCCTCTCATTTTTTAAACAGATCGAATATTAGCAATTCTATCAGATATTATAGCATTGCTAGAATGCTATACGAATTCAATATATATTATCTTTTTCAAAAGTGTAATTGTTATTAGTAATTTTTTCTCCAATTCTAGCTTTTGCGTATCAGTCTTCCTAAAACAGAATGGTACTTTTTGAATAATGTTTACTAAGTTTAAAAGAAATTATATATGTTAATCGTATCAGGTTATTCTACTAATATAAGCTCAGTTGTGATACTTTATGAAAATAAAGAGAAAATAATAATTAAAAAATTGATAATTATTGTTAAAAAAAGTAATAATAGATTTAAAATACGTGATATTTAATAAGAAATCTATCCACATCATAAGAAATAAACGTTGTCTGTATGCTAACTTATATATTCCAATTTATTAGCAGCACCAGTTAATTTCGATTGAAAAACAGTTAAATTTAATATGCAATTCTAATAGACCTATCAGGTCTACATAATAATCTAAAAACTATAAGATAGTTGCCCTCATTCGATGAAGTAACAACGTTCTGCAAATAAGGATAGTGTTCTATAAATAAAAATAGCAATCTTCTGTCAAATTTGAAATCGTAATTTTCTTCAATAATCAAAAAACAGAAAAATTTTTAAAAATACACCTCAGCTAAGTAAGAAGAAGCTCGAAAGCAATTCGGTCCTTCTGCTGATTCCCCAATACAGCTGCAAGTATGCCCCATCTAACATTATCCTGAAGCAAGAACCGCCAGCTTCCGAGCGATTCTGTCACAATCCGCTACTTCGCTATTCAACCATACCCTTTCTCTTCCAGCTCCACATATAATAATGAAATAAATTATTTTAAATTAATTATCTGAAAAATTACCTGTTAATGAAAAATAGTCCCGTGCGAAATATTTTAAAGCTAAAAAAGAACTTTATTGAGAAATGTAAAGGAATAGATAGTCTTAACAAGAAACTACTAAAAAGTGAAGTAAAGGGAAAAAGACTATTACTGGAAAATTAACATAAAATAGTCCTGGTCTGGCACAATAATTAAGTACAAGAATTAATCTATAAGTAAAAGCTTTAACATGCAGTCCTGTAGGGTAGTGGTCAATCCTTCGGGCCTTTGGAGCCCGGGACAGCGGTTCGAATCCGCTCAGGACTATAATCTAATTTATAATACTAAGTAAAAACAACGACCGAATTAACAACCGGATTAAATTAAAGCTCGAGAAGTATTACCTTTTCGAGAACTTCCCATAATAACCAGAATTTTCATGAATGTGAGTACATCCTTTTTTCTTACCAATAGTTCAAGATACAACCTGCAAACTTCACTATTGTTCAAATTTATTCCATAATTATTACTTTGTTGGTATTGCCATAAGGTTTTCTTATCAGAAGTGATTTGTTTTCCAGTTTTTGCAACAACCTGCTCACCTTTACTTTTGAAAGCCCTGACTCAAGTACAAGTTCGCTTTGTAGTATCTGTTTTTTTTCGTAAACTATTAGATATATTTTTCTTTCATCCCCCTCTAGCAGGTCAGATGCAATTTTTCTTTTGTGTTCAGCTTTATTAAATGAGAATTGTTCAGCTTCATAAAACGGAGGTTTATCAGCTTTATATTGCAATGATATTGCTTTTTCAAAGTCAAGTTCGAGTTCTCCGGGAGTTTCGGTTTCTTCTTGAACGGTATCGTTACCGCCTACTTTACCTTGGCAATCCTCTTTATGATAGAGTGGAAGCTGATTTTCAATTGATGATTCTACAATTGTCGGAGTTGTTATATTTTGAACCATTCCTATACTGGTAGTGAGCATAGTTAGACTATAAGTCCCTATAGAAGCCAGACCAATCATAATAATTACTTTGTTCATCGTGAACATTGTAGGGACAGCAACGGCAAATGGCTGCCCATCAATCAGAGAGACAGAAAGGCTTGTTGTCCCTTGAGAAAAGAGGAGCAAAGAGAGGGAAAACAATGATGCTGCAAGAGTTATTGCATATGCCAGTTCTTTCTTATTCACTGTGATTCCCCGATGAATTAACAGTCATAACCGCTCTGCTGTACTTAAGAGACGAATTATCTTTGTCGACGAAAACAGACGAATTATCCTTATTGACTAAAACTACAGAAACTGCAGAAAAATTTCCGTCTGCATTAAAACCATATGCGCTATTATTTTCATGTTTACTGTTATTCAACAAATCTCTGAAATATGAAACCGTCTCATTGTCACCGTTTAGTATTTTTTCCAGATCATTATAAGAAATAGTTACCGAATTAGATGGTGTTGAAGTGTATACAAGGTAGGGGCCATCCGTAACAAGCGAGGTTTCTAGCTCATAGAATGGATATACTGCATTCCAATCAAAGTCGATACTATTTTTATTTATAGACTCATTAAAAGAATCTACTGTTTTGGAACCTATCAATGTTACCTGCTCATCACCAAATAAAACACGATCAGGATATTTACGATTAACTTCTGACAATATATTTTTCACTTCACTGGTGATAAGATACTGTGGGATCACAACTCCAGTAGAATTTGCTTCTACAGTAACAAAGGTAGCTTTTTCCTCCGGAATATTCTTACTGCCCGCATAACCAAGTGCAATAGCAACTATACATATTACCAGCAAAAAGGCTACTGCATTAGTTTTATACGTTTTCATGCAAAATCATCTCAGGTAAGTTTAGCATTATAATATTTAATAAATGCTTGAAATTCATGTTTTCAGATTATCAAAGAAGTCTGAGTTTACAGAACAGGATAATGTATGTTACTATAAAAAATATATACAGGGATGCACACATCTTTACAGATGACGTTTACCAAATAAAAATATATACACGTATCCGTGTATATTTACGGACGATCGTTTCTTAATTATATATCATGAATTTATGAAATTCTAGTGGTTCCAGAATCTTCAATGCTATTCATCTTTGTTTTGATTCATCTTATATCCTGTTTCACAAAGGCCACATATGTCCCTACAAGCGAAATTATTGCCCACACAAGCATTGTAATAATATTGCTCATTTTTCCCGATATAGTTTCGAACATGTCGATTTCATTTTGTGGGGAACTGGGTTCTGTCAAGCTATTTACAAAATCATTTCCTAAAATAGCACTGGCAACCTGCTCATAATTTTGAGTCGGCGAAATTAAAGATTCTATCGTATTTTGAATCTTCCATTTTTTTTGATATTTCTCAAATGTGCTTTCTCCGCCATTTTCACTTAAATTTGTCTCACCATTATCACTAACTACGATACTAACGGAATTAGTGGAAGATATTTTCCCACCATAAAACGCCGTATCGTCTATTGGAACCATTGCACCTGCAACCAAACCCGAAAAAGAAGTTATTACCATTGTACTTAATATCCAAAACACGAATGAGCTAAGTATGGAACTCGTCCCGCTTTTAGATATCGTTGAAAAAAAGATACTTATCCCCAAAAAAGTAATGAGATACAGTGTTGAGATTACCATAAACAGTGCTATAGCAATAAGGTCAGATCCTGTTAAGTTCACCCCCATAACTAGCGCGCAAGCGATTGAAAGTATGGATGTGACGGCAAGTGTTAATATTAGCACCCCAATCTTCCCAAGGAATTTGCCGTTGACGACATCTTCCCGGTATAGAGGATAAGACAGGATTAATTTTAAGTTACCTCTTTCTTTCTCTCCTGAAACTGTATTATATCCAAGGATTATCGCCAGTATTGCCCCTATTACTCCTATACTTGTTACCATTTCCTGAAATACTACCGCTGTTAGTTTTGGCTCGGGAAAGTCAGTGAAAACTCTGTTTTTGTCTGAATTTTGATTTTCAACCTGAGATTTCTGATATTGGTCAAGTTGCTTGTCATAACTGTTAATGCCTGTAACAGAAGATACTAACATTAGCACTAAAAATATTCCAAATATAGTCAGGAATGTTTTACTCTTTATACTATCAAAAAACTCTTTTTTTGCAATTACTGCGACTTTATTATTGTTCATTTAAGCCACCTGGTAATATTTTTCAAAAATATAGTACAAATCTTCTTTCTCATACTCAAGAGTTAAAACAGGCACATGATTTTCATTCAGTATAGAGAGAAGATATTCCCGAATGTCTGTTTCAGCTATGATTTTGAATACATTATCTTGTTGAAAAAATGAGATATTTTTTATTGTCTTGAGAATTGATGCTGTCCTTTCAACGTCTTTTGTTTCAAGGAACATACTAGTACTCTTTTCCTGTTTGCAAAGATTCTCAAGTGTGTTATATGCTACTAATTTCCCTTGCTTCATAATGGCAATTTTCGAGCAGATACCCTTGATCTCTGACAAAACATGAGAAGAAATTACTATCGCAATCCCTTTTTCGTTTAATTTTTTAAGAAGAAGGTTCATTTCTATTCGAGCTCTTGGGTCCAGTCCTGATGTGGGTTCGTCTAGAAAGATTACTTTTGGGTCTTTAACAAGTGCCTGTGCAAATCCTATTCTTTGTATCATTCCTTTAGAAAACTCACCTACTTTCTTATCTGCCCATTTGCTCATACCGACAATTTCAAGAAGTTCCGGTACTTTGGATTTATCGGCGTCTGCAAGCTCAGAAAAGTATTCAAGGTTTTGTTTTGCGGTTAAGTTTTCATAGTAAAGGGTATTATCCGGAAGAAAACTTATGTTCCTTTTTAAATCCATCATATTTTTTTCGATATTTTTACCACAAACTTTTATATTTCCTGATGTCTGCATGGTTAATCCTGCAAGCATTACAAAGAGAGTTGTTTTACCTGCCCCATTATGCCCCAAAAGTCCGATTAAGTCACCTTCATATATATCAAGCGATACTTCGTCCACAGCTGTTAAATCGCCATATTTCTTGGTGATATTATGGATTTCAAGAATTTTCTCCATGTTTATCTTCTCCCATATTTTTTATATGCAAAAAACAAACCTGTGACTACTAAAACGATAATTGCTATTCCAATCCAGGCTGAATTTGATTGTGATTTTACGTTAACTCGTAATTTCGTTTCTTCCGTCTCTACATTATCAGCTACTCCTTTTATGCTCACAAAATAGTCTCCGCTTTCAGTTTCAGAGGGTATGCGGATTGTCAGGTCAACAGTTTCATATTCTTTTGAGCTTATAAGATCAATTTTTTTCTTAGAAACATAAATCTCCCAGCTATCCACTGGTGATTTTATATCAAGTCCAATATCCTTCAGATCTACATCACCGGAATTAAAGATCCTTACAGGTACGACAATTTCAGATCCGGCCTTGCCCGAAACATAGACTTTTGATAATTGTATGGCAAGTTTTTTAATAGATTTACTGGAATTTTCTTCCACAATGAAAGGGAAAATTAAAACAGTTGATGACCTACCAGAAGCATTTATAGTAAGATTATGTTCTCCTGGAGTACAATCATTGTCGATTTTTAGTTCAACATTAACGTCTTTTGTTTCATTTGGATTCAACTTTATTTTATTAATTCGATAATCTTCGTAAGTAAACTTATGAGTGTAAAATTCAGACTTACTTGCTTCCAGGCGAACTAATTCTTCTATACAACCACTATTATTAATTTTTAGAGGAATATTAACAGTTTCACCCTGAGAGATAAGCAGAAACTCAGGAGCAGTTGTTGACATGTTGATTTCAGAAAAAACATCCGTTTTTGACCAAATTTTTAATTTAAGTTTACCAGACCCTTTATCATTGACATTGACGGCAATCGATGAATTTAAGAAAATAATTTTGTTTTTGAGCTCCCCAATTTCTTTAGGCCCACTAAAAGATTTCAGTTGGTAGATCTTTTCAGAGCCTTCAATATCGACTTTTTGATTAAACGTAACCAGCTCAATAAAATCGGTCCCGTTTTTTTGGAAATCACAATTATAGCTTATGATATAATTTCCTAGTTCTATTTTTTCATCTGTAGATAAATTAATACATTCTTCAAGCCATCCCCTATCATTAAAATTGTCTATCTGAGATTCATTTTTACTTATAATTTCAGTAGATGCAGCAGTAGCTAAAAAAGTCAATCTACTAAACAGAAATACAAATAAAAATACAGATAACAATGTAGCTCTTTTATTTTGTACTTTTAAGAATTTACTTTTCATATTATAATGTCCAATTATCCATTTTTAGAAGTCCGATAATACCTGGGTTGAAACGGTATTTTGAATTAACCTGAAACCAGTTGCGGAAACATGAAACACATTGATACAGTATTTAACTGTACATAGTAGGAGAGAAAACCAGAGAAGAAGAATAAAGTCCAATATACCAGTAAACACAAGAAATAGAAAGAAAAAAGAGAGTAAGTCCAATAAATAAAGGAATTAATATATATTGGCGCTGTAGTGTTAGCAGCATTAATTAAGCTAAATCAGTTTTTAGAATATGCTCAACCACCAAAAGAGTGCTAAAAATAAGGGAAAAGTAAGACTGGAAAAAAGCTTAGTTCTTACTTTTTCTTGATAAAAAACTTCAATCTTTTAGTTGTAGTTGATCCTATCCCAAAACCAATATAATGTCAGAATAGAAGTTATAATATTGGCGATAATAATAGATTAGATAGTGTTTTGGGATAGGCTCGTTATATAAAAATATCAAAATCTTTCCTGGGGGTGAAAGAATTACTTCTCAAATATCTGAAGATGCAGGATCTGATGAACTCGAGTCAATAGCTGTCGCAGTGCATTCTCTTGTTGGGCTTCCAACTACTATCCGCAGCCTCAATAGAAACGGACTTCGCCTGGAGAAAGGTAAAATCCTTGATCGGGATTATACAGGTCCTATACTCGAAGAGGTGCTTAGGACTGGCAAAACCATACGTGGAGTTCCCAAAGAAGGTACGTATCTGGGCAGGAATGTAGCTGTTTCCCCCATCTTCTCAGAGGACGGAAAGGTTATTGCGGCAATAGGGATTGTGGATTTACTTTCTGTCCTTGAGATGCAGGAAATAATNNGTTTCCCCCATCTTCTCAGAGGACGGAAAGGTTATTGCGGCAATAGGGATTGTGGATTTACTTTCTGTCCTTGAGATGCAGGAAATAATCAGGACAGTTGTGAATAATAGCCATGCAGTAGTATTTCTCTGGAAAAACGAAGAAAAATGGCCTTCGGAGTTTGTCTCTGAAAATGTTGTCCGGTTTGGATATACAATTGAGGACTTTATCTCAGGCAGGGTCCTGTACGGAGATATTATCCATCCCGATGACCTGAAGAGAGTTAAGGATTCACTTGAAGACCATATCCGGAGAGGTGATGTTGACTTCAATATAGAGTACAGAATCTTTACAAAGGTTGGCGACCTCCACTGGGTAAATGAGAGGACATTTATCCAGCGGAATCCTGACGGAGAAGTAACTCACCTTCAAGGGCTTGTGCTGGATATAACTGAGAGGAAAAGGAGCGAAGAAGCTCTCAGAAAATCTTTAGAGACTCAAAAAATGTTGAGAACCATAATAAACAACAGCCAGGCAGTAGCTTTTCTGTGGGAAAACAAAGAAAACCTGCCAACCGTATACGTTTCCGAAAACGTAACTCAATTTGGTTATAAGGTAGATGACTTTACCTCAGGGAAAATACATTATAAAAGCATCATTCACAGGGATGATATAGACTCAGTTATTGAAATTCTCAATCGCAACATTACAGAGGGACAGGACTCTTTCGACGTTGAATACAGAATCTTTACAGGGGACGGAAAAATGCTCTGGGTAGATGAAAAAGCATTTATTCAGAGAGACAAGGACGGAAAAGCAACTCATTTCCAGGGTCTTGTAGTTGATATTACCGAAAGAAAAGAGGCCCAGAGAATGCTTGAGATCCAGCGAAAACTCGGGACAGAACTCAGCAGTACCTGGAATTTCCAGACAATGCTCAACCTGGTTCTTGATTCCTGTCTTCAAATACATGGACTCGATGCAGGATTCATATACCTCAAGGATGAACTCCTGGACCAGATAAACCTGGTAGTAGATAGGGGAATTTCCCC
Organism: Methanosarcina sp.; assembly: GCA_013331275.1. Lineage (GTDB taxonomy): Archaea > Halobacteriota > Methanosarcinia > Methanosarcinales > Methanosarcinaceae > Methanosarcina > Methanosarcina sp11020u. Next base: position 228 of record DUGT01000031.1, on the reverse strand, counting down.
TGAATTTAGAGAAAAAATTTCCAGATATAAGGCAGATTCTTTAGAGGCAAGGCAAATTTTAATTGGAAAGCCCATATATTCACTGGAATTCTACTCAGATACAATGGTTGATGCAGTAAAGAGAGAAGGAATAAAATCTATTGCTATAATCCCTCTGAAGTATAGAGGAGAAATTGTAGGCAGCCTTAATTTTGCCTCCCGTACCCTGGATAAGATTCCCTGGAGTAT
>DUGT01000085.1:6667-8403 GCA_013331275.1 Methanosarcina sp. | reverse complement strand
TGGGAAAATGCATAGATTTTAACGTAAAGCTCACGCATTAGTGAAAATAAAAACTGTAGAATATATTTATTTCAAATTATTCGTACAACATTTTCCCAGATTATATTCTAAAAGGAACTAATAGGGTGTGTTGCAAAAATTATCACCCATATTATTAAAAGAATCTGCATATTTCTTTTAGTTTTCAATTTTCTTTCGAGTTTCCATTTTCATCACTTTTTCAAATCTAAAAAATTCGTATTCTTCTAATGGTCTCGAATTGTTTTGATGCTCGTTTACACGAGGCTGGTGTGGATCAGGGTTAAACTTAGTATAAAACTCAACGATGTGAAATCCGCATTTATTCACATAAAAATGAATGTTACGTTTTTCAAAATAAGGTGTAAAGAGCTCCCATACTTTTGTTTCTGGATACTGCGCCTCAATTGCCTGCCACGCTGCCGAACCAATTCCGCGATTGTGCGTTTTTGACGAAATATAGAGTAAATCGACCCGATTGCGATGTGTTTTGTTGTTAATTTTTAATACTACACCTCCCACCTTTTCGCCGTTCAGTGAAACGTGGTAAATGACTGCTTCAGGCGCATGAAAAGACTGCTGAATATCTTCATCTGATGGAATAGGACCAGCTTCTGCATCACCTAAACTTTCTATTAGCGCATTCATGAAAGCTTCCTGTAATTCCTTTTGAAATAATGCTAAATCCTCTTCATTTGCAAGTAAAAGTTGGACTTTACCTTCCAACTGTTTATTCATCTCTTTTATCCCTCCTAACAATTTAGGACTTACTCGGTTGAATCATTTATGTAAACAATATTAAAACATTTCATTCAATAGTTACTGTGTAGTCTATGGGGCCTTGGGAATATTTTCAGCATCACGCGACATTTATTTAGAGGGTAAACCCCGTCAACTACACAGAACCAATAAGCGAAATCATTTCAGGATAGAACAAATTCCTTGGGTTAGAGGACATAATATAAGCATGTAACTTCAGGTGTATATTTATACTGTTCTTTAGTTTCCTTTGTTTTTCCTGGAGTATATACTCCTGCACTTGTCAGAGCATGCTTTGGTTTTTAGCTAATTATAAATATTATAAACATTATAGCGATTATTATGCAAGAAAATACCACGATACAGATAACAAAAAAAAATAGAGATGAGCTGCGCAAAATCGGTTCTATGGGTGATGATTACAATAAAGTTATTGAAAATCTGATAAACGAACATAAAGAGCGTGAATACAGATTGAAGATAGACCGAATTGCGGAAGAAGCCAAAAAACACTTTAAAGAACACCGCGAAGAATACGTGAGCGTGGATGACCTTTAAAGTCTTCATTAACGCAAAAGTTCTTGATGGCCTGCCACAAGGTAGAAAAAAACAAGTTGCTGAAGCTTTAAAAGATCTAAAAAATGGGTTTCAGGGCGGTAATAAGTGCAAAATAGAAGGTTATAAAGAAGATGTATACCGCCTTCGAATCGGGAATTACAGGGCGTTCTATACCGTCGATTTCTATGAGAATTCAATTGTTGTTTTTGACATCCTAACACAAGAGCAAGCCCATAAGAAGTACGGCCGCCTGTAATTCTCACTTTCTACTTTTTTGAAAAAAATGTGGATTTGCACTTACATGATGATGAAGCAATTTTAGGGATTCCGTTGTAAAAATTTGACTATTATACAAAATAAGTGAAAAACTTCACAATTAGAAAAAGTTACTTATTCTGGTT
>DUGT01000085.1:5481-6449 GCA_013331275.1 Methanosarcina sp. | reverse complement strand
AAAGTGAAATTATTTTTGGATAAAACACTTAAATTCCCCTTCTAAGAATTCCCCACTCAGTAAGTCTCTTCTCAATATCTCTCATTTCATAATCTGTAAAACTTAAACTCTGGTAGTGCCTCAATGACGTTACTGGGTCGTGTCCCTGTCTACTGTAAATCTCAATTTCCGGTATTCCAGCTTTAAGCATCCATGACTCGATTGTTTTCCTGGGAGTCTTCGGGCCGACTTTCGGGCTTATATCTGCTTTTTCAGACCATCTGCTAAGGTTATCCCACCAACTTGTACGATCTGGTGGTCTCCTGCCTTCCTGAAATGCCTTAATTATATATGGAAAAGTAGTGGGAAGTTTGTCAATAGTGCGCTTTGGTACTTTCTGTTTGACCTTCTTCTGGGCTTCCCTTGGGAGTATTATTTGGTTCCTTCTCTCAATGTACCATGATGGATTATAATATAATCTTTGTAATTCGATATAGCGAAGCCCCGTAATTGTGTTAAGCTCAAAGATAGGCTTAAACTTTGCAGGCATCGCCTTAACAAATCGATCATACTCTTCGACTGTTAACACTTTAGTGCCGTCTGCTGTTATTAATCCATTTTCTATAAAAATCCCTTCAAAAAGTAGTATACCAACGTTCTATTAATAAGTTGGTGTTTTCTATACTTTGTCTTCTAAATTAGTATTAAAAAGATACTTGACTTTTACTTGTCGTTGTCGTTTTTGCTCTGTCACTATAATCAAAAATACCAACTTTCTATGGTAAAAAGTTCGTATTGTAAAATTAAATTATTAAGGAAATAGGCAGTTTTTTAGGGAAAAATCAATGCATAAATAAAGTATAGCATAAAAGTTAAAAAAGCGAAATTATTTTAGAATAAATAACTAACCCAAGAAATTTAAAACTTTTAAATATCTATAGGTTATACCATGAAACTTATGAGGCAAATTTACAGAATGTTTAATACAC
>DUGT01000085.1:892-5350 GCA_013331275.1 Methanosarcina sp. | reverse complement strand
GTGTATTAAACATTCTGTAAATTCAAAGTCAAATTTTTGTTTACTGAACAAAATTCAGTTGTCTTGCTAGGGGATTTTCAAACCATAAACTTTATAAAATTTCTAATTTTATATAAAACGTGACACGCTGACATTTAATATATATTAGTCAAATTATTCTCAGGAAGGAATGTATAGTGGATTTGTTAGAACTTGCTGTACTTTTTCTAATACTGGCACTGATTCAATATGCACTGGGCGAACGGAAAATCGCCGGTTTCTGTATGGAGATTGCAAAGTGGATGATCATAATCTTTTTGATACTTGCAATCCTCACGTTTTTCTTCAGATGACGGCAACCTCTAGCAAAGTAAGTTCGGAGCCTTTGCCAGGAAACATACAACGTCATCAAGAGAACGGTCATATCGGTCTACGTTGATGTCATACAGTCCTAAGTTGAAATGTACGAAGTTGATGAGATCTCAGCAATGGACTCATTGTTCCGGGACCAGTCAAAGATCTGCTTGGAAGGTAAAATATTGAAATAACTAAAGATATATTGAAATTCTATGAGCAAAAAACTGTCAAAGAAGCGATCAAACTATCAACCAAGCGATCAAACTATCAAAGAGGCCATCAAAGTCTATTTTTTAGCCGGTTAACGATGAGAATGATATTATTTATCCTCTAATTAGTTAGTGAAGCGCTCTGTCTAACTGTAATGATGAGGGGAATGCTTACTAATGTAGATATGTTAAATGCAGGAAAGAGCGTATAGTGATTTTAAGGCATTAAGAGATACAAGATAAAGAAAAGATGCTGGATAACAAAATAGAACACTCGCAGATTATGCATTTTATGTTTGTGTGGCGACTGAATTAGGGGACTTTCGTCTACAGGGGCTGAAAATTTGGAATATGTTAAATCTTTTTTTCCCCAAAAACTATAAAGAAAAACTATTTGAATATATTATGTATGCCAAAACTATATAAAAGAAGCTTTTGCTCGATTGGCGTCAATCGAGCTTTAATTTAGTCAATAACGCCCGGACCGGGATTCGAACCCGGGTCGGAGCCTCGACAGGGCTCCATGATAGGCCTCTACACTATCCGGACACTTCTATGTCTTTTGCTATTGTTTTTCGCCCGCGTTGCGAGCAAAACATAAACGCTTTTTTAATATATAAATGTTCCCGTTGAAGCTTTTCGATTCTGGGTTTTATTTCAGGTCCCGCCTCCCAGACTCGAACCGGGGACATCGCGGTGCCTGCGCGGAAATGTACGGGTGGTAATTTTACCCGCACGAGCCGAACTACAGCCGCGCACTCTACCACTGAGTTAAGGCGGGACAATGTATNNNNTGCCTGCGCGGAAATGTACGGGTGGTAATTTTACCCGCACGAGCCGAACTACAGCCGCGCACTCTACCACTGAGTTAAGGCGGGACAATGTATATTGTTCCACTGTTGCACTGCTTGAGTGCACCATCTCATATATGGTGATGATATATATGTTTTACGCTAGATACTGGCTATAGGGACATTTTTACGAAAATTTTACATACGTAAGTTCATTCTATAGCCTTCGTCATTATTAATTCTAAAGATACTCAAGAGCTCTAAAGAGTGCTCCCATAGTTCGGCATCACTCTCCAGTTCTAAAAACAACCCGTTTCTCCAAAAATAATTACTCTAAACTGAAAAACACATTCAGTAACACTGTCAGAATGAGCATTTAAATCTGAAAACAATCAGTTTTAAACTAAAAGTGAGCAGTTTTTATTAAGAATAAGATAAAGTCAAAAGTAGTTACAGTAAAAGGGTTATGAAAAGAACTTTTGGGTTCTTTTCAGCAATATTTGCTTTGTTTAAAAAGTGTTCAATTCTCCCTTAATTACCATTTCGGTAATCTTTGTCACATTGGAAAGCCAGTCATCCATAACAACTTCCGCTTCGGCTTTGACCTTTGCAAAAGAAGTGCCTTCTTTAGGGATAACCTGCGCACTTGCTACGAGTGGCTGATCAATTGGTTTCCCGATCTGGGAAAGCAGCCTGATGTAAACATCCTGGACTTCAGGAACCTGCTTTACAATATCACGGGCCATTTGGGTTGAGAGGAGGTTGTAGATCTTGCCTATGTGGTTAATGGGATTCTTTCCGCTGGTTGCCTCCATGCTCATAGGCCTGTTTGGCGTAATCAGTCCATTGCAGCGGTTTCCACGCCCTACCGAGCCGTCATCCCCCATTTCAGCTGAAGTGCCTGTAACTGTTAGGAAAACACATTGTGTTTTTAAGTTATCTCCGGTGTTAATGCAGACCTTCACATCGCGCTCAGTATACTTGGTTGCAAGCTCCTCAACATAAGTCTGCATTTCCTGTGTCATATTTATGTAGCTGTCAAAGTCGTCAATGTATCTCCCAATCATGCCGCTGCATATTGTAAGGGTTATGTCTTCCCCATCCCTGAGTCCCATGACCTTCATATCTTCTCCGATTGCAGGCATGCGCGACTTAAGGTCTGTGAGCAGTTGCCTTTCTGTGTTATATACAAGGTTTTCAAGCTCGGAAAACGGAGCATGGCCAACCCCGAAGGAGGTATCATTTGCAACCGGAACTCTGTCTCTTTTGAAGACATCCCTCAGGTCTGAGGACCCTGTCCCGAGTTTGCAGTCCATGATGACATCTCTTTCGAGGTCCATGTTTACGAGAGTATTCTTAAGATATCGTCTGGCAGCTTGTAGGGCCACAGATTCGGTAGCAAGCTCTACCCCTTCAAACTCCTTTGTTGCCCTGCCTACAAGCAGAATATATATAGGCTGTAGTATTTCTCCGCCCCCGAACTTGGGACTTGATCTCCCGGCTACAATCTGGGTTTCGTCAGTATTATGGTGGAGTACGGCTCCACATTTGCTTATGTATTCCCTGCATAGTGCGCGACTTACGGCTTCGGCCAGTCCGTCCGATATACTATCAGGATGCCCTATCCCTTTGCGTTCTACAAGCTCTATCCTCTGTTTCTCAATGGGGGTCTGGAAGAGCTCCTCCACTTTGATATTCCGGGCCATTTGGATCCTCTTTTTTCAAAATCGATAATAGTTTTATTATTAAATGTTAATATTATTGGTTTACTATTTTTCGGTCAGTTGTACCATCAGTCTGCTATCTTAGCATTCTGTTATGATCAATTCTTCTGTTGTTCTGACATTAATAACATTCTAATATTATATCTGAAAATCATTTCCTATTAAATTACTATGAATATATAATTTTTCCCCCACCTTAATTACTGAAAGTAATATTCCTTCTACAAACGATTTTTTTACCTGCAACTCTGGAAGTTTACTGATTAGTTCTCAAATTAATTCGTAATGAGTAGGCTTTTTATCTATAGACTTGCCTTTCTTAGAAGAAAACTTCTATGAGATCTTACCGTGAAGTCTATATCATACTAGTGTATTCTGGATAAACGTTTTTACTTTGATGAGTTTACCCGGGAAAATACCTCCCGGCAGATTATTTATAGAGGACATAACAGATGATTCGCATTGCAATACCCAATAAAGGGCGCCTTTATGAACCCACAATCTCTATTTTCAAAGATGCAGGACTCCCTATAAGTGGAGGGGCCGAAAGTCGAAAACTTTTCGCAAAAACTACTGATCCGGATATCCATATCCTCTTTGCCAGGGCTGCTGATATTCCTGAGTACGTGCAGGACGGGGCTGCGGACGTAGGTATTACAGGCATAGATTTGATTACGGAAAGGGGAGCAAAGGTTGAAACTCTTCTGGACCTCAAATTCGGAAAGGCTAGCCTTGTTCTGGCTGTTCCTGAGGACTCGGATTTTAAGAAAGCTGAAAATCTTGAAGGCCGAAAGATTGCAACCGAGTTTCCGGAAATCACGTACCAGTACTTCAAAAAGCTTGGAGTCAATGTTGAGGTTATAAAGGTCAGCGGAGCCTGTGAAATGACTCCACATGTGGGAATAGCCGATGCAATAGTGGACATCTCAAGCTCCGGAACCACTCTGATGATAAATCATTTAAAGCCAATTGACACTGTTTTTTCTTCAACGGTCTATTTGATTGCAAATAAAGAAAGCCTCAAGACAAAGGACAAAATTCTGGACATCAAAACTGCATTGGAAAGCGTGCTCAATGCAAAGCAGCGGCGTTATCTTATGATGAATGTTCCCGAATCTTCCCTCCAGGCAGTAAAAGAAGTCCTTCCAGGAATGTCAGGCCCGACAGTTATGAAGGTTGAGTCCAGTAAACTGTCCGGAGAATCCATCCTTGCAGTTCATGCTGTTGTAGATGCTGACCTGATTTTTACTATTGTAAACAAGCTGAAGAAAGTTGGTGCACGTGACGTTCTTGTCGTACCTATCGAAAGAATAATGCCCTGAAAGGGGAAAAAATCCGGAAAACGAGCTTTTCGGGTAAGACAAACAAAAAGACGATTTAACAGAAGGAAATTTAACA
>DUGT01000085.1:497-668 GCA_013331275.1 Methanosarcina sp. | reverse complement strand
AGTGATTCCTGCAGTGGATATGAAGGGCGGAAAGTGCGTTCAACTTGTGCAGGGTGTGCCTGGCAGTGAGATTGTGTCCCTTGACGATCCTGTTGAAGCTGCCCTTGACTGGGTCAGAAAAGGGGCAAAGACTCTGCACTTGGTAGACCTGGACGGAGCAATTGAAGGAGA
>DUGT01000085.1:0-149 GCA_013331275.1 Methanosarcina sp. | reverse complement strand
ATCAAAGGCTGGACTGAGGAATGCTCACAAACTCCTGTAGAAATGGGCAGGAGGTTTGAAGAACTTGGTGCAGGCAGCCTACTTTTCACAAATATAGATACTGAAGGCCTTATGCAGGGAGTAAACCCTGTCCCTACAAAAGAACTTGT
>DUGT01000188.1:2933-3334 GCA_013331275.1 Methanosarcina sp. | reverse complement strand
GAGTATACGGATGCAAAAGGGGAGAGGGAAACTGTTACTAAAGAAGTTAATCTCGAAACTACAACATCAGGAAATATGACTGCACAGGAATCAAGAGAGTCAGGCAACAAGAGTAATGGATTTGGGGCATACTTATCCTATATTGTGATACTAGCACTTGCAGGAGGGTTATTCGTATACAGAAAGAAAATCCAGGAAAAACTGCAAAAAAGAAAAAATAAGTAATCCGAGAACAAAAGCCTGAAAACCAAAGGTCCTAACAGGGTAGCATCATAAAAAACAGCATCACTAACAAACAGCAGATGTAGGATGAAAAACAAGCCTTTTCAAAAAACTGCTTGCCCGCAAGCCTTTTCAAAAAAGGCTTGAGCGAAAATTACTGCTAAATCTAAAACATCATG
>DUGT01000188.1:0-2767 GCA_013331275.1 Methanosarcina sp. | reverse complement strand
CAGCGGTTGCGGCCCAACGGTTGATCCTCAGCAGCCAAGTAAGGCGCGATAAAAAGACTTGAGAAAAAAATAACGGAAGGATGCAAGATGAGAAACTCGACCTATCTGAAAATGGGTCTAAACATGCTTTTGCATAGTAAACTGCGAAGCTGGCTGACCATTATCGGGATAGTTATAGGGGTGGGATCTGTAGTTGGAATTATCTCTCTGGGAGATGCTATGCAGGCAAACGTACAGAGTAAGCTATCCGATCTGGATCTGACAACGATAACAATAAGCCCAGGGTATACCAAGGCATCATCCAACATGCATGGTCCTGGTATGGGGGGTGGTGTATCAACAGATGCAGAATTAACGAAAGATGATATTAACGCGCTTCGAGGCCTGGATAGTATACAATATATTGAAGGAGAAATTTCAGGTAGAGAAGAAGTTAAATATGTAGGACAAAACGCGACCCTTCCAATCACAGGTGTTGATCCTCAAGTCTGGAGATATATGACTACCCTGAAAACGCAATCAGGGAGATTACTCGAACCAGCTGATAAGAATGTTGCAGTCATAGGAAGTAGTGTTGCCAGTGAAATTTATGACCAGAATATTGGGGTTAACCAGGTAATAACCGTAAACGGCAAAGCCGTGCGCGTTGTTGGAATCCTGGAAGAAGAAGGCATGGGGGGTGACTCAAGGATCTACATGCCAATAGATGGGGCAGTGGACCTTGTTACAGATGCGAAAAGAGATGTTTATGATAGCATATCTGTAAAAGCCAAGAGTGAAGATCAGGTAGAGGAATTGACTACAGAAATCGAAAAAAAGCTTATGGTCTCAAGGCACATTAATAAGGAAGATGATAGAGACTTTTCCGTAACAGCGTCAAAATCGTTGGCTGATTCGGTTACTGAAATGATGAGTTCAATGACTCTGTTCCTTGGAGCTATCGCAGCTGTATCTCTGCTTGTAGGAGCCGTCGGGATTGCAAACACCATGTTTACCTCAGTCCTTGAAAAGACAAAGGAAATCGGAACAATGAAAGCTATTGGAGCGAAAAATCGGGATATCCTTATGATTTTCCTTTTCAATTCCGCAATGGTGGGTCTTGTTGGTGGTATTCTTGGAGTTATTCTGGGATCCTTTGTTTCATCTGGGCTCCAAATGATGATGGGAGGCGATATGACTGGAGGAGGCAGTGGAGTAAGTTTTTCTTTGATGCTTGAAGGGCTTTCTCTTGCAGTTTTGATAGGTGTGATCTCTGGAGTAGTACCAGCGTACAGGGCCTCAAAACTAAAGCCTGTGGATGCGTTGAGGTACGAATAAACTGAAAAGGAAGGAATAACAGAAAAGAGAGGAATAAACAGAAAAGAGAGGAATAAACAAAAAAAGAGGAATAAACAGAAAAGAGAGGAATAAACAGGAACGGAAAGGACGACTTCCTGTTCTTATTTCCTGCTTCAATGGAATCAGTAACTTTCTGCTAACAAAGAAAAAAGGTTATGGCATGAATTTTGAAAACCATAACCGTTAAAAACTTTCTTATGTTTTTAAAAAGTGACATTGCTTGTTTTCCAAAATTGATTCTGACTTGTGTATACTATATCTTTATCCGGCAATTGAGACCTGACTCAACGCTAGACAGGCATCTTGAAATTCTAATTGCAGGAGCACCTTTTTTGTTTTTGGAGCAGCCATTCGGAATATTTATCAGATGAAAGAGACAGCTCGTATGTTAGGCCTGAAGCTCCTTTTGAAAAAAATCTCAATAAATATAATACTTTACTGAGACTTTATTCGCCTTTTATAGGGTAACTAAAGATTAAATTTAGTAAATATATTCTAGAAAAGCTTCATTGGTAAATTAATTCTCTAAATTTCCCTATTTTTAGCTAAGTATGCTTATATTATTAAACGCCAATGAAGGAATCGGCTGCCTCTAATCCTGTTGAGAGGCTAGAAGATAAAATGCTCTATCTCAGATAGGTGTTCAGTCCCATCTCAGACACCTATCTCAGACAGGTGTTCAACCCCATATAAGAGTTGCTCAATTTGGTAAATTACAATGGAAAAGGAAACTGAAAAGGAACATCCTGAAACATAACCTCGCCACTAGGAACTTCAAGCCTATCGCTTGAAAATCAGGTGTTCCCCATTGTAATAAGGAAATGGGGCAGCTAGCAAAAACCTGCACTCCAGAATGAGGCATTATGCATTTCGCTGGAGCCTCAAAAACGAATCGAACCACAGGGTCTAGTTAGACCATATAAATGGTCTGATTAGACCGATTATACCTATACAATAGCCTAAGAAAGATAACTCATAAAACTTGACAATTAATATCGGTATGACAATATAATTGCAGTCTTAAACATTTATCAAAGAACATTCTGACTGCATCATAAAACAAATCACGGAAATGATGGAAACCATGCATTATAAGAAAACTCAAACAACCTTGAAAAGGTTAAGCTCAAAAATGACTAACTTTTAGAGGTTTTATAATGACACTCACTGGAATAATAGATTCTCTTAAAACGGCATTGAATTCCTCAAAAATGATGAACTTTCTTGAAGGAGCAGCGAGTTTCTCGGATCCATCCGAAGAGGGTTCAGAAGGGAATCTGAAAATCAATCCATACTTAAGTTCCGGAAATGGTGTTGCTGACAATTCCAATGCGGTAAGGATCTCTCAAAACAAAGGTGAGCCTCTTATCAAACTGACCGATGTCTGGAAGATCTATCAAATGGGAGAGGTCGAGTTTGCAGCTCTTAA
>DUGT01000057.1:4256-15424 GCA_013331275.1 Methanosarcina sp. | reverse complement strand
TCTATTAATAAAGGTTTTACTTTCAGGGACTTTGTCCGTGCCTCAGAAATCGCAAGAAAAAATGGGGCAACCGTTAAAGCCTATCTGATGCTAAAACCTCTCTTTCTCTCCGAACGCCAGGCCTTGGAAGATATTGTCCGTTCCATAGATGACGCAGCCCCTTACGCTGACACAATATCTATTAACCTTTGTAATGTCCAGAAAGGCACCCTTGTCGAGGCTCTCTGGGAAAAAGGACAGTATCGCCCTCCCTGGCTCTGGAGCATTGTAGAAGTCCTGCAAAGAGCAAAAGCCGCCCACCCAGACCTCCCTCTGATGTCCGATCCAGTAGGTGCAGGCTCAAAACGCGGTCCTCACAACTGTAAAACCTGCAGCTCCGATGTTGCAGACTCTCTCAGGACTTTCTCACTCACTCAGAATCCTGCAGACCTCAGTAAGACAGATTGTGAATGCAAGGAACTCTGGAGGAAAGTCCTGGAACTTGACGACTTTACCTACGGAGCACACATTTTAGACTAAGGACCGCAAAAGACTGTTTTTTATTTGAATTTTACTCGAACTGAGTGGGAATACGGCACCTGGCCATCATTAGAAGGTCGGCATACTTCCCACCCTTAATTATTGCGTACTTCTTCGTCCCCTCGATCTCAAAACCAAAAGACTGGTAAAGACTGATAGCTTTTTCATTGTCTGCAGTAACATCAAGCTCAATTCTTACCAGCATAAGCCAGTTATCTGCAAGGTCAAGAATTTTTTCCATCAAGTTTTTCCCAATACCCTGCCCCTGATATTCAGTCCTTACCATGATTCCAAGAGAAGATGAATGTCTCTGTCTGACGCTCTTTAAAAGATGTATCCCTGCCATTCCGACAACCTTTCCTTCAAGTTCGGATACCAGTATATGGTCATCACTACCCATACTCCTCAGGAATCCTTCTGTAAACTCAACAGTTTCTGTAGGAAGGGCAAGGGTGTGTGCCCTAACCTCTTCTTGCCTTCGCATCTCATTAATATCCTGAGCATCACTTAACCTGACAGGCCTGATAAGTAGATTCATAATTACCTCTTAAATTATGTTATTGAAACTAACCAAAAACTAAAAGTAGTTATAAAGCTGCCAGCTCGTTTATAGTCGATCTTTTGGCTTTTCCAAATTGCAAACCATAGTTCCGATTCCCTGATCAGTAAAAAGTTCAAGAAGCATGGAGTGAGAAACACTTCCATTTATGATATGAGCTCTTTCAACCCCGTTTTGTACTGCGACTGCTGCGCCTTTGAGTTTTGGGATCATACCTCCCTGTATGACGCCTTCAGCGATAAGATGGTCGATTTCGTCCAGAGTTACGCGAGATATGTGGCTATCGGGATCACTTATATTTCTAAGTAGCCCTGAGACATCAGTCATCAGAATAAGCTTTTTAGCATGCAAAGCTGCGGCAATGTCACCTGCCACTATGTCGGCGTTAATGTTCAGGGCATGGCCTTTAGCATCCACAGCAATAGGAGAAATGACCGGAATATATCCGTTTTCAAGCACGATATGGAGAATATCAGGATTAATTACCTCACACTCCCCGACCCAGCCAATATCAACCTCAGTCTCAACACCGTCAACTACTACCTTCTTTGCAGCCTGTTTATGACCAAGGATCATTCTTCCATCGTGACCGGTAAGCCCAATACCTTTTCCTCCGCAAACTCCGATAAGAGATACAATTTTGGTATTGATATTTCCGACAAGCACCATCCTGGCAATCTCCATTGTCTCGTCATCTGTAATACGTAAGCCCTGGAAAAACTCAGCCTTCTTACCCATCCGCTCCATTTTTTCCGTAATCTCAGGCCCACCGCCGTGTACAATAACGGGTTTGATTCCCACATAGCGCAGAAGCACAACATCTTTTATAATGTCCTCCATGATTTGGGAGCTTACCATTGCATTTCCGCCTACTTTAATAACCATAATTGAGTTATAGAACTCCTGCATATAAGGCAAGGCTTCAATGAGCACGTTCTCTCTCTTTAGTTCCATGATGTAGGAATCAGAAAATCTATTTTTAAACTTATCGTTAAAGATTCTGATGAGAACTAGATGATAATATTAAAAATAAGGGCAAGGTTGTTAATTTTGAGAAAACGTTGGAAATAAGCCAGCCCGGATTGTATTAAAATTAAAGACCAGTCCAGGCTAATCCCTTATCTGGATATTAAAGAAAAAGAAAGAACCCTATTTTCAGGGCATGTGAAAGAAATTATGTTTGTCAGATTTATTCGATCTTTTCTATTTTTTCTTTCTTGACAAAAGGTTTGCTGATTTTCTCAGGCATCCAGTCAGGCCTATTTTTAGGGGCTTCGACAAGTTCCTTCCATGCCTTGAAAACGTGCACCTTCTTTGTCCCGCGTTCTCTGAGGCGGATAGTATCCGGATTGGATTTAGTCCCGGTGCCCCGGTTTGCAGCTTTTAAGGCAGCCTGCCGAGGCTGTTTTCCTGTGAAAACACCGTGCTCATTGCCTTCTTCGTCTCGTAAAACAAAATTTCTTGTGTTGGACATAAAGGTCACCTCGCAAATGAATTGCTAGACACTGATTACGTTTTAAAGTATATAAAATCTTTCTTCAGGATGTTGCCTGTAGTTATTGGTTTATGCGAAATTGGCTTAAATTTACGAGGAATATATAAACTAAATTTTCCAATAGTGTTGGTAAAATGGGAAATATTTAAATAATTATATCTTGTTAGAAATGCAGTCCACAATATGTTTCAGGAAACGATTCTTGGGCGATTCTGAAACTTAAGTTCTGTTGTAAATTTCGAAAAAACCCTCAAAAAGCACAAACTTTACATGCTATAACTTCTTATGATCATTATATTTTTCCAAGTGGAATAAAATTACATATTTATCATGATTCATTTTACAAAATCAAACACTCATCTTTTCATGGATCTGGTTAATTATGGAACATTGCACTTTCAACCTCCCGGACGTCCAGGCCAGCAGACCTAACATAGCCATAAACCTTACTCGTGTTGGGGTAACAAACGTAAAAAAACTTGTTGAAATCAAACGAAAAGACAAACGTCCAGTCGTACTGATTTCTACTTTTGATGTTTTTGTTGACCTACCCTCCGATCGAAAAGGAGCTAATCTTTCAAGGAATTTTGAAGCTGTAGATGAGGTACTGGAAAAGATACTTAGCACACCTGTATACGAAATTGAGCAGCTCTGCAGTGATATCGCACACAACTTGCTTGGCAGGCATGAATACGCCAATCAGGCTGAAGTCCGTATGACAAGCGAATATATGATCAGGCGTGCATCCCCAGCCACCGGGATTAAGTGCCAGGAAGTCGTAAATATCTTTGCTGAAGCATCAGCTGTAAGAGGACAGACCAATGATGACTATTTTGATGTGAAAAAGCTGATAGGCGCTGAAGTTGTAGGGATGACAGCCTGCCCTTGTGCTCAGGAGATTATGCGAGATAAAGCTGCAAATGAGCTTTCCGAACTTGGAGTCGATGAAGATACGATTATAAAGTTCTTGGAAAAGGTTCCCATGGCTACCCACAACCAACGAGGAAGAGGAATTATATCAATCAAGGTAGCACATGATTTTGATGTTTCCCTTGAAAGCATTATCAACATTATTGATAGCTCCATGAGTTCCAGCGTATATGAAGTCTTGAAACGTTCAGATGAAAAAGTCGTAGTGGAAACTGCGCATATGAACCCGAAATTTGTAGAAGACTGTGTAAGAACCATGGCAGATAATATAGTAAAAGAGTTCCCGAACCTGCCTGATAATGCAGTAATTACCATCAAACAAACCAATGAGGAAAGTATTCATAGACACAACGCTTATGCTGAAAGAGTTGCCCTGATGGGAGATCTCAGATCAGAAATTAATCAATGTTAAAACTAGAAAAGTGCCGAAATAAACCAATTTTTAGATTTTTTGAATCCTGGAAGCCTCTGGAAAAATTATGATACACAGAGGCTTCTAAAAGTATAATCAAGAACAATTTCCACATAGTTTTTTTGCTAACACCTTTCTACAAAGTTTATAGAGGCCTCCAAAAGGTCTACCCCACATAAACTTTATTAGAGGGCCTGGACAACCTATAAGCAATTAAATTACAAGAAGAGACTTTTGCAGGGCCTGAAATGTCAGCGTCCTGGAAGCCTTCGAGGTGAGAGCATGGCTGATGCTGAAGTAATCACGGCAGTAGGGCGAAATAAAAAACCCATCAAAGCGGGGGATACCGTCAAATACGTAAACAGTGATACGGTCAGCCGCGTAACTGAGATCAAAAAGGACGAGCAAGGAAAGGCATGGGTTCTGCTCGAAAGTACAGAGCTCTGGTACAGGGAAGAAACCCTGGAGCCAACTGAGCTTAAAGCTAAAGAAAAGAAAGAAGAAAGGGAGTTCACTGCGGAGGAACTGGAAGAAAGATTCAGAAAAGAGAGAGAAACAATGCAGGGCTTCAACCTAGAAAAAGCCGGTGGTGGAGGAGCAGGAGGTTAATTCCTCTTCCTGCATTTTAAAAATCTTCTCTTTAAATATTTCAATTTTTTCCACGTCAGAAATATTTTGTAAATCTCCTGATTTTGAGATCGTTTTTCCTGTATGTTAAAATCGCTTTTTTCTGTATTTTGACCAATTATCTGTAATTTGAAATTATTTTTCCTGTAGTTTTATCCTCTGTGCAAGAATGCATTTTCCACCATGCCTGCCGCCTAGAGGGTTTTGCGGCGAGCCAAGAGAATTCATACACCTAGCCATCACGGCTGCTCCTCTGGCAAGTCCGTCATCTACGAAGACTACTCTTTCATCGATTTTCGGAGCAATATTCAACTCTTCCAGGCATTTCAGGACCAGTTTAGGTTTGTTCCCTGTAATCCCTGCCCTGCCAGTGATCCCTATAGTTGTATCCTCAAAAACAAGCTTTGCTTCTTTTGCAACCTTGATCAACCTGCAAACCACGCCTGCCATAACCTCATCAATGACAGCATAGACAACCTGAAGTCCATGGGTCTTACAGATTTCCATACCTATAGCACTAAGCTTGCCCATATCGGAACCGTTTACACCTACATCGCAACCTATTAGTGTTACGCCTATCTGCTCAGCTGCATCCGGCCTTACAGGCACACTTCCGTACCTGGTTCTATCCCTTGGGACTTGTTCTATAACAATAAGCTCATGAATACGCTTTGTATATGCCTCAATCGCTTTAGCCTTCATCTTTAAAGTAAGGAAAGAAGGTGGTTTCTCTTTTTCAAAAACCTCGAGAGCAGTTCCTACTTTTGAGTCCACAATCTTCGAACCCCGAATAATTGCGTCAGGAATTGCCCCGGCATAGCCGCAAAAGTTACCAATTGTTTTTGCATACGGTTGATCTGAATTTGTGACCCTTCCATCAAGAGTTGTCCCGAAATCTATTGAGATACAGGGATTCCTGAAATCAACATCTGTAAGTTTGGCTGCTTCCTTAATCCCTGCAGTTGCAAGCTCCCCTTCCATCTCGTTTGCAACGATTTCAACGCCAGTAGAACCTATTGGAGGTAGTACGCCAGCTACTGCCCCATCAAAAATTACCTTTTCCAGTTTACTGTATTTCTGGAATTTTTTAGAGATATTTGAAATCGACATTGGTGGGGTCATATTCTTTGGAGGAACTCCTGCCATCAGACAGCCATCTGCCAGAGCTTTAATAAATTCACCCACTTCTTCCGGAGAATCAAAACCTGCAACAACTCCAGTAGAACGAACCACAAAGTCAAGATCGGTTTTTATGTCCAGACTTGCTTTATCCATAGATTCGGTCAGGGTGCCACTTACCAGTTCTGCAACGGATTCACGAGTAAGTTCCACACCGGTAAGTGTCCTTCCAAATACGGCTTCTCCAGGTTTAGGTGGGCGGACGTCTCTGGTCATCCGTACAACCTTATTTATAATATGAGTCCTTCCGGTCTCCATACTGGTAGCTGTGAGAATACATTTGGTTGTGGTGTTTCCAACCTCTACTGAAGCTACAATAAAGAAAGGTTTTGACTTAAGGTCAATCAAACGAACATGAGGGGATTCTGTAATTCTGGGTTTTAGAGCCATTTTTTTCCTTCCTAAAAACCTGTGCATAAATTCAATTTAGTACGAATCATTGTGTGAACTTGATCTGAAAATAATACTGACTTATTTTTGAAGATTATTCAAACCTGATAAAATCAGTCAGAATAATTTATGTTTTAATACTTAGAAAGCCAGTATTTTAACTCAGATTAATTGGAAAAAGTATTTACTTCTCTACTTATCTATAATTGCAAAAAGATTAACAGGACGGATTGTCAAAGTCTAAAGAAAGTATTCATTAAAACCTATAATAACTTTTGCTAAGTACTGTAAATTAGTAATATTATTACATCGGGAGCGTGAAGAATCACGAATACCCCTCTATCAATCCTATTTTAAGCTATACCAAGAAGTAAGCTATATTTCAAAAATAGTTCACTAAAGCTTAAACGAAGTAAATGATCTGAACAATTCCAGAAATTACTTTTGTGGTTTCTAAACGAGCTTTTATTGAGCTTCACCTTGTTTATAAAAATTGTCTGACAAATTCCTCTGGCATTAAAGTTCGTTTTATTGTTTCTTCAATTGATAAGCCTTTGCTCAAGAACCTTTTTACTACGCTTTCCATAGGTTCGCCAACCTCAACAATGTGCATATCAGGATCATAGAATCTTATAACGCGCTGTCCCCAGGGCTGCTCTTTTAGCTCGTGCACATACGTAACGGAGTTCATACCTTTCAACTTTTGAAGAAAACTGTCTAAATCGTCTTCTTCAAAATACAGTTCAGCATTATTTGACTTTTGAACGATATTGTTTTTGTTTATGCCTATTAAACCTGAAAAGTGTGATTTCAAGTGTATGGCAAAGCCGCCCTCAAATGATACATTCTCGCCGAAATCGCACTGGACCTTTTGATTAAGGACATTTTCGTAAAAACTTCTGGAAGCCTCTATATCATTAACAACAATAAGTGGGCATATAAATCTCATTTTATTTTCTCCTTTTGTAATTCCGACGCTTATTAATTACTTCAGCGATTATTAATCATAGCCTAACAGGCTGAAAGTATTTTTCTCGTAAAGAATCAAGTAAAATTTCCAGAGGAAATTAAATTCCCAAACGAAGAAAAGAAAATATTATTACGAAGTTAAATAGGCAATACTATTTCGAGTTAAAAACTTTAATTCTCAACAAAACACTTTAGTAAAAATATGGAAATTAAAAGTTGCTCGCAAAGCAAGCAACTACACTGGTCCTGTAACAAGAACTGATCTTAAAGAGGTAATTATCTCAAAATAGGCATGCTTTAATAGGCTGAATAATTACAAAAATTATTTACTTTCTTCTATATTTCCTGCATTTTTCCACAAATTTATCCACAGGGAAGGTAGCAGGATGAGAATGCATATAGCCTGCCAGGGTGTTGTGTTCGATGAGGCCGTCAAAACCGTCCTGTATACCTTTTCCGCGCAGCATCTCATATGCGAATTTTGCATCGCGATCACATTCTGTGAGAGAGTAGTGGAATTCGTGGCCTCTTATGTTGTGAGAAGAGAAGTTTTTGTCCAGAGGGCGAGCTTCAGTATATCCGAGGGCTTTAAGCCGGTTTGTCATATGTGTGTTTGCAGGCACAACATCTGCAAGTTTATACGTCCTGTTATCTATCTCATATGTACCGCAGAGGTAAAGAAGACCTCCGCACTCTGCATAGATAGGCAAACCATCAGCTGCAAGGCCCTTAAGTTTTCTGGTCGTTTCTGACTTTTCAAGAATTTCTGCGTAAAGTTCAGGGTAACCACCTCCAAAGTAAATTCCGTCTACATCCGGAAGCTCTCCTGCCATAGGGCTGAAAAATTCGACTTCAGCTCCATAGTCCTTAAAGGCATCGAACATATCCTGGTAATAAAAACAAAAAGCCGGGTCCCTGGCAACTCCTATCCTGAGATCTGCTTCGGGTCTCTGGGTATTTATGATTTCAGGAACTGAAATGGACTCGGCAAGTTCGAGCACTGCGTCAAGGTTAACGTTTTCCTCAATAAAAGCCGCCATTTCCTCAGTATTATAATCCTTTTCATGGGCCATGTAAAGCCCTAGATGTCTGGAGGGGACCTCGATATCTTTTCTTCTTGGAATCATACCTACTATAGGGATGTCACCCGGAAGTGAATTTTTTATGAGCTCCGCATGCCTTGGGCTGCCTACCTGATTCAGGATAACACCTGCAACCCTTACTTCAGGATCAAACTCGGAATACCCTTTAAGGAGGGCAGCTGTGCTTCTGGACATACCATGTACATTGATTACCAGAATAACCGGAATATTAAGGATTTTTGCAACATGTGCGGAACTTGCAATTTCTGTAGAATCGATTCCGTCAAAGAGTCCCATAACTCCTTCTACTACCACAATATCCGCATCTGCAGCAGTCCGAGCTACAGTCTGCCCGACTCCATCAGTGCCCATTATGTATGTGTCCAGGTTCCTTGAGGGACGCCCGCAAATTGCAGTATGATGAGAAGGATCGATATAGTCAGGCCCTACTTTGTAAGGCTGAACCTTTAGCTGCCTGTGTTTAAGGGCAGCCATAATACCCATGGAGACTGTCGTTTTTCCGACCCCACTATGGGTTCCTGCAATAAGTATTCCTTTTGTCATCTGCTGGATATTGTTGCCGTTAAAATATATTAAAGCTATTAATTCATCTGTTTTAAGCACTTTGTATTTGTTTTCAGGAAAAATGAGTCAAAAGAAAAAAGTCAAAAAGTCTAGGTGAGTATGTTAATTCACACTGAAAGATTATTTTTTAGATAATCCGGAAATCCCGGTGTTGGCACCCGTGCACATAATCTTAAGTTAAGGGTTATATACTCTAAGGAAAGAACAGTTTGATTCCGGAAAACATAGATAAAAGAAGCTTCGGCTTTTTTGAGTTGAGTAAGTTATAAGTTGAATAAATTATAAGTTGAATAAATTATAAGTTGAATATTATGAACTGAATAAATTATAAGTTGAATATTATGAACTGAATAAATAATAAACTGAATAAGTTATAAATTGAATAAGATATAGATAATTATAGTACTCATTTATATAGTTAAAATTAAATAATTAGTTCCAGTTTTTGGTTCCAAATTCAATAATCATATACCCATATAGTATATTCAATTCATATTACCTTAAATATCCAGCTCGTATCAGTATACTTATTCAGTCAATATCAGTATCTTTATTCAATTGAACCAGTAAGACATTCCGAACCCTTTCTCAGATGCAAATTTATTTGAAATCATGTATTATAGACATGACCCGTCTATAGATGATTTCATAGATAGTTTTATAGATCCTCACAAAGATCGTCTCACAGATAGTTTCTGAGATGAAATTTTTGCCCTGAAAGTAAGGAAAAATAGCCAGGCCCGAGTAGCTGATTGATAAAGAATTGCATACAGAATATTTAATAGGGGATTTTAACCAGCCATGAAGAAGAAAAATCCAGAAAAAGCTCCTGAAACTATAGAAGAAAACCCAAAAAAAATTCTTGAGGATTCTTATGGACGAAGGGTGACAGGACTCAGGATATCAATAACTGATAGGTGCAACCTTTCATGTATGTACTGCCATAACGAAGGTGCAGATTGCTGTGCTCGCGGCCCGGTGGGAAATGAAATGAAACCCGAGTTAATCTGTGGAATTGTCAGAGAAGCTGCAAAGTTCGGGGTCAATAAAATAAAATTCTCAGGTGGAGAACCGCTTTTTCGAAAGGATTTTGAAGAAATTCTTTCCTGCCTTCCTCCGTTAAAAGAAGTTTCTGCGACCACTAATGGAATCCTACTTGAAAAACGTGCAAGAACCCTTAAAGCTGCCGGCCTTGATAGGGTAAATGTAAGCCTGGATTCTCTTGTTCCTGAAAAATACGAAAGGATTACCGGAGCTTCCTCTGGCTCACTTGAGAAGGTTATCAGAGGAATTAACAGCGCAGTTGAAGCTGGGCTGACTCCTGTGAAGCTGAATATGGTACTCCTTAAAGGCATAAACGATGACGAGATCGATTCTATGATGGAGTTTGTCCGGCATTATAAAGGAATGGTCATCCTGCAACTCATCGAGCTTATGGACATTGATCCCAGGCTTTCGAAGTATATGATTGACTCGAAAGCTCTTGAAAAAAGTCTGGCTGAGAGGGCAAGTGAAATTAAGGTAAGGCACTTGCATCATCGAAGAAAGTACATTATCGACGGGGTAGAGGTTGAATTCGTTCGGCCCATGGACAACTCGGAGTTTTGCGCCTACTGCAGCAGGCTCAGGGTTACAGCAGACGGGAAGT
This sequence comes from Methanosarcina sp., assembly GCA_013331275.1. Lineage (GTDB taxonomy): Archaea > Halobacteriota > Methanosarcinia > Methanosarcinales > Methanosarcinaceae > Methanosarcina > Methanosarcina sp11020u. Next base: position 5,029 of record DUGT01000057.1, on the reverse strand, counting down.
TCAAGCCCTGCTTGCTGGTAAATGACAACCTTGTGGATATCATGGGAGCAAAAAACTCTGAAAAGATAGAAGAACTGCTTAAGCTTGCAGTAAGCCGGAGGAAACCGTATTGCATGCCTGTCAGTACTCTTGAACAAAAGGAAAATGCTTAAAGAGAAAAAACATCTCAGAGATGAATATAATAACGTGGAGGAAAAATGAAGATTGAACTTTTAGTAGATGAGAGAAAAGTACAGATGAATGATTTTGTCCAGAAAATCATAGTAAATGTAATTAAAGCAATGGTGGAAACATTACACACTATCGACAGCGAATGGAAGGAGATTTCCATTCATATCGAAAAAGATAAACTGAAAGAATAAAAAAGGACTTTTCTGGACAAAAGTAAGTTAATCTCTCTCAGAAACCAAAATTTCCTCTTTTCCTTTTTCATTTCGGGTAAATTTTGAATCTTCTATTGTTTTGTAGTTCAGATTAATTTTGGAACCCTTAGCCATTTGAGGTTCCAAGTAAATCTCCAGATGGGAGTAACGCAACCATAAACACCTGAAGATATTTAGAGATATCTTTCGATTTCTGAGAAATCTATCCTGGCAGTTGAATCCAGGGAAATAGGAGTTATTGAGACGTGTCCTTTCTGCATAATGGCGTGCACGTCAGTTCCTTCTTCTTCCTCCCGGATAAGGTCGCCTGCAATCCAGTAATAGGGCCTGCCTCTTGGGTCACGCCTTTCCTCGACATCCGTTTTAAAGATTTTTCGTGCAAGGCGGGTT
>DUGT01000057.1:0-4142 GCA_013331275.1 Methanosarcina sp. | reverse complement strand
TCGTGCAAGGCGGGTTATCTCTAAAGGAGTATCCTCTTCAGCGTGATAGGGAATGTTTATGTTAAGAAGATCCACGTTTTCAGGCATACCATACTTCAGGATATTTCGAGCAACTCTGTTTACTACTTTTATTCCAACTTCGAAACGCTCTCTATGGTAGTTCCTGGGGTCATCGAATTTCTGTCCTTCATCAAGCACCTGCATGGAGGCGGCAATTGCAGGCACTCCGTAGCTTGCAGCTTCAAGCGCTCCTCCTATTGTCCCTGAGGTAGTGATAGTATCCGTGCTGATATTTTCTCCGATGTTGAAACCGGAAAGTACCAGGTCAGGCAGCTCCTTGAGGATCGTGAAGATGCCCAGAATTACAGCATCCGTAGGAGTTCCTCCCACAGAGTAAGCAGGTATACCTCCTGAATTAGTTTTCGTGATTCGAAGGGGTTCAAAGATAGAGATCGAACGCCCGACTCCGCTCTGCTGGACTGCAGGAGCCGAAATTGTAACTTCCCCGAGGTCTGAAACACTATCAAAAGCAGCTTTCAAACCTGTGGAGTATACACCATCATCATTGGTAACAAGAATTTTTGGAGCCATGAGTTTTCCCATAAGTTGCCGGATAATTTAAAATTAATGGAAAGGCCGCATGGAATAAAATCCAGAAGAAATAATTCGATTCAAACATTAATATAATAATAAGAACAATATATATGAAGCAATATAATTTACGATAAAAATCTATCTAAGGGGGTGGAAGTAAACCGAAAGGTCTCGACATACGAAAAGTAGTCGCGGGCACCTTTCCGAATTGTTTTCGTTTTCATAGTGTTTGTGAAAATACTCAGAGAGTTTCGTTAGAAAAGTTTTTCGAATCTGTAAGTTATGCTGATGATTGTTATATTAAAAAACCAATTGTTGCTAAAAATTAGCAACTACATTCGGAATTAATCCTTGAAACTAGAGAAATAAACAAAAATCAAAAACTGGAAAAATAAGGATCAAAGACTGGAATGAAAATAGACTTTACAAAAAATTAATTTAAAATCCGGGGAGTGGTACTAATGGCGGAAACACAGGAAATAACAACAGATATACATGTAATAGATAGAACCGCAAACCCTACACCGCTGGGATTTACTGGCCTCGGCCTGTCAGCCATTCTATTGAGTCTGAGCTATATAGGCATTTACCCTGTAGACTCGATGATCGTTTCCATGGCAATGTTCCTTGGGGGTTTTGCCGAGGTCTTTGCTGGCATCATGGCCTGGAAAAAGGGGAGCATTTTTGGAGGCACGGCATTTTGTGCGTTCGGGCTTTTCTGGTTATCTCTTGCAAGCCTTCTTCTACTGCCGGCAGCGGGACTTATCGAAGCCCCAGCTCCAATATCCACTGCAGCGTACCTTTTCATCTGGGGAGTGTATACCTTCGTACTGTTAATAGCAACTCTGAAGCTAGGTAGCAAAGCGATAATGTTCATATTCGCGACCCTTTTCTTGTTGTTCATGTTGCTGGCTATCGTAAATGCTACGGGAAATGCAGGCCTGCTCGTCATAGCCGGCTATGTAGGCCTTATTGTAGGTTTTGCAGCCCTTTATACTGCCCTTGCGATAGTACTGAACGACGCATACGGAAGGACGGTCGCTCCAGTCTGAGAAAAAATCGAAGAGCTAGGCAAAATACTGGACGGTGAAATACAGACCGTGGGAATTTGCTAATTAATTCTGCTAAAGCAAGTTACTCAGTTTATTTGGTTAAACTCGAGAAACAATGCTTTACTTGTAATTTTAGCAACTAATTCCCACAGAAAATTTTACTAAAGAGATAAAAAGATTTTATTTTAGCTGCCTAGCTAAGTAGCGCATATAGTTTGACTATAGATTATTATTGACTATAGATTATTATTGACTATAGATTATTATTGACTATAGATTATTATTGACTATAGATTATTACTTACTCTCTATTAATTACTCTCCAGCACCAAAGGCAGCTTTAAGTTTACGTTCTTCCTCTTTGGAAAGGGAAGTACGCACTACCTTTGGATTAAACGCAGTCAACTCATCAAGGACCTTGTCCTCAGTCCACTTTGAAATCAACAGGAAGAGAGCAGATCCTCCTGGCTCGATGGTTTCAGCAACTTTATGGATGAAGTCGTCGTTTATTCCGTAATCGGTCAATTTCCCTGTAATTGCACCTGTGATGGCACCAACTGCCATTCCGAGCCAGGGCATCCAGAAAAGCAGTCCTATTAGCATACCCCAGAAAGCTCCACCTACAGTACCTGTACCCACAAGGTCTACAGCCTGCTTGACCTTGACCTTGCCATCATGATTGCGAACAACGATTGCGGCATCATCGAGTGTGATTAATTGCTCTTTTTTAAGCCGGTTAATGGCTTCATCCATTTCAGATGCACCTTTCTCGTTCGGAAATGCAAAAACTATTAGCTCACTCATAATTCAGGAATCTCCTTTTAATTTTTAGCTTATACAAAAAATATGAGCTTGATAGCCTTAGTTTAAGAGTAGTAAATTACCATTCTTAGATCCAACAGAAAACAATTTATCAGAGGAAACAAAAAGCCTCGATAGTGTTCTATGAAGTTTTTATCTATTAACGATAACATAAACTCAGAGCTAAGGACTTTGCTATTTCTACTTACAACCCTGGATAACCTTCGGTTCACTAACCCATATCCCTCCTTCTGAAAACGCAGGTTTCCCTGTTTGGCTATCGCAGAAGTTACAGTATAATAATTGCAATATATTATATATGTTTTACGTACTTAATAAATAATCTTGGAGAATGTTAAAAATAAGATGGCAAAAAAGAAAGAAAAAATGCCATAAAAGAAAAGTTAGTTTAGGGGCTATAATCTGGCATTTACCAAGCCTCGTTTTTTATTTAGGAAAATTCCCTTTAAAATCTTTTAGATAGGGAATTATTAGGGCTCTTCGCTGTTTTGAGTGGGTAACTTACATCTACTTCTTAAATATCAAAGTAACATACATAAAATTTAAAAACATTTGTGGTTTAAAATCACATTCAAGCTTGATGTTTCTCTTTCTTGCCGGGTTACTTTATAACTGAGCAATTATATTCAACCCACTCAAAACAGCGAAGAGCCATTATTAGTCTTTATTAGTCTTTATTACTCTTCAAATCAAGTTATTGATTTAGAGGAGTGTTACTAGTCTAGAGATTATATTTTAAAAAGTTTTTATGACTTGATTGGTTCTTTATGACCTGATAGGTTCTTTATGACCTGATAAGTTCTTTATGACCTGATAAGTTCTTTATGACCTGATAGGTTCTTTATGACTTGATAGTAGTTCTAGCAGTTCTTTGACACCTGAAACAATTCTCTGAGACCTGAAAGAAATTCTTTAACCAGATGACATTTGAAACCGGTGAGGTATCAAATAAGGGCACTGAATAAGTCATCTGGTGTTTGAATATAGCTGGAGGACTAGATAATTAGTACCAATCCTCCTTCTTTCAGAATAGGCATATGCAATTAGCAAGCAAAGCCATAGCCCAAACATGAAAAGTGATGTGCTTTTGCGGTCCGGGCTTTATGTTTAAAATCTCTTGTTGAGTTGCATGAGTTTCGATCATGCCAGGCAATGTCAATCTTCCTCTTAATTTTAGATAATCACTGCCACCTTCCCATCGGGAGCTCCCCAACTTTGACCCGGAAACCATTTTTCTGGTGGCAAGCAGTTTTTCGTATCCGAAAGGAATTAGCCTACCTGTGAAACTGAGTTAATATATCAAACTCCAAACACAGTTTTCACGGTGTACATATAGAGGTGGTGAACACCTATGGCAAACATCATTACTCTTACGACCAGAAACTCCAGATTATGGAGCCAGTGAGTTGTTTCTATAAGCTTTTCCGAATGTAAAACTCTTTTTTCCTTTACGGATCTTACGATTTCTTTTAAACTCTTTGATAGCATTTTGTTAAACCCCACTCATAATGTATCTATCTGATATTGTCAAAGCATTCCTGTTAGAAAATGCTCTGAACACGTACCCTATAAAATCCAACGAGATCTCAAACAGGCACTTTATGTTCAAAAGTACCCTGCATAGCATACACTATCCGACGTGATCTCAATGAGGCATCTTCATGTCGAAAATGC
>DUGT01000218.1:9274-10889 GCA_013331275.1 Methanosarcina sp. | reverse complement strand
AAATAAAGTAAATCAATATACAAAATAGAGAACTGTTGAAGTGCAATTTCTTCCAGAAAATAAGCCCAGTTTCTCTTGGTTTTTCTTTCAGTAATTTTCACCATTCTTTTTCCTGCCACAGGTTTATTGTAAAACCTCTGTATTTACCAAAAAGAATGAGCCATTGCTATATCCATTAACACTCCTTTACCAAGAAAAGTTTGAACTTTCTTTTTTTCTTTCTTATTAGCAAAGTTGTATAAACAGCAATATATACAAAAAAAACCGTTGTCGCTATTAGTGCAATTAAATTCTCTTTATACCAAAAAAATGAGAAATTTAAAAAAACAAAAACAATGGATAGAGCAACAATAAATGTATATAGGAATAAGTCAACTTTGTAGTTTAAAAGTTCAAATTCAAATATTCTTTTTTCATATTCTTCATGTAATTTGTAATCCAAAAAATCTTTGTCATTATTAAATTGATTGTCTTTAGAGACTAACTCATCAATTCTTTTTGAAAAATCATTATTTACAGGGGGCATATGTAATTGTCTTAACTGATTTTATTTAAATCATTTGTTATATATTATGAAGTTGTTTTATTCCAAAAGATTTTGATCCAAAAGATGTACAGGTTTTACAATAAACCTGTGCATTTTATTTGGTTTAGCTTCGATTTCAAGTAATCTTATCGAGACTCAGTTTATATCTGCTGTAATGCCAAAATCTACTCGCATAAAAATTTCATTATTCAGATGTTTTTATGTATTCGATCCGATCATGCCAGAACCGCAAATAGATAGTTGACTTCTATTGAATCGATCGAATTTAGAGATTTGAAAGAATTTCAATAGAAATGATCTGAAACATCAAATCCACTGAGCCCTAGGCATTGTATTTATCAATTAGAGAGATCAAAGTCTCCAAGCTGGATGGTTACTTTAGTTAATTTGGTGATAGACCAAAAAAGAGCATCTATTCTGTCGGGTGACTTTTCTGCAAACAATTGATAGTTTTTTAATAGATTTTTCGCTGAAGGTTTAAAAACCGGAGTAAAAAATCTCTTTTGCCCCAGGTAGCTTGATTATTTTTTTCTCAGTACGACACTCGAAGTAAACAATAAAACGCACAGATGCAGGCTGAAGCAACAATAAACGAAATAATATAAAAAATATAAAAGGGAATTTATATTTATGTGCAAGTAAATAGATTAGAGATAAACAAATGCTGAACCGTGAGCCAGGAGAGCTTTTTTGCGAGTTCAGAAAGGGTAACGACAGAACGGAAATTCATGATAATACTTGCCGGAACGCCTTAGCGAAAATGAAGATTAAAGAAATAGTTATTACAGTTCGTGGATAGTTGTGATTATCGATGATATCAGGCACCGTATCTTATCCTCGCCTTGCCCGAAGTAAATAGCGTTGACATTAGAACAACAGTTCGAGGAAAAATGAAATATTTGTCTAACACTCTCCAAACTGATCATAAACAAAAAAGGTATGAAATAAAATCATCAGTTACTTCCTTTTTGTACTTTCTCTTTACAGCTGCTGTAGTAATAATATAAAAATAATTTTTATCATTTTACCACATAAGTCAAAAAGTCTCGGATACCAGATATCGTTTCC
>DUGT01000218.1:8373-9012 GCA_013331275.1 Methanosarcina sp. | reverse complement strand
TTAAAAGTCAGCTTGTTTATGGAGTGCTTGCTGCAATAGTCTTTTTGTCTGGGACAATTACCTATTTTAACTGGTGGGATAAGATTGGATGGAAAGGCCCGAATAGTTCACGGAATTTGCGCCTTTTATCGTTACCGGCTCTGTTCCTTTTCATCATGCTACTGATAGTTTTATTTACAGGCCTGCCGTCAACCCGGGTACTCTTAATTGTAATTATAAACACCTTGATGGTAGGTATCAGCGAAGAGTTAATGTTTCGGGGTGTATTGTTTTATGGCGTCTCTTCATCATTTGGGATCTGGCGTGCAGCATGGATCACAGCAGCTATTTTCGGCTCGGTTCATACGTTAAACAGCTTAATAACCGGAGACTTTAATGCAAGCGCATTCCAGGCTTTTTTTGCAGGTATGTTTGGAGTCTGGGCAGTAGCCTTGCGAGTTCGCCTCGATACAGTCATTCCGTTAATCATCATTCACTGGCTATGGGATTGTCTGGCATTTCTTGCAGGTTCCTCGGAAAGGCTAGGTCTGGTATTGTTATTCTTTTCTTTTATTCTATTCTTTTATGGCATCTGGTTATTACGAGGCTTTCGATCAACCGTTGCGCCGTTTAATCAAAACCGTTGCGCCGGTTTATCAC
>DUGT01000218.1:0-8166 GCA_013331275.1 Methanosarcina sp. | reverse complement strand
GGCAAGCAGTTTTTTGAAAAGGCTTGAGTTTCAAGTACAGGTGGATACCTACCCATACTGGATGAAAGGACCTTATCAATAAGTTTTAAACAGGTTTTCCAGGAATATCCAGACTTTCTCTATAGAAGGAATGAAGATTTTTTCCGAAGGAGAATGCGCATCTTTGATCGTCGGCCCAAAAGAAATCATTTCCATACCTTCATGTGTCGCGCCGATTATTCCGCATTCAAGTCCTGCGTGAATTACTTCAACCTCAGGCTCTTTCCCAAAAGTTTCGGCATAAACTTGCTTGCATTTTAAGAGTAATTTGGATTTCAGGTCAGGTTCCCAGGCAGGATATTTGGGTTCATGTTCAACCCGTGCGCCTGCGAGCTTTGCTACTGCTTCTACTTTTCCGCTAATTTCAGCCAGTCTGAGATTGTTCGAACTGCGCTGGCTTGATACGATCATTACTTCGTTTTCAACTGTTCGCACTGTTGCAAGATTGTTTGAGGTTTCGACAAGTCCCTGAATAGTTTCCGACATCCTGTAAACCCCATGAGGCAGCCCCAGAATCAGTTTTTCAAGTTTTTCTTCGGTCTCTGGTGAAAAAACCCTAATATAAGGCACTTCCTCTCTACGTATCTTATCTTCTGCAACTTCAAAAATTATTTCTCTATTAATCTCTTCAAGATTCAAAATAAGTCCAGGATCAGTTTTTGTATATTCAGCTTTAAACGCGTGCCTGAGATCTGATACGGTTTTTTCGGCCTTTTCGAGTTTTTTCCTGTGAAGTGCAACAAAGGATTCTGCAGTACTGGGAATTGCATTATGGACACTTCCTCCGTTCATCAGGACAAGCCTTATATTTTCTGTCCCAAGCTTTTTCCTGAGTTCGGTCAGTGCCAGGAAGAGCAACTGTATTCCGTTTGCGCGCTGCTTGTTGATTTCAACCCCGGAATGCCCGCCTTCCAGACCCTCTACCGAGAGTCGGAAAAACTTGAATAAGTTTTCTTTTTCAATATCAAGTTCTTCCCATTCAACAGGGAGTGTTATCAGCGAATTCTGCCCACCTGCACACCCTATTACAAAAACGCCTTCATCCTCGGAGTCAAGGTTCAGAAGCATCTTTCCTTCTAAAAAGCCATCTTCAAGTCCCCTGGCTCCTGTCAGGCCCGTTTCCTCGTCCACCGTAAAAAGCAGCTCAAGTGGAGGATGCCCGATTTCTCCTTTCTCCCCTGCTTCTGCCAGCACCAGCCCGAGTGCAAGGGCAATTCCATCATCCGCACCTATGGAAGTTCCATCTCCCCGCATCCAGTCCCCGTCGCAAATGCATCTTATATGGTCTCTGGAAAAGTCGTGTCTGGAATCCTTACATTTCTCGCAGACCATATCCATATGCCCCTGCAGAATAAATGTGGTAGAGTTCTCATATCCGGCTGTTGCAGGAACTTTGATAAGTACATTGTTTAAGGAATCGGTTTTTGTCTCAAAACCTCTGGACCGGCTCCACTCCTGTAGCCAGGTTGAAATTTGTTCTTCATGCTTTGAACGTCTCGGGATTTTATTGATTTCTTCGAAGACTTCGAGGATCTGTTGAGTTTTCGGGTGCATAGGGATCAATTTTTAGTTTTTTACAGGAATTTATTATAGGGTTCTTTCCAGGGCTGTCTTCAGGAATTCTTGATTGTGATCAAGGTTATTATTAGAGCTATCAAGGTGCTGTTTGTTAGTTTACGGATTCACATATTTTTATATTTTATTGAAAACTGTCATGCAATTTGAGTAATATACCCAAATTATACTTATATACTCAAATTATACTTATTCAGTTTTAGTTTTCAGATTATATTGAGTTATACTTTAAAATTTAGTCAATATTTCAAATTTTAAGGCTTAAATATTATAATATAGTAATATCAATATTTTGATATAAAAATTGATCAACAAAAAATATATTAAGGCTATAAATGTCTTAAATTAGCTTACAAATCAGTTAAATAACTGGATTATGAAGATCAGTTGCTGAAAATTGTAAAAAGGGTAATTCTCAGTCTGGTAAGAAAAGTGCTTTCGTTTTTTGTCATATTTGAGTAATGAACTTACTACCCTTTTTTAGCTCTGTCTTTTCATTTGTTATTCGGCTGCAGAAATCCTGACGGTATATTTTATAAAAATATTTTAAATCAAAAGTTATGTAAAAATCTTCCAATTTATGATACACTAAATGTTTTGAAAATAAACATAAAGGGTCAGGTTTGTAGTGCTGCATCAATCTCCGAAAACCTTACTAATCTGAGTATTTACAACCTATTCGACACTTCATTTTGCTGTTAACGCGATACCAGGTTTAAGTTAAGCTTAACGGAAACAAGTTTCTAGAGGACTAATGCCTTCTTATTTTCTACTTTTTATAACCAATACCGGGCGATCAGCAGTTCTTATTACCTCATCGGCAACACTACCTAACAAAAACCTTTCAATGCCACTTTTCCCCTGCGTTCCGACAACAATCAGATCAACGTCTTTTTGTTCTGCAAATTCGGTGATTACACGAGCTGGTCTGCCAGATAGTATAAAGGTTTCCAGATTCACACCCTGTGCAGTTTCCTTTACCCGATTAACTGCTTTTTCTCCTTCATCTCTGATTCTTCTGTAAAGGTCCTCTGCAATTGGAACTTCAATTGCAGATTTCATCAGGCTCTCGTCCATTACATAGACAGCATAGACTGTGGACCCGCATGCACGGGCAACTTTTACTGCTTCTTCAACCGCAGACTTATTTTTTTCAGATCCATCAGTCGCGATCAGTATTTTTTCGAATAACTTTGAGTTAGTCATAAATTATTTCCTGCTGGCTAGTTGCCGTTCAATCTTGATTTATTTTTTGAATTAAGAAAGAAGGGAATCAAGATAAAAATTGCGGAATAAGCCTATTCCAGAACTAATATTAGATTTATAATTTAAATATTATATTATTCCGTGAAACTGATGATGCTCTATAGGAGTTCATAAAACCCTATTTACCTCCATAGAAACCGCATACAGAAAGGTCACGTGCAGATATAAGAAGTTAATGAATGGTATTTTGTACATAGTTATTACAGCCAAAATTACAAAATGTAATCAAATAGAGTAATAAAGTCTAATATGCCAATAAAAAAAGAAATCAAAGGAAAAGAAACGAGGATGACCAATAAAGGTAGATTATCAAGAATATAAAAATAAAGGAATAGTAAGAAGGTTCTTTAGCTGGAAAGGAATAGTAAAAAGGTTCTTTAGCTGGATAGAGTCATGCAAGAAAGTGTTTTCAAGATATGAGATAAAAGAAATATCTTACTACGGAATTGTAATCTTAGCAGTAATAATGAGGTTAAGTGAAATTTCTGGATAGCCTCTTTTTCATATCATTTCCGCCCTTCTATTAGATTTTCATTGGTTTCTCCGTTAATCATGTGTGTTGACCCGCGCATTGCTGACAGGACCGTAGCAATGATAGAAAGGACTGCGCCTATATAGAAAGACAAATGTAGGGAAGGCATAAACGCCTGTGCGAGAGTAGTAGGGAACCAGGATGTTCCTGTCAGGATATTTATAGTCTCCGGGCTGATTGTAGCGGTGACTGATTGCGGTATTCCAGCAAGGATAGTACTGACCGGATTATATCCCAGAAACGCTGCAAATAAAGCACCTGTTGGGGGGATTTCACTCATTGGAACAATGAGGTTTGAAGCGCCGATATCTGCCAGTGACTGTGCGAGTTCCTCAGGAAACAATCGTGTCAGGCTGACAATAACGATTGTAAAGAACATAGCCATGGAAGTAACCATCCCACTGTTCTGCAACATTGCTCTCATTCCAGATGCAACACCTCGCTCGTCAGATGGCACGGAATTCATAATGGCTGCGATATTAGGTGCACCGAATATGCCATTTCCCAGGCCCATAATAAAAAGAGCAACGGCAAAAATAGGGTAATTGAAATTATATGGCAGCGTAGCCAGTATAAGGAATGAAACAGTGGTAAGGAGTAGACCTGACGTCGCGAACAAACGGGAACCATATTTGTCGGAAAGCCAGCCCGAAAGTGGTCCCATAATTACAAAGCCAGCAGTTAAAGGCAACATGAAAATTCCTCCCCAGAGGGGTGTTGACTCATAACTATATCCATGTAGAGGCAGCCAGATACCCTGAAGCAGCATAATTAGCATGAACATCATACCACCGCGGGCTATCGCGTTCAAAAACCCAGCTATATTCGCAAAGGAAAACATTCGGCTCTTAAAAAGGCTTAGTCGGAACATCGGATCCTCTACACGGTTTTCTATTATTGGGAATAAAATTAAAAGAACACTACCGATAAAAAGAGATGCTATTACCCAGGGGTCTCGCCATCCCATAGGGTCCTGTTTGTACGGAAGAAGTGCATATGTAATACCGATCAAAAAGATTGTAAGGCCACCTAAAAACGCCAAATTTCCCCATACATCTATTTTCTTGGTTTTTTCAGGTAAATTGGTCTCTTTAAGCTTAATGTAAGCCCACACAGTACCCAGGACCCCAACTGGAACGCTTACCAGAAATACATATCGCCAGTGATAGAAAGCAAGTATGCCTCCAAGGATGAGTCCAATAAACTGGCCTGAGAGAAACGCCACCATGTTTAATCCCAGTGCTTTACCCCGTTCATTTTCTGGGAACGCATCGGTAAGAATCGCTGCGCTGTTGGAGTAAGTAAATGACGCACCAACAGCCTGAACAAGTCGGAAGACGATAATTTCAATTGCTCCGGCGTCGCCAGTATCAGGAGTAAGATAAAGCAGGATTGAACCAAACGTAAAGATCGCAAATCCAACATTATAAAGCCTAACCCTTCCATACATATCCGAGAGTCGGCCGAAACTAAACAGAAGAGTAGCAGTGACCAGGTTATACCCCATAAGCACCCAAATAAGATACTGGAATGAGGTCAGAGGGTTAATATTGATACCATCGAAAATTGCAGGCAGCGAAATGAGAATAATGCTCCCGTTAACTGATACCATAAACATCTCGATGGTTGTAATCGATAGCACGATCCATTTATAGTCAATACCCTTATTCTGTATGTTTGCCGGGTTTTTTATACCGCGTTTTCCTGCCAGTAATGAAATAATTCTCATAATCACTACTCCATTTCGGTGTATTAATCAAAACGCCGGAAGTGAGTTCCGAATTATATAAGGAAGCACAAAGAGGTTCTGCTACTTGATATTCTCAGTAACTCACCCCACAATCTTTTTTGAATCCCCTATCCTGAGATTATCCTGAGATTAAACCCACAAGAGTGAGCATTTTTTATATCCTGCAAGATAAGCATAACCAATATTTAGACTTCAAAACTGCATTCCCGTATTAGGATAGGCAGATGATAGTACGCTAAAAAATCGATAGTAATAAAAGAAAGTTAACAGAAATATTAATCTGTTAACTCTCTGTGAAAGAATCAGGACCGAACATTTGGTATCAGCAGGAGCTTATTTATTACCAGTATCATTCGCCTTTAACTGGTAAAAGTGATACTCGTACGGTTGCCAGGTATCTTTGATGGTTTCGTCAGTGACAGTCACGGTTCTGTTCTCCCATAAGACATTATACGTTCCGTTTGGCACGCCGGTAATTGTTGCATTATTTGCCGTACAATCTGCTTCAGTAAAATCAAGCATACTTGATGATGCAATTAACCTTCTATCTTCTGTATCGGTAAACATATAAGATGTAACTGCAGAAATTGTGCCACCTGGATCTGAATTAATACTTCTCGTGCCGCTAGTTACGTTTGTTGTCAGAAGTGTCCGGTTGCCATTCATAATCCAGGGCCAGACCTGTTCATACTTTGGCTTAAAGTCGGCCCATCCGGTATAGCCTGGAGTCCCGGCTGCATATTTATAAGCATATGAGAAAACACCCTGTGCTCCTCCTAAAATTCCCATCACAATCTGACTTTCTTGACGATCAGCCACTTTTTGTGCGGTATCCAGATCCGGATCGGAAGAGTTTACCTCAATAGCCTGACCAAAGGCTTCTGTTGTTACATATACTGTTCTTCCTGCATTTTTCCAATCAGGAGTATTGGTGATAAGATTTCCATATACCCAGGCATGCGGGCGTTCAGGATGAAACTTCGTGTAGGTAGTAAAGTAACAAACGTCAAGGCCTGGAATAAAGGCTTCATCATCGATATTGGCCATATCGCCCAGATAATCTCCAGCAACAGCATTGGGGAAGTATTTCTTCATAGCTGTACGCATAGTGATAAGTGTTGAAGGACTTCCTTCCTCGTCAGGGAAATAGACACCATAAAAATCATTGCCCGTAACCCCCATATCCTTGACTGATTTCCAGAAACTCTCAGAAGCCATCTGAGGACCGCTAGTAGCTACTAAATATTTTGAAATTCCAAGCTCTTTGCCTCTGTTTATGTTATCAACAAATTGCTGTGGAGTTATAGAAGTTTTCCATCCAAGGTGAACAAGCGTAGCGTTATCTTCTAAAAATTGAGTGCCCGTTTCCCATCCCATCATCCCATACGCAGGGGCTGTACCACGCGGATAAGGAAATTCATTACCGGTTAAGGAATCGTTCTGCGAAGCATTTTCCTCGCTGGATGCCAGTGCAGCCGATGAGCCGAGAATTAGAAAACAAACCAGAACTGCTGAAGTGAAAAGCGTTAAGTATAAACTATCCCTATTTTTCATTAATTTCCATCCCCCATTCCCTATTTGGTCGTATATGTAAGTTATCCAGTGATTAACTATAAAATTAGATGATATTTATAACTGCAGGTGTATGCTCTATCGATTATAAGCCTATTTGAAAAGTATAAAGGTTATGTTGTAAAAAGTATAACTGGCACACTATAAAAATAGGTCGTTCCCTGCTATTCGATTGATGCTGTCTATAACGAACGTTGTTTTTAATGAGTTATTAAAAAGTATTACCCAGTAGTTATACTATTTTAATGAATTATTAAAGATATTACTTGGTAATTATATTATGTTTAATTAATTATTAAAAGATATTACCTGGTAATACAGGCGTTTTATATACGATCTCTGCATTGGAAATAATAAAATCCTATTTTTGATTAAAAAGAGGGTACAGAAGAGATCGAAATTTATAGAACAATATGTACGTTGCTCATTAATGTGGTATAAATATGTCTCTTCTGACCCTTAATCCTCAGTTCAAAAAACTCTATTTCAGAATGCAGTCCGTTCTTACTTTACTTTTTGCTGAACTTCCAGCCACCATATAGGCAAACCAGGCTCCCCAATAGTTCGAAACCTGGAGTTGAGTTAATTTTACTCGATTTATTTCCATTCGAGTCGTTTGTGTTAGAAGCACCGTCATTAACAGAGTTTTCATCTGTCTCAGTCAAGCCTTGAGATTCAAAATCATCCAGAGTTAGATCGTTTTCGCGCATGAACACAACAGGAACTTCCTTAACTCCCATACTGCTTGCTTTTGAGTCAATAATCTGATAGTATTCGTCCAATAAAGACTTATCAATTTTAGAACTACTGTTAACATTTATCTCTATAACACCGTCAAAGGTTATACCAGAAGTCACAATAGGGCCAAGTGGATCAAAATACTTCGAATTTTCCTGGTTTTGCATAAAACTTGCAGTATATAATTTGTCCAGTATGTTACCAAGGGTGTCAATCCATTGATATCTCTCCTCCGAAGTTGTAAAAGCGGGTATGCTTCCATATGCGGCAACACAATTCGGGTCATTTTTCAGTTTATCCAGAGTTTCCGGGCCAAAGGTAAGTTCCACAGTCATGTTTTCTTGTATAGTCTCATTTCCTTGTATAGTCTCATTTCCTTGTGCACTTACTACCGAAACTAACAAGATGGCTGCAAGTAATGTTGTTGCAAATACTGCACCTGTTCCAAGTTTTTTCTTTATTATCATCTACTCTTTACCTCTTTTCTTTTACTCAAGAGGCAGGGATAAACAAACCCTAAGTACTCTCAAAGTTATCATTTCTCGCCTCTGTATATTGGTTTCAAATTTAATTTGACAGACATATTTGACTCTGTATATTACTTTCAAGGCATTTTTTATAAACTTTCTGTGCAAACTATCGAATTATGCTACTTTACATTTATTTTAAACTTCACAATTAGGTGCTCCTATTA
>DUGT01000113.1 GCA_013331275.1 Methanosarcina sp. | reverse complement strand
AATTTTATTACCGCCATGGGAAAATAAACAAAAATTCCGTCTCCCAAAAAACCTATATATCCTAAAATAAAAAATCCTAATTCATGGATCTCACTGATGACACGTACCTGGATCAACTCATCACAAACAGAGAATTGGGGAGCAAATCTGAGTGGATATATCGTCATAATATAGGCATGTACTGTGACATCGTAGGATTAACACCTGAAGAACTTATAGATGAAGCTGTAGAAGAATATAACCTACACCCATCTAAAAGAAAAATACGAAAACACTTAATCAAATGGAAAGCATACCTTCTCAACAGTCACTACGCTGCAAACACACGGAAAAGGATGTTTGACCATGTACGCTATTTCTATGACGAATTTGAGGTTGAACTACCAAAAAAGATCAGGATGGAATATGAACAGGAAGAAGAATTATCTATTGATGATCTCCCTGATGTTGAAGAATTACGTTTTGCTTTGAATAATTGTATGCTACGAACCCAGGCCGTTATTTTGTTGATGTGTAGCTCAGGATTATCTAAACTCGACATACGTTACATTAAATACAAAGACTTTTTGAAATCCATAGAGGACTACCACAACCCCCAACTTAATGACCTGCTTAATATAGACCAACTCAGTGAAAAACTGAAAGATAAGGAAGTTATCGGGACGTGGGTAGGGAATCGGGGGAAAAAAGTAAAAGGAAAAAAGAAAGGCGTGAAATATATCACCTTCCACACGCCAGAAACTACCAGATACATCCTTAATTATCTTAAAAAAAACCCTCCACAGTCAATTGATGATTATCTTTTCCGTTCTAAAGGGAAACAGATAACAGAAGCTGCTTTCGATAAGAATTTCAACATGCTAAATGAACGTTGCGGTTTTGACTCAAAAACAAATCAAGCATATCTAGCAAGTCATAACCTACGGCGGCGGTTTGGAACATTACTCACCGAGCATGGGGTTGATTTCCGCCGTGCAGAAATTATGATGGGACATTTACTCCCTAAAACCCAAAGAAGTTATTATAAGACATTGACTGTTGAAACAATGAAGAGATCCTATCTAAAAGTAATGCCGGCACTTTGTATCGTTGATGAGATGGAAACCCGTGTTCTAACTGATGAAAAACTGGCTGAAATTGAACGGGAGCGTGAACAGGAGAAGAAGGAACGATTAGAAGAAAAGAGAGTTTTTGAAGAAAGGATGCAAAAGATGGAGAAAGTTATTGAAAACATTGAAAAAGATAAAAATCTTCCCTGAAAAAAATTATTACCTTATTTTTTTTTAATTTTGAAATGTAGTAATACTTTCAAAAAATGTTACCAGCTGTATCGGGGCATTCTCCTTCCTTTTTTCAACACCCTTTATAAAGAGAAGTATTACTATTTTAGTGAAATTTTCTCTAATTCCTCCAAATCCCAAAAGACGTTGAAAATACCATGAACTTTTTTCTAAAATAAGCCCTGAAAAAGCCCTAATTCACTGTAAAACGATTAAGAAAGCTTTAAATATAGGGAATTACTATAACTATTCTTACAAAATGTGTAAAATTATTTGATGAAAAAAATAAGCAATTAATAACAAATATGGGAGGTTGTATCACAAAACACAATGTTATTAATTTCTAAAAAGCAAAATATAAATATAGCCAAAACTAACTCAAATGTATAACACACATACCAAGTGTTACATAGGTTCCCGCTTATATCCGCACTGGATTTCATGTTAAGCGGGCCATGGAGGGGTGTATCAAACTGGTAGGAATGCACACCCCTTCCACTCAACACCGTCGAGGGGTGCTGCCCAATGTCTATTATTATTTCAGAGATATATAATTCTATTGATAATACGAGCAAAGATCAGGAATTAGATAGATTATTTATAGAATACGATAACCTTTACCGTGAAGCTCTTATTTTAAAGGAAGACCCAGAATCAGTGGAGTATCAACGTAATAAGCAACAGAGAGAATCAAATCTTGATAAACAATTAAAGTTAGCAAGGGGATGACAGTATAATGTCATTCCCTTCTTTTTTAATCGAAAAATTCCAGGTTATAGGTAATTTAATTAGAAATAGAAATTATTCTTTTTCTTTTTCCAAACAATCTTTAGCAATTAATACTAATTTTGAAATAGCCATTCCTACACTGGCGTTATGCATATCAAAATCTTCAAACGCTGTTTTTTTAATAAATTCAGCAGCTTCTTTTGTAATTGTAGCTCTAATATATTCCTTTTCGTCTTTAGGTATGCTCCTGAATGTTTCCATGAATACTGTATCTTTTGCCATATTGTCATTTAAACAACTTGTCATAATTAAGTTTTTATCTTTTGTTACTTTTATATTTTGCTACATGACAAACCAACAACTTTATAAGGGATGGTGTTCTATCGTTAATTAGCAAAGTAACAAAATGACAAATATTATACTTTGCCATAGAGAGGAGTTATTTCTTTTTTTAAAACTCCTCATTTTCCCCTCTATGAATTTAGGGGGGTTTAAACGGGAAAATGAGGTTAGATACATATGGTTAAGGAAATTCAATTAACCCAAGGGAAAGTCGCTTTAGTTGATGATGAGTTTTTTCCTTTTTTAAAAAGGTTCAGCTGGTGCGCACATAAGCAAAAAAATAAAGATCGTTTATTATTTTATGCAAGGACTGTTATTCGTGGAAAACAAATTTACATGCATCAATTAATTTTAAATTCAAAACAAGGTATGGACTGCGATCATATAAATGGAAATGGATTAGATAATCGTTTAAAAAACTTACGAACAGTTACGCATAGACATAACATGATAAACAAACATGTTAAACGTTCTTCAAAGTTTCCAGGGGTCCATTGGCATAAAAGGGACAAACGGTGGAGGGCGAGAGCAAAGATTAATGGAAAAGATCTCTTTTTTGGAAACCATAAATCTGAATTAAATGCTTTTAAAGCTTATAGAAATGGTTTAAAAGCTCACGGAATTGATGTTACTTATTTAGATGAGTATTGTAAGGAAAATAATTTAATCGAGGGATTACAATCATCCTCAGATGATGGGTCAGAAAACGCCTTAAAGTCTTCTACCTCCTACAAGTTAGTTGTAGGGGAATAGGAGGTTAAAAAAAATGGAAGCAAATTGGATAGAAGACAAAGAATTTGAACGTGTCACATCTGAAGCCACTGCCCGGGCCACGGGTGGTAACTGGAGTTTAAAACGGTTGATGTGTATTTACTCACTACATTCATTTTGTGATGGTTGTGGTGATTGTGCTGATGAAGACCTGCAAGGAGCGGATTTAGGATGAATGTTAGAGAAACGCTTGATTTAGCCTTAACAGTCTTCGAAGTTGCTGTTATCTCTTTTCTGACTACTGCAATGATAATGTACACTTTCTTCAGGGGGATCTGAAGAATGGCTAGTAAAAAGGAAAGGGAAATACGGGAACTTTTCCGGGAAACCTGCGGTCGCACCTGTCAGTTCAAACCTGACGCAATACTTCGTTTAAAACAGTTGAAAGGCGAAATAACAAGGGAAGAAGCTGAAAGGATTATTAAAACAGCGCATGCTAATGGTTCGCTGAAGATTTACTTGGAAGATGTTGAGGCGGTGATAGGATGAGTAGTATCGAAGAATTAAGACCGGACCTTGACTTGGTTGAAGTTTTATAAGCAAATACAGGAGGGTTAAGGTATGAGTGATGAGATTTTAAGTCCTTTCAAACGGAATGAGTTTGTCTGGAGTGGTAAGGCACGGGAAGAGAATAGATCGTTGAAGATGCGTTTTAAGCAGGCTATGGCACGGTTGAAGGAGTCTGTACGGTTTGACTTTGAAGAAGAAGAATATGAGGAGAGTGATTAAATATGGCTGGATTGGAACAACCAAACACCGGGGAAGAGGCGAATCCTGTTTTTATCTTACAGGTCGCTTTTATAATTGTTTGCATCGTTTTCCTGGCTTGCCTAGCCTTCGGAGGGATTATAGGATGAACGTGGTTAATTTCAACAGTGAGGACTTGGAGGTTGCCCTGGCACTTGCCCTGGCGGGTGTGTGTTTGTGTGGGGGGATAATGTTTGGTGTTTATGGTGTTTATTTACTCATCACCGCTCTAATAGGTGGTGGGCTGTAGATTCCCTTTTTTTGGCAGGATAGGATTTGATAGGAGATGTCAAAACTAAAAAAAATCAACCCCTTGTTAGAAAATCAATAATATATTTTTTTGCTATTGTAAATGGCACTCTTATAAATCCCCTGAACCCAAAAGTGGGAAAATAATTATTAGAGGTGAAAAGAAATGGCTGAAAAACTATTAGGCGATGGTACAAGTTTCCAAGACGTTGAAGAACTACGGAAACAACTAGCAGTCGCAGAACTAAACGAATTTGAAAGAGAAGAAAAAATCATAAACATACAAGACGATCTGGCAAGAACAAAAGCAGAGGCACAATATGAAATAGACAAACTTGTCTTAAAATATGTAAACGATAAAGAGGCTATGAAAGAAGCCGGTTTTACAAGAAAACCCGATTACGAGGCACACCTACGCAAAGAAGTATTAACTGATGAAATACGAGATTTAGAGAGTAAATACGAACCGTTACAAGTGAAACTGGAGAGTAAGAAGCATCATAAGAAAATAACCCGGCTGCGAATTAAGAATTTAGAGAGGAAGCTCCGGAACAGGCAGATTTTTGCAGTTGCACTTTTTCAGGGTTTGAGTGTTGATCAGGAATTGATGGAAGGAATAACAGCAAAATAAAGGAGAAGATGATAAAATGGCATGGAAAGACAGCGGAATAGATGAAAACAACACCGGTGGAGAATACGAGGGCGAATTCTGGGAACCATGGAACTACGAACCAGACGAAAGAACACTCGAAGGAACAGTCATAGAAGACCCGAAAAAAGGACAATACGGGAAATTCTTTTTAAAAGTACGGGATAGTGAAGGTGGAATATGGATAACCAGCCAACACGCACACTTATCAAGGCAAATTAGTAAGTTAGAGCTTAAGGAACAGGATATAATACGCGTTGAATACCTTGGACAGGGTGAAGAGCCGGAAGACCCTACATTTTCAGCACCGCACCTGTATAAATTACAAAAATGGATTGACGGGGAATGATTAAAGATGAGTGAAGTAATAGAAGAATCACAGGTACCTATGACATTAGAACCCGTACAAAAGCCGGAAACCGTAACAACAAACGGTTTAAAGGCCGTAACACATCTAATGAAAATCCTTGACGAAAAGCCAGATAAGGTCATGATTAACGGTAAACGGCATATAGAGTTCGATGACTGGGTTTTATTAGGTCAATTCTACGGTGTGGATGTGGATACTGGAGATGAAGCAGAACCTGTTGAAGTTTTTGGTATTAAAGGGTTCAAAGCAAAGGCAAAAGTCATTGACATCAGGACTGGTAAGAAGGTTGGCGGTGCTACTGCCTATTGTATGAGTAATGAAAAGAACTGGATTAATAAGCCCTATTTTCAGCTTGCAAGTATGGCTCAAACCCGGGCTGGTA
>DUGT01000143.1 GCA_013331275.1 Methanosarcina sp. | reverse complement strand
TCCACAGGTAAAATCAGGCTGACTCTCTGGGGTGAAAAAACCAGCTTTCTTGATGAAGTCGATTTCGATGAGACCATAGAGGTGCTCCATGCTTACTCTCGAGAAAATGCTTTCAACCAGCAGGTAGAACTAAACCTTGGAAATAGAGGAATAATCCAGAGAAGTGAAAAGGAAATCGAATACAGGGAAAAGTTTACCGACATTGCTGACATTGTCCCTGGAGAAAGCTATTCAGTTCAGGGGAAGGTTTCCGAAATAGGAGAACTCCGAGAATTTGAAAGAGAAGACGGAACTGAGAATGTGGTTGCAAGCCTTCAACTTGAAGACGAAACTGGCAGCATCAGGCTAACTCTCTGGGGAGAACAGGCGTATATAATCGAGGATCTAGATATCGATTCTGAAATTCAGATAATTGATGCATATGCGAAATATGGCCTGAATGAAGAAATCGAGCTGAGTATAGGAAACAAAAGCAGAGTGATTATGCTTTAATCATTCTTCTTTTCCATCCGGCTTCTCTACTTTCTGGCTTATTTCTTAAACCTGAACCTAACCTAAACCTGTGTTTTTTTATATAAAATTTATGAAGTGGTTCTCCAGTGGAAATGTTGGGGTTTGAAAAAAAATCCTGTGAGAAAGATTAAATGCACTACAAATATAATTTGAGTTTTTCTAGAATGTATTAGTTTGCTTTCTAAAATATACTTCTCTTCTGCACTTCTTTCTGATACTTTTTCAAGATGACCGGATATTTGTCATTCTCAGCAAAAGTCTCCAGTAGAAACGAAGGGGTTCTGAAAAAATTCCTGCAAGACTTTCATATGCTTTTCTTTATGAACGAACGAGAGAAATCTTAAAAAGAGTGCCCATCTGACTTCATTCAAACTTCTGTTCTCTGTAAGAAAAGCAAATGCCGTTATTGTTATGTACCATTGACCCGTATATATAAGTGCTATAAAAACATCCGAAAAGTATGGGGAAGACTCTTAGAGGAATCGGATGGAATAATGATCCAATAGATATCCATAATTAATGGGCTTTATCAGGACATCGTCTTTAAAAAGTTAAACATTGCAGAGCCTGAACTAGAGGGAAAACTAAAGCTATATAGAATTTTCTCCATATGAAATTAGGAACCTGAAGAGCTTTAAACCGTAAATTTTATACCATGAATTCTATGTCGTGAAGTACTGAAAAGTACGGAACAAAAGGGAGGAACGGCAGCAGATGGTAGATGGACCTGGAAGGAATACTGATGTCGAGGGGGAGATAGGTGCTGGCATTCACAGCAGAGAGATTGAAAGAGAAGTCTCGGTTGCTGAAGTCATGAATAAAGCAATCATAGTAATGGATATCAACTCAGATATTCCAGCTATTGCAAGGGAAATGGTCAGTCGTGATGCAGGGAGCGTCATTATCACAGAGAATTGCAAAGCTACGGGAATCATAACTGAAAGAGACCTTGCAAAGAATGTCATTGCAGAGGATATAAGGCCAAGTGAGGTAAGAGCTAGTGAAATCCTCTCATCCCCTTTAATAACCATAAAGCCTAATGCAAGTATAGTGGAAGCTTCCGAAGTCATGTTAAAGGCGAATATTAAAAGGCTGCCAGTCCTGGAAAACGGTAGATTAATAGGAATAATTTCGAATACTGATATTCTGATGGTTACACCCGGGCTTAGCACCATACTCAAAGATCTTATTGATATGAACCGGGAAGCTCTCCTCTCCACTCCTTCAGTTGAAGAGATTACAGAGGAGTTCAGCACAGGAATCTGCGAATCCTGTTCTTATCACTCAGCAGACCTTAAATTAGTTGACGGCAGGTATTTATGCGAAAATTGTCGGCAAGAAGAAGGCGAGGGTTACAAATAATTTATGACCTATCGATATCGATTTCCGGTTTTTCTTTTTTAAAGAGAAGATGTGGAGGTAGACAATGAATGTTGGCGAGATTATGACAGATGGGCCAGTGAGTATCGACGTGGGGGAGTTTGTGACTCGCGCCCGTCAGCTGATGCGCGACCACCTTCTTCGAAGCCTTGTTGTTGTTGACGAAGAGAACAGGCTTGTGGGAATGCTGAGTGACAAGGATATCTTGAGGGTTACCTCTACACGCTCGAATGTCACAGTAGGCGGGTATGCAAGTCAGTCTCCTACGGTCACTCCTGATATGGATGTTATGAAGGCCGCAAAATTGATGGTGCAATCGAGGCAGAATAGAGTTCCGGTTGTTAAATCAACTACGGATCGTACAGTGATTGGAGTCTTGAGTAATGTGGATATTCTCAGAAACGTGGAGGTTCCAAAAAATGTTCCAAAAGCACTACAGGCCGTGATGACAAAAAAAGTCAAAACCTGCTCACCAGAGGACAAGGTTGGCACGGTCTGGGGGCATATGCTCGAGACAGATTATACGGGCATTCCTGTAGTTTCAAAGAAGGGCGAACCCATCGGAATGATAACCAGAAGGGATATAATCAAATCCGGTGCTGTGCGGACTGGTGTGGAAGATGAGAGACAGACAAGGCCCAACGACAGTCCGAAAGTTGAAAAAATAATGTCAACTCCTACATATACACTTTCTGAAGCAGATTCCATTCAAAGTGCAATTAAGATGATAATTCACTATGATGTTGGAAGAGTTACCATAGTAAATGAAAAAGACAAGGTATCTGGAATCGTCGATAGACAGGATCTTCTGGAATCTATTGTCAATGTATGGACTGAAAAACCCTTCGAAAACCGCCTTTGAAAGAAAACTATGTAGTGAAATTTCCGGTGAAAGGATAACAACTAACCAGAGAATTACAACTAACCAGAGAAAATTAATGCAATGCGAAAAACAGCAGCAAGTTTTCACGCAAAAAGATTATAATATCAAAGATCATCATTAATAATAATTATAAATCTAAAATAAAGGAAACCTTTCGGAAAGATTCGGGAGAAATTGCTTTCAGGTTTTATTTTTTCCGGGAGCAAATCTGGGCCTGCTGAAGAATCAACTGCAGATTCCAGGGAAGTTCCTGCAAGAAGACAGGAAAAGAAGAAACGGAATACGTAACTATTCAGCCTACCAAAATCAATTGGTTGATATCGATTTTGGTATAACAGATAAGTGTGATTACTAACCAATGAAAAAAGAAAAACACAATCAATAGCCAACAATTAGCGAAAATTAGTTCTGAGAAATTCGCCCATTGAATCTTATGAAAGATGGCTATTGAGGTTGTTTTACCCAGGCTGAATAGTTACCGGAATACGAAAAAAGCAATTAACTGCAACTCGAATTCGGTGGTCCTATTGAACAAAAATACGACATTTTCATCAGCCGAAAAAATGAAGGTTCAGGGAAAGATGAACAAAGATAACAGAGGAGTGCAACGGAACGATCCAAAAATGATCAGCAGTACGGGCACAATGGATATGGGTCCTCTGGATTTCAAATCCCGCATTTCAGAGCATGAAGGAAAGATCCTGGCCCTGGCAACAAGGAATGTTGTAACTCTTCCTCCTACTGCAACAATTATGGAAGCAATCAGGATTATGACTGAAAGGAGGTTCAGGCGCATTCCTATTACAGACGCTGGAACGCGGAGGCTGGAAGGGGTCGTTACTTCCGTAGATATTATCGATTTCCTGGGGGGCGGGAGAAAGAATCTGCTCGTTGAAAACCGCTTCAAAGGTAA
>DUGT01000135.1:7719-17291 GCA_013331275.1 Methanosarcina sp. | reverse complement strand
ATGCCTTTTCCAAGCCCGCTCATCACCCCACCGGTAACTATGATATACTTCATGGATAAGCTTCCTCACTAGTTTTTCCTAATAGTGATTTCAGACTACTAAAGAATATTAAGTGGAGTTAGACAGGAAATAATCAAATTAGCAATGTATAAGAAATCTGTCATTAATCCTCTTGTACGAACACAATACCAATATCTTCATGATATAAAAATTACTCCCAACTTCTAAAAATGAACAGGCTCAAATAAGAAGTGAAAGTAAAAGAAACAGATAAGAACGAGTAGATACCATAAAGTAATTTGTAAAGTGAATGTAGACTTAAAAATCTGGAGTGAGGGAGAATCAGATAGAGAAAAGCACATTTTTCCTACTCTTCAGATGATTCCGTAATTACGAATATTTAATGTGTACTTTTCCATGCACTTCTCAGCTCTCAGCTCTAAACCAGATGAACCCTTACTTACGCACCTGAAGCGAATTATCATTTGGGGTTCAGAAGTGTTAACTCTAAGGTCTGAATCTGCTGAATTGAGGATTATCAGGTTCAAAATAAATCTAAAACATCAGGTCCAAAATAAATCTAAGTCTCAGGTTCAAAATGAGTCTAAAACATCAGGTCCAAAATAAATCTAAATCTCAGGTTAAAACTGTAATTATCGTGACTACTCTCCGCACCGAATTGAGAGGTATTTTCCGATTTTATGGTTACACTGTAGCCTTACCTGAGTATTATTAATAGAAGCGTTAAGACCAATGATCAATAGATAAGCCACAGAAAGGACAATTATGTGTTCTTTCTTATAGTCTTTATCTACCAGAATACAACAATTTGAACACATTTTTGAAGAGTATTAATTGACAGAGATTAGCCCTTATTGCTGCTAAAGGATTTAGCTCTCTTCTGCAATTTTTAGCAGAATATATGCCATACAGGTCACAAATATTATTGAAAACAAAAGTGACTGGGCAAAGCTGACTTCGAACTGAAGGCTCGATGGCAGTATAAAGTAGAGGAAGAATAAGCATACAAGTAGCAAAAAGCCTCCAAAAGCAATATTCAGAGGTAGTTTTTCGTTTTCACTTACGTTTTTAGGGATTTTTCTTTCTGTGGCTGAAAAGCTTCCTGTAAAGCTTCTACGGATAAAAGATGAAAAATCGCCAAATCCTTTTTCCGATCTAGAGTGAGAAAGCTTCTTTACAGGTAGTGTAACTGAGGATCTTTGAGAAATCAATTTTTCTTCCTGATTCCCTATATGGGACTCATCTTCGGAGTGCTCCTGCGGCTTCGAATCAATTTTCCCAAGCTGGACAGGAAAACCTTTCTTTCTTGAGCCGTAGCCTGCTGTGATATAGATCTGCCCTTTTGTAAGCACCCTGCCTTCTTGCGGGATTCTTGCAACTACAGAAATATATTCTTTCTGAAGCACATATGGATTGTCCCTCAGAAAAACGATCTGACCTTTTAGTTCATCACTTACCGAGAAATGAATATGCGTAGGTGACCCGTAGTTTGTAATCAGGATCTCAAAGGTTTCTTCTCCGCCTGGAGAAAGAGAAATCTCAACACTTTCTTTTTCAAACTCAATTGAGTTTATTTCCTGTCTGTTGATAATAACATTCTGGAATGTCTGCTGCAAGTTTAACCCTCATATCAGTTTCTAAGGTCAGGAGGAAGCAAGTTTGGGATCCCCTCATCAATGGGATAGTGCTCTTTGCATACAGGGCAGTAGAGAGTTCCGGATATGACCTCTTCTTCATTTTCTTCTACGACGTTCAAAATCAGATCGCCCTTACATATAGGGCAGGCCAGAATATCCATAAGATTTTTTTTCATTAGGATTCACCGTTAAAGTCTCTTTTCCGATAGGAGGAGACATAGTTACACACCAGTAAGGACAGATGATTGCTCCCAATCCTTACCTTTTCATTATGCGGATGTAAACTTTATCCCATTACTTAACCGTATTCAATTCATCTTCTATTTTAATGTAATCTATATTTACAGGCACTCACGATTTGAAGTTTATCCAACATTCAAGACAGACTCTGTTCCAAAACCTAATGACTTTTTCATTTTTGATTGAAAATCTGAATTCGCAAGAAGAATCCGATTTTTATCAAAGCTGGATTTTAGTATAAATCGTCATGGTAATAAAATTAATAATAAAAGATTGAACGAATTAACGTAAAAATCCAATGTAGAACAGAAACGGTAGGTACAAACGAATGGAAAACTTTGATTAAAATGTTAACGTTAAATTGTGTAGCTACATCTTTTCAGAATAAAGACAAAGGAAGGTTTATTTAAAAGGAATAGTTAGAAAATGGAATTAAACGTAGATTTTAACCATCCAACAACTCCTTTTTGGCTTCCGTCATCATCGTCATCTTCAAACGGCACCAGATCTACGCCTGAAGCAGCAGGTATATATTTTACAGGCGGTGCATCTTTCTCATTGTCAGTCCACAAATTTATTCACTCCATTTACTAAATAAACATCATCATCCCGAACTGCGTGGTATAAATAATTTATATTAAATGCAATCGTAAATTAAACCATTCACTCGTTATATAAAAGTTTATACTGTATTTTTTAAATCATTTCTCCTATACTCTGTTTCGAAAATCCGTTTCTAAACTCAAGTAAACTTTGCTAATTATAAAGACAATTTGAAAATCTGACCTATGATTATTTGGTCTAAGTGTTAACTAATTTAAATTGTAAATGAAGAATACAAAGACACTAGACAGCAATCCACTGGACCGAAAAACGATATACAGCAAATAAAAAATAAGAAAAGCTATAAGTAACTTGTACCTATTATCAATCTTCATCAGTCCGTGATCCATCTTTTTTTGGAACATCCATCCTTTCAAAACAACCAAAAAAGAAATAGCTATAGAAGCTAAAACAAAATAACAGTTAATGCCTGGATTTGTGCTTGTAGGATTCCAACTGTATGCAATGAAAATAAATAAAACTGCAAATATTCCAAATATCAATCCTAAACGATACCAACCAAGTAAATGACGTGGAATTTCATGTTTAACATTGATTAAAACAATACCATCTATAGCTTCTTCTGAATTGCACTGGATTTCATAATAAGTTGAATGCCTTTTTGTTTGAAAATCTGGAGTTCGATCATTAATATAAACTTGCTTAAATTTGTAATTAATAGTGAATTCATATCCTTCACACTCTTAATAAAGGAATAAATACTAGCGTTTTTAAATACACCTACAGTTAAATTTGCCTCCTTAAGATTAGTTTGTCTCAAACAATTTATATATTGCATTTTTATCAATCTATGCTCGTTTCTCTCTAATGGGTTGTTTTTTGGAAATCTAATGGAGATGATATTATTGTACTTTTTATATTGCTTATAGCGTTCAAAACTATGAAATAATAAATTTTCACCGTTAGAATCTGTTATTTGCAGAGATGGTCTGAATTTATCAATTTTATATGGAAAATATGGAGTAGATCTACCTTTATTGAATAACGTTATTTCCTCAGTGACCTTCATCACAGAAGGGCTCTCAAACTCAAAAAAAGTTCTCATTCTTTCTATTGTAATGTCAAGTTCTTCAGGTAAAGGTTCAATTTCATCAATTTCTAATAAGTGTTCCTTTTGATATGAGAACTCCGGCATATATTTTAAATTTAACAAATTGATAAATAACATTAACTATTTTGATCAGAAGTCTATAAAAATTAATGAATAAGTAGGAAAATATAATATAACTAACTATCATTTAATTGCCATAGTTTATGACAGATTAATTTCAATACTAGCTCATCTCAAAAAGAGCTGTGTTCCCGAATTCTATAAAGTTTCAGAACTATTTCCTTAATCAGAAAATCTATTGAGTATTCAGAATCCGGAATTCAGAGAAGTGTTTTTGATTTTTGGAATGAGCTCTATTTTTAGTTACTATACAATTTACTTGTATAAGATATCTTCAAAAAGTTCCGACATTTTACAACCTGCTTTTCAGAGTTCAAAATCCTGAAAACTTAACAGAACATATAAACAGTTTTGCACATAAAACACCATTGTTATTAGATCTGTGATCTCATTTAGAACTAATTCTATGTTATATTTTTGAAACAAATAGGCGCAACATAAAGATATTACAAAAAATTAAAATTCCATTTTTTGTACAAACGCTTCATATACACAAATTATTTATACAACAAAATCGGAAATATATTTCCTTATTTATAGAAAATGAAAAAATGAAGTTCAGGGTAGAAGAGAGGCAGTTGATAAATAAAACAGCAGAGAAGACAGTCCCCAATAAGCTATTCACACACTGACAAAAGTCAACTTTAAAAAATGAGATCACAAAATAAGGTATAAAATGAATACAACCCGAAGAAGTAAAGAGCTTATATTGAGTTTAAAAAAGAAATAGGAGAGAAATAAACATAGAAAAAGTAAGCTAGCCTCTCAGAGTCCACAACCAAATCAGCTAATTTTTAAAGGTATGTGAAAGTTAAAAATGTTTGAGCTTATCCTAAAACTTGATTTATCATTCGAAATTCGAGATTTAAGAACCCAATTTTGAAATTTAGTATGAAAGACCTGAACTTAACCGCGTTTTTTTTGAAAAAGTTTATAAAATAATAAAATTTGATAATTTTGAAGAATTTATCGAGATTTGCCAGCTTTAAGATTAGACAGGGCTGGAAATCAAAAACTAAAGATCAACCAGGTAAAATTTATTCAGAATCGCGGATTTCACGATCAATTCTTCAAATAATAGAGTTTGGACCAGGATTTTAGATAGTTCTGGAAAGAATTAAGAAATTGTGGGATATGAGATGAAACCGGAAATATATGAAAAAAGCATTGACCTTGCAAGCCAGAAAATACTCAAAAAGGCCGAAGAAGAAGGCATTGAAACCGTCTGGGATAGGTATGAGAAACAACTGCCTCAATGCAGTTTCGGTCAGCTAGGAGTTTGCTGTCGGAATTGCAATATGGGTCCTTGCAGGATAGATCCTTTCGGAGAAGGAGCTCAAAAGGGAATTTGCGGCGCTACCGCAGATATCATAGTTGCAAGGAATCTTCTGAGGACAATTGCCGCAGGTGCAGCAGCTCACTCCGACCATGCAAGAGATGCTGTGCTGACCTTTAAGAAAATGAGTGAAGGAGAGGCTGGAAGTTACAGGATAAAAGATGAAGCAAAACTATTATCTCTTGCCTCGGAATATGGGATCTCCTCTGAGGGAAAAAGCCCGAAAGAAGTTGCATCCAGACTTGCAGACACACTCCTTCAGGAATTTGGAAAACAGGATGGACACCTCCTATGCACCAGAAGAGTGCCTGAATCAAGGCTTAAACTCTGGGCCGAGCTTGGAATAGAACCAAGGGGAATTGACCGGGAAATCGTGGAATGCATGCATAGGACCCATATAGGTGTGGACAATGATGCTGTTCATATCCTTCTGCAAGGCCTGCGCACAGGTCTTTCCGATGGTTGGGGAGGCTCGATGATTGCTACCGATGTCCAGGACATACTCTTTGGAATCCCGCAACCTAGAAGAAGTACTGTTAATCTGGGAGTGCTATCTAAAGATAAAGTAAACGTAATTGTCCATGGGCACGAACCTATTCTCTCAGAAATGATTGTAGAAGCTGCAGAAGATCCCGAGCTCCTTAAACTTGCAGAGGAAAAGGGTGCAGCAGGCATCAATGTTGCCGGGATATGCTGCACTGGCAATGAGACCCTGATGCGGCACGGGACTCCAATAGCTGGAACCTTTCTTCAGCAGGAGCTAGCAGTAATTACAGGTGCCGTAGAAGCTACGGTTGTGGATGTCCAGTGTGTTATGCCTTCTCTTGGGGAACTTACAGGCTGCTACCATACGAAGTTCATATCCACATCCCCAAAGGCTGATTTTCCCAATACTATAAGGATGGAGTTCCATGAGAGCAGAGCTTATGAAACTGCAAAAGAAATTGTAAGGACTGCCGTCGAAAACTTCCCTAACAGGGTTCCTGAAAAAGTTACAATACCTGATGAGAAACAGGAATGTATGGTCGGCTTCAGTGCCGAGGCTATCCTCAGTGCCCTTGGAGGAAGCCCTGACCCTCTTATTGAGGCAATAAAAGGTGGGGCTGTTTGGGGAATAGGGGCTGTTGTCGGCTGCAATAACGTTAAAGTAACGCACAATTATGGCCATGTCAACCTCGTTAAAGAATTGATTAAAAATAATGTGCTTGTGGTCACAACCGGCTGTAATGCAATTGCATGTGCCGAAGCAGGATTGCTTTTGCCGGAAGCCTCCGAACTTGCAGGCGATGGGTTAAAAGCCGTCTGTAAAGCTCTGGGCATACCACCGGTCCTGCACATGGGTTCCTGTGTTGATATCAGCCGTATCCTTGTGCTTTCATCCGCGCTTGCAAATTACCTGGGTGTGGATATAAGTGATCTTCCAGCAGCAGGAGCAGCTCCCGAATGGATGAGCGAAAAGGCAGTTAGTATCGGGGCTTATGTAGTTTCATCCGGCGTATTTACTGTGCTCGGGACCATTCCGGCTGTTCTTGGAAGCCAGGCTGTTACGTCCCTTCTGACAGAAGGCTTGAACAGTGTAGTCGGAGCAAGCTTTGCGGTTGAGCCTGATCCCCTTAAAGCCGCAGAACTGATGCTTGAGCACATAGATGCAAAAAGAAAGGCGTTAGGTTTGGATTCCCAGAGATGATTTATATGAAAGACGTAATGATTCGGCCCGAACGCTGCCTGGGCTGTCGCTCCTGTGAGATCGCATGTGCCGTTGCACATTCCAAGAGCAAGAATCTCTTTTCGGCTGTAGGAGAAAAACCAGCTCCGAAAAAACGCATCTCTCTGGAGTATGTCCCTGACCTTGGAGTTTCTCTTCCAATCACCTGTCGCCACTGTAAGGATGCACCCTGTGTTTCGGTTTGTCCTACAAAAGCTCTCCATCAGGACGAAAACGCCAGTATTGTCAGCTATGACCAGAACCGCTGTGTAGACTGCTGGAACTGTTCTAAGGTATGTTCCCGTTTCAGTACTCTATATCAATTGATTCTTGTTATAGGCTGCTGGAGCAGTTCCATGAATCACAATCACGGAGTAATCAACAGGCAAGCCGAAGCAGGAATAAAATGCGACCTCTGCGAGGATAGGGATATTCCTGCCTGCGTCGAAGCCTGCCCGACACATGCTCTTATTTTTACAGAGGCAAACAAGGTTTGAAAAGAAAAACGTACGTAAGTTACTGTGAAACTTACAGGATAAACAGAATCGTGATGGCGCATTTATTTTCAAGCAATAAGTCCATCTGCGCCATCGCTTCCTTCTTGAATGATACTTTATAAAGGATTATTTCCATATCAGCAAATATAATTTCAGAAGAAAATGGGGAGTCAGATATGAATAACAGTTTTTACAGGAAGATAATGGTTGCAACCGACGGTTCGGAATCTGTCCGAAGAGCAGTCGAAACAGCAGTTGAAATCGCAAAAATAAGCGGTGCAAAACTATATGCTGTCTACGTGATTGCTTCTGAAGGGTTTTCGATAATTTATCCAAAGAATGTTGGATGGGAAAGAGCCATTCTCGAATACTTCAGGGCTGAAGGCAAAGAGGCTACAGATTATGTCGAAAACTTAGGAAAAGTTGCAGATGTTGAGGTTGAACCTGTAATCCTGGAAGGCACTCCTGCAAATGAGCTTGTCGACTTTGCAGAAAGAAGCGATATTGACCTTATTGTTATGGGTACACTTGGAAGGACTGGAATTCAGAGGTTCTTACTCGGGAGTGTAGCCGAGAATGTAGTAAGACACTCAAAAAGACCGGTACTTGTTGTAAGGGGAGAAACTGCTTAAAAGGTAGATAAAAAAGGTGGTAAAAATACAAATATCAAAATCTTCAGGATCGAAGTCCCAGATCTTTTTTGAAGATATTTATCATTTTCTCTGGAAATAACTATCAATGATAGGCCTTTTATAAATTATTTGATTTTGCGCTTTTCCGTACTTGCAATGATTTTTGGGACTTGTGAGTACAAGCGTACTTGTAGAACTCGGTCTGATTCAGAATTTTCCAGGGTTGTAAGTCCCCTCTTTGCCTACACAAATTTGCCCGATATCCGTGCTTTAACTTTCCTGGTGTCAATAGGGTCTCAGTAGCTGCAAACAGATGCTTTTCCAGGCAAAAAGGAAAATGCCTGGAGAATAGAGAGGTCTTAATCTGTGCGATAATGAACTTTATGACTGCATATCACAGAGTATAGTAGTGAATGAATTGTCTGGAAAGAATTCATTTAAAAATAAGCGCTCAAAAAATTAGCACGGATGTTATGGCAACAAAGAAATTAAAAGAGCAACTAAAAATTACTTGTATAAACTTAAGAAAGATATAAAAAATATGTTCGTGAACGGGGTTTTTTGGAGGAGGTTAAAATATGTTGGATATAATTATTGTCAATAATATTTGATTTGAGCTTACCCGTTCACCAACCCCCTCTGACGATTAAGCAATATATAAGTTTTCTGGTGTGCAAAAAAGGAGTGCCTTTTTGTGCTATAATTGCAGGGAATTCATTCTATTTTAAAGACTTTTTGTCCACATAAGGATAATAAACTGGATTAAAACAATAAAATAAGACTAAAGATAGTATTAAAACAACATTATTCTATTTGTTTTATTTAAGGGCCGAGGTAATCTTATATCGGTAATTAATAATATTTGGTAACTAAAATTTAGCGAAAAAGTAATTTATATAATGGTTATATATATCAATGGAAAATTTATTTCCTGACAAGTATAAACAAATATAGAAATACCGGTAAAGAATAAAGTTCTAAGGGTATAAAAGAAAGCTCCCAAATAAGGATTATACTATATTTTTAAAAACCGTAATGTAAAGATTGTAATGTAACAATTCATACTGTTAAAATTGGGGGATTTAATTTTGGAAGGCAAAAGTTACGACAAGATAATGATTGCAACCGATGGTTCGAAACAAGTAGAAAAGGCAGTTAAGTCAGCAGTTGAGCTTGCTAGGCTTACTGGAGCAAGACTCTACGCCGTGTACGTAATCGCCTCAACGGGCTATACCCCAAGAAATTTCGGGTGGGAGGAGTCGCTAAGAGAAATTCTCGAGGCTGAAGCGAAAAGAGCCGTTACTTTTGTTGAAGAGGCGGGAAAAAACTCAGGTATTGAAGTAGAGTCTGTGATTCTTGACGGGCACCCTGCAGATAGAGTTATGGAATTTGCAGAACAGGAAGGTATAGACCTTATAGTTATGGGCACACTTGGAAGAACCGGGCTTGATAGGTTCCTATTGGGGAGCATAGCTGAAAAGGTAGTAAGGCATTCAAAAACACCGGTGATGGTCGTAAAAGGCGAGACAGCAAATGAAGAACCGGTACTTTAAAGCAAATTCTTTTTCTAAAAACAGAAATATAAAACCTTAAAAATTATTATTTATTGTAACAAGAAAGTATCAAATACCTAGAAATGAGGAACACTGAAGATCTAAAATAAGGAATACAAAATATCTAGAAATGAGGAATACTGAAGATCTGAAATA
>DUGT01000135.1:5763-7570 GCA_013331275.1 Methanosarcina sp. | reverse complement strand
CTGAAATAAGGAATACTGAAGATTTGAAGTAAGGAATACAAAATATTCATTAGAATAGAGAATATTAAAATTATTAACCGGTAACTGTTACTGATTAAAAAAGAAGGCTCTTTACGAGCCTTAACCTATAACACTCAGATCCGAAACCCGGATAGAAGGTGTAATTATTCCTCCGACTTTCCTGACATCAAAGCCTGCTCCTGTGACCTGTTTCAAGATCTCGAAAGCATTGCCTGAAATCATGAGGGATTTTATAGGCTTATCAAGTGCTCCGTCTTTAATTGTGAAGGCATTTCTAGCTTCTACTGAGAAGTCTCCAGAAATCGAGTTTGCCGTGTGAGCACCGATTATCGTGTTTACGAAGATCCCGGACTGAGTATCAGCAATAACATCTGTCTGAGGATAATCAACTATAACGTTCCTGAGCCCTACTGCAGGAGGACTTGTATAAGAAGACCTTGAGCTGTTTCCTGTACTCTTGACGCCTGATTTTCCTGCGGTATAACTGTCATAGAGGTAAGTTTCAAGTACGCCTTTTCCAATCAAGGTAGTACGCTGCGAAGGAACTCCCTCATCGTCCGAAGTAGATGTCTCGATTCCTGCCTCAATGAGCCCGTCATCATAGATGCTGAGTTCCGGCACTGCCAGTTCCTCGCCGAGTTTGTCTATCAGGCCTGACCTTCCCTTCTGGACATTGTCCGCATCAAACGAAGGAGCAAGCGCTTCCTCAATAATGTCTGAAAAGGCAAACGGATGGAAAACCACATCAGTTTTTTGCGGTTCGATCTTTATTCCGTCACTGGATTTCAGTGCAAGCTCGGCTGCATTCTTTCCAAGAGCGAAGAAATCAATATCCAGAGAACGGGAAATTCCAAAGTCATAGGCTGTTGAAGTCTGCCCGTTTACAGTAATGACATCAACAAAACCGGAAACCGCTGTTGATTCCTCTTCTATTTCTATGCCATTTGTGTTCA
Source organism: Methanosarcina sp. (assembly GCA_013331275.1). Taxonomy (GTDB): domain Archaea; phylum Halobacteriota; class Methanosarcinia; order Methanosarcinales; family Methanosarcinaceae; genus Methanosarcina; species Methanosarcina sp11020u. The sequence continues at coordinate 6,596 of DUGT01000135.1, read as the reverse complement.
GGATAAGTTGCTTGCTCTTTGCTCGGGTAAAGCCTCCTGATGTTGGAAGTGTACCCGGAACTTCTTTTGTGCCTTCAATAAGTGCCAGAGCATGCTCAATACAGGCTTCAAGTTCCAGAGTCTCGACTTTTTTATCGAAGATGCCCGAGACCGTGGGATATTTTTCGTTCGAAGGAAGACCCACCCAATCAGGGTCACTTTCCCTTATCCTGGCTTCGGAAACCGCAACCTCAACAGCATCCTCTACTTGCGCTGCCGAGTTCGTGCTGGCAAAGCCCACGGCTCCGTTTACTATAGCCCTGATTCCTATACCTTCCGAGAAACGGTCTTTAGCATTCTCAAGTGCATCTTTTCTAAAGTTCACACTTGTTGAGTGGTTTGCAGCATAATATATTTCAGCTTCTTCAGCTCCTGTCTTCTCTGCAAGCCTTAGGGCTTTTCTTGCAAGCTCGTACATCTTCAGGCACCTCCCACAAGAGCTTTTGAGATAGACAGGTGAGGAGAACCATCTGATACGGGTACAAGCTGCCCGGCTTTTCCGCATCTGCCTGCAGTCATTTTAAGGTCGTTGCCCACAAGGGCCACATGGTTGAGAATCTCAAGAGTTTTGCCTGAGAGAGAAACGTCGCGTACAAGTTCTGCAAGTTCTCCGTTTCTTATCAGGTACCCTTTTTCGGCATTGAACTGGAAAATTCCTTCTCCAGTATTCACCTGTCCTCCTCTTGAGCCTATGAGGTACATCCCATCTTTTACCTCTTCAAGCATTTCTTCAAACCTGGCATCCCCGTTATCTATGAAAGTGTTGCTCATCCTTACAACGGGCATTGAGTAGC
>DUGT01000135.1:0-5580 GCA_013331275.1 Methanosarcina sp. | reverse complement strand
GAATTAAAAACCCCGTTCTTAATTATTTCTGTTCTTTTTGATTTTGCCCCTTCGGCATCAAAAGGATAGTATCCGAACTCGTGTAGTGTAGGGTCATCGATAATAGTAATAAGAGGCGACGCAATCTGGTCTCCTATCCGATTTTCAAGGATGGAATCACCCTCAAGAACGAGATCGGCTTCGGATGCGTGCCCAACGGCTTCGTGGGCAAAGACACCAGCCAGTTCCTGGTCAAGAATTACAGGCATTTCTCCACCTTTAGGAGTTTTCGCTTTGAGAAGCTCTATTGCAGTATTTCCTGCCTTTCTGGCGAGTTCCAGCACGTTTTCTTTCTTGAAAAGTTCATATCCGTACCCAAACCGACTTTCTCTGCCTGCCTGATATACTCCGTTTTCCGAAGCAACTGCCGAAACCGCAAAACCGACATTCATAAGCTCATAGGCACATTCAATACCATCGGAACTCCTGTATTCGACTTTAAACTCAGATTCCAGGTACATAACTTTGGTACTGTTAATGCCTTTTACTTTCGCATTGGTTTCTATGTTTTTTAAAAGATCGACTTTTTCCTCAATAGAAACATCCCTTGGGTCGATTCTGACCTCAGGGAGATTCTTTACTTCCGGAGGATTCACGGCTGCAAGTTCCACATCTTCCTTAGGGGTACTGGCATTCATAGAAAAAGCAAGTTTTGAGGCCGCCTCGACACCCTGTTTGAGGTCAATTTCCCCTTCCACAGATGTATAACCCCAGGAACCTCCACAGAGAGCCCTTACTCCGGCCCCCCGTGTAAAGTTTCTGGATATTTCTTCGATCTTTCCGTTATCCAGAATAATTGAGGTGGAACTGCCCTCAATTACCCTGCAGTCATAAAATTTAATATCCTGCATAATGGTCATCAGTTCCTGCATCCAAAAAGATTCTTAGCCTGTACGGAAGCGGGTGAAACCTCAGGAATATCAAAGCTGAGCCTTGTAATGTTTCGAAGTTTTTCGATAATCGAGTTCTTCTTCGGACCTACAAGGCTGTGCTCCATTACTTCCGCAATAGAGGAAACAGGGATGATCTGGATTTTTTCCTTGTATGCCTTTTCGATAAGGACGTCTGCCTCGTTTGCTTTAGGAATAATGACTTTCTTCATGCCGGCCTGAGCTGCAGCCTCTATCTTATATGTAACTCCGCCTACAGGCAGGACATCTCCCCTGACTGAGAGGGACCCTGTCATAGCTACAGTCTGGTCAACCGGAATCTTTTCTATGGCCGATATGACAGCTGTTGCAATGGAAACCGACGCACTGTCTCCTTCCACGCCTTCGTAAGTTCCTACAAACTGGATATGGACGTCATGTCTGGATATATCGGTACCAGTCATGTTTTTAATTACAGCAGAGACGTTTTGCACCGCTTCCTTTGCAATCGTCTTGAGCTTACCTGTTGCTATAATTCGCCCTTCTGCTCCGGAAATTGCAGGTGTGACTTCGGACACGATAGGGAGCACAATTCCTGAGTCTCCGCCCATGACTGCAAGCCCGTTAACCCTACCCACAGCAGAACCTCTTCTGAGGAAAGATTCGTATTCTTTGCGGTGTTCCAGATAGCTATCTGCAAGCTGCTGCTCAATCGACCTTGCGATTCTTTTTGCTGCAAGCACGTGCTCTGCAGTTGTTAACGGAGCGCCTTCAGAATGGGCAACGTCTCCTGCTACGCGTACAAGTCCACCGAGATCACGGAGCTTCAGAGTAAGGTGCCCTTTCCTACCTGCTCGTCTTCTGGCTTCTCTTATCACTTCTTCCACTGCACCTTCATTGAAGTGAGGAATATGTCCATCCCTAACGACTTCCTGAGCAACGAAACGGACCATTTTCTTCCGGTTTTCAGGAGTGTCTTCCATAGAATCCTGCATGTAGACTTCGTAACCGTAACCTTTTATTCTTGACCTGAGCGCAGGATGCATTTTCTGTACAGCATCAAGGTTTCCTGCAGATACCATAATAAAGTCACAGGGTACAGGCTCGGTCTTGACAAGAGCTCCCGAACTTCTTTCGGACTGCCCGGTAATCGGGTATTCCTTTTCCTGAAGCGCAGTCAGAAGACTCTGCTGGGATTCCAGCCTGAGAGTGTTAATTTCATCAATAAAAAGCACACCTTTGTGGGCCTTGTGGATATCTCCTGCCTCTACTCTGTCGTGAGCAGGAGTTTCAAGCCCTCCGGACTGGAATGGGTCGTGCCTTACATCCCCAAGCAGAGCTCCTGCATGAGCTCCGGTTGCATCGATATAAGGTGCGTGCTCTTTGTCATAGTTTGAAACCGCCAGTTTAGGGATCATCATTTCTTCTTTAGGCAAAAACTGGCGGGTTAGCATGAGAATCATAATGCCTGCAATAATGCCCCAGAGTAATTGGCCAACAAAATAAGAGTAGATGATAATGCCCACAACAAAAAGCATCATGAGCATATTTCTGGCCTGGGCTTTCTTNNTGGCGGGTTAGCATGAGAATCATAATGCCTGCAATAATGCCCCAGAGTAATTGGCCAACAAAATAAGAGTAGATGATAATGCCCACAACAAAAAGCATCATGAGCATATTTCTGGCCTGGGCTTTCTTTCTGGCCTCCATTTTATGAGCCATGACGATTTCTCTGCCCTTTCCGGCGGGAACCTCCCTTATTTTGGGATTGTTAAGGTCTTCCATGTTAGGATATACAAGAATATCCTTAAGCTCTTCTTTAGGAAGAAGCTCTGCCATTGCTTTTGCAAGCAGGGATTTCCCTGTTCCTGGGGTTCCTATCATCATGATATGCCGTCTCTGGCCAGCCGCTTTTTTTACGACTTCTACGGCATGTTCCTGACCCAGTACCTGGTCGATAAGAAGTTTGGGTACATCTATATTAGAAGTATTTTCAAAAGAAAAGCCGATGTCAACATCTTCATAATTATCCTGATCGGACTCAGACTCGGCCTTAACTTGATTGGATTCCGGCCCGGTCATACCCCCACCGGACTCCTCCTTCTTCTGATCGGCCGCAGACGTGTCTACATCCTGAACGGGCTCGCCGATATTTGGAGCGAGCTCATCCATATTTTCTGAAGACTCGTCTATGTTCTGATTATTATTATACACCATGGTTAGCTCACATATTTGAACGTTATTCAATAGACGTTACTGATCAATATATATACTTGACGTTATCGAAAAAATAATATTTTTAGTGATAAAATGATTGGCAAAAAGAGGATGCCACAATAACGAGTTCCTGAAGTTACTGTGACCCCATCCATACTTCTGCTAATTATATTAACTTACTGTATATATAATTAACCTGCCCATATATATAAATTATAGAAATATTTTGTTATCTATGCTCTATAGTAACTTTTATTATTACATAATTTTACTAAATTTTCATGTTCGTCTCTAAAATGTAGTAAAAAATTAATATTTCAAATCGTTTAGATAATTTTAACTCTTTTATGCCACCTCCCCTATATATACGTTGAGCATTATGCAATAGTTCAGACCAGAGTTATTTAAGAGCTAATTAAGACCAGAAATGCTTAAAAGCTGATTTAGAGTTAGTTTAAACCATTTCAAGTTAATTAAAGTCATTTCAAGTTATTTCAAATTATTTCAAGTCATTTCAAGTCAGTTCATATAATTTCAAGGTCAACACTGACAAGCTGAGATTAATCAAATATTTACAAGCCAGGCTACATCATTCAAAGGCATATTATATTGATTTTAGCTATTTTATACGACTTTAAGCCATTTTAATATGTTTTAGATTAGGTTATGCCAGTTTAAATAAATAGAAAACTATTTTAATATATTTTAGACTGGATTAAACCAATTAAAACCGGTTCAAACCGGTTCTGTTCAGTTAAATTCAGTTCGGAGCTAACTTACAGGTACTAAGGGATCTAACTTTAAGCCATGTCATGCCGGCTGCCCATAAACCGATATCGACAGCTATTTAAAAAAACAAGAGGCATTTTTCTTTTATGTCCAGAAGCAAGGTAAGAAATATTCTCCTTCTGAAGCAAATTCACAGTGCTGTAGCCCAGATCCGAAAAGGTAATCTTGATAAAGCCCTTGAAACTCTTGATAAAGCCGAAGACTCGGCAAAGAAAGCAAAAGCCACTGACGCAGTATATTATATTCTTTTTATGCGTGGAGGCATCTATTATACTGAGTCAAAATATAACGAAGCCCTCGAAACCTACGAAAAGGCGATTAACGCAGGTTCAGAACTCCTTAAAAACGATCCTGAAAATACTAATTACCGACACTACATGGGTACAACCCTGAGCAATACCGGAAACCTTCTAAAAAATAAAGGTGAAAAACCGCAAGCTGCCGAATATTATATCCGCGCTCGTGAGACCTATGTAAATCTCCTAGCAAAAGAGCCTGAAAATGCAGTTTTCCGGTCTGCTGCCGGCGAGAACCTGAACAATTATGCAGCTCTCCTTACGGATATGGGTTCTTTTGAAGAAGCATGCGAAATCCTCAACCAGGCAATTGAACTCTACGAAAAGCTTCTTGAAGAAAAGCCCGACAACCCTGGCTATCAGGCCGAACTCGCAGTTGCGCTCAGCCAGCTCGGAAACTGCCAAATCCAGCAAGGCCCGGAAAAAAGCGATACTGCAAAACAGAACCTTGAAAAAGCTCTTGCCATGCAAGAAAACATCTTTGCCCAGCAGTCCGAAAATGCAGCTATTAAAGATGCTATTGCTTTAACCCAGGAAAGGCTTGAAAAACTTGAAACCCTGAAAAAACAGGAAAATCCTGACAGCCTGAAAAAACCTGAGAATCAGGAAAACCTGGAAAAGCAAGAAACTTTGGAAGAACAGGAAAAATGAAAATCCAGGCAGAACAGAAAAATGAAAATCCAGGTAGAACAGAAAAACTCAGAAACCCTGGAAGAAAAGAAAAACTCTGAAACCCTGGAAGAACAGGAAAAGCAAGAAAATTCGGAAAAATTTTAAGAATTTTATCTCAAAACAGTCCGGCATTTCAACATTTTAAAGGTTATCTTTTGAAAACAGCAACATATGCACATAAAACAAAATTAGCAGACCCGCAACAACCCCTGAGAGGAACTGGAAAGTAAAGTATGAATAAACAACCAGTCCAAGTACGAAGAGAGTAATAAGAATGTTTGCAAGCCGGACTTTCTTTTTTATTTGGGGATCTAGCGTAGTCCCTGCTTCTTTTTCATCCAGGTAACATTCTCTGAAGTAACTTTTCTCCCTTTTCATGAGGAAATAAAGCCTCAAAACGAGAACATCAATAATTATTCCCCAGAGAAGCTGGCCTATATAAAATGTATAAAAGAGGATAGCTGCGAGAAAGATACTCACAAGCAGGAAGTATATTTTTTCTTTTTTTCTAAACTCTGAAATCTCGATTATACCCTTCCCCCGAATCTTAGTCTTGTTTTTATTTTATTTATCTGTTCACATTATTTACCTTTTTCCAAGGACTTTTTGAGAAATCAGTAGATATCAACTTTTTTGGAAGTGTAAGTTAAGTGAGGTTCCAGATTTCTGAACAAAAAGACCTTGAGTGCGAAAAACTA
>DUGT01000171.1:28690-28904 GCA_013331275.1 Methanosarcina sp. | reverse complement strand
CCTTCCTTAATAAGCCTTAAGTTTCAGTAGCTTGAAAAAGGGATCAATAAATGGATTCTATATATAAATCAGTAATCGGCTATAAAAACGTTGCCGGGTATGAATATTTGAACGAGTGTTGTCTGAAAGACTCTGAAAAGTGCTAAAACACAGTTAAAATACAAAAACCACAAACAAACTCAGAAAAGAGCTTTACTATAGCGGGGGATGGATT
>DUGT01000171.1:26665-28497 GCA_013331275.1 Methanosarcina sp. | reverse complement strand
TTACTATAGCGGGGGATGGATTCGAACCATCGGTCTACGGGTTATGAGCCCGTCGGGATCTCCTGGCTACCCCACCCCGCTACGGGGTTTTATTTATCAGGCCACCTTGCCTGGGACAACTATCAGAACATACTAATGATCGTTTATATAGTTTTCGCCTGGTCTTCTAATCTTCTAGGTCTATCGTGGAACTTAGGCATTTCTATCAAAAAATTCTTCAGTTAACTGCAATTTATCATATTTTATATTCTGCTCATTATTTTCTCAGGCTTTTCCGGAAATATATTTGATACTTTGAACCTTAAATCATATCATGACAAGGTGCATATTCTGTGGAGCTTATTGCGAGGTTAAGTGCGGAGTCTACTGCGAAGGCTATCCTGGAAGCCAGGGGGAAAAAGAAAAGGAAGGTGGTAAGGAAATTCTTGGATGCACACAAATCGGTACATCCTACATCTGCGAAAGTTGCCTTAAAGATCTGAAACAGGCTCTTGGATCTCTTTAAAAGGGCTAACCGGAGAAGAATTCAATATCAAGAATAAGTGTTAAGAATTCAATACCAAGAATAAGTGTTAAGAATTCAATACCAAGAGTACAGTGTGCTAAGAATGCAATACCAGGTTAAAAGTTAAGATGCCCTTTTCCTCTTCTACCAAGTGGGACGAATAAACCTGGAAAAGGGCAGGTATCACCAGTAACTCAGACAACGTTAATGTTGAGTATGAATTTCTCTTCTTCTCCGGTTAATTTCTCCCAGGGTCTTTTATATATTCCAGTTACTTGTTGGCTGCCTTTAGATACGGCTTTAATTTCCCATAAATGGACTCCTCCCGCGCCCACAAGAGTTTCTTTGATTTCTTCAGGCTGCTCTGGTGGATAGTATTCTCCTGAGATATTATTGAGTCCCTGGCTTAGATTGAGTTCCCATGAATAACCTGTGGTCGGGTTTTCCTTAAGCTTGAGGTAAAACGTGCTTCCATTTTCAAGACTTATACTTGTTCCGTTGTCAGCTTCGGTTATTATCTGCTGTTTAAGTGAACTGGTGTTAGAAGCTTCTTGAGGTCCGTTATCTACGGATAGTTCAAAAGACTCGGTCATTCCATTCACATTTACAGTGTAGTTACCGGCTTTTAGGCCCCTGACTTCAAGGGGAATGGTTTCTGTAAAATTCTTTGTAGCCTGCGTACAGATTGCATCTTTCGGTCGTTTTGTACCGATATTAATATTGAAAACATTTCCTTTGCTTTCATTCTTTATTTCATCGATTTCAGTACATCCGTCAGGCAGGTAGCCTTTTGCTATCACCTGTATCTGTACTGGAAAAGACTCAAGGGTTACAATCTGAACACTCTCCACTTTTGCAGTACCGTATATGTAATCTCCTCCAGTGGTCCCATGACTACTGTTTGTTTCGGTAATTCCCTGACTATCATTTGTTGTATTTCCTGACTCGGTTTTGTTCTGTTCTTCACCAATACAGCCCGAAAGAACAATCACAAATGCCGTAAGCAAAACTGTTATAGTTTTCGTGTACTTCCAAAACTTATCGGTTGCTCCCATTTTCAGTTTTCCTCTCTTTTTCTCTACTCTTATTCTCGCTGATACGTTTATGAAAAGATGAGTCTGTTTGGATTTATCCTTTGCTTAAACTTCAGTTCTATTCGTAGCTTTATAGGTGAGTTTTCTTCTTTGTTAATTGAGTTGTCTTGAAATTCTTTTTTGAGAGTAGATTTTTCCTTGTCCTTTCTCAAGTAAAGAGCCTGTGGGATCTAATTGAGAGTCGTAACTATTACAGAGGTCATATCTGACATTTTTGAATCCATTTTTGAATC
>DUGT01000171.1:18352-26506 GCA_013331275.1 Methanosarcina sp. | reverse complement strand
ATTTTTGAATCCATTTTTGAATCAGGACATAAGGTAGTGGAATTACGGAGTGCACGCGAACAAAGAACCGACTCATTCTTTATGGTAGAAGGGCTTTTACAGATGCTTATATTTATTCATCTCGAAGCCTTTAAATTTAAAAATCTTCTCTAAAAAACTGAAAACTACTTACTATTTCTTAAGTAAAAGAGACAGTGAAAACCTTGAAAAATGGGTGAAGAATATACAGCTCGACATAAAAACAGAAATACATATTGATGTTACAATTTAACCTTAAAATTTTCTTAACCGAGTTTATCTTTAGTTTATCTTTATATCTGGTGAGCGTGCTCTTTGTAATGTAGAATAAGGTCTTCAGTCCATCTCAGGGCTGCAGGCTCGAAGCCTATAAGGGTTTCCTGGTCAAAAACCCCCTTCGAAGTAAGAAAATCAGCAGCCATGAAATATTCAGTCTTAACCAGCATGGCAATCTTTACCTCGTTATTACAGATAAAAAGCTTCTTTTTTTCTCTGGCAAGATAAAGTTTCAGTTCTTCTTCAAAATCGGTTTTCAGTCTTTCATAAATTTTCTCTGTTACTACAAGGGTTATTCTGATATCATTGTCTTTGTTTGCTAGAAATATTTCGGAAAATACCGGATGAAATATTGATGAAAAACAGATTATCTTTTTTGATTTCCTTATGTTATCCAGGAACACGGAAGAAGGCTCAAAAATACTATCAGGATCAGGTTTTACAAGGAAACAGGATTTCAGTTCATTAAATCTTTTCAAAAATGCTCTGGGTAGTTCAGAGATATCGCGATCCTGCCAGTATTCAGCATTCTCCTCAATGGCCTGCAGAGTATCAAGCAAAGGTTCCATTTTCTCGACCAAAATTTTTGCAAGAGGCATTAGTCTGTATTCCTTATCTTCCTGAAAAACAAGATGTTCATCCTTTAATTTTTTGATTTGTGGTAGCATGCCCGTTGGGTTGACATTCAAACCTTTTACTATCTCCTCTATCGGTTTTCCTCCGTTTTTAAGAAGGAGCAAAAGGTCTTTTCTCTTCTGGGACATAAAAATCAGGTCTATCAAGGCTTTATCCATTGATTTCACTTTCCAGATCTTGCATGTTTGCAAAGATTTGTATTTGTTTCATTTTTTAGAAAGGTCGTTTGAAGGAACTTGAAGTTCTACGAGTGATGTCTAAAGTTATTTGAAATTAACTTCAATCCATACTTTCAGTCACATTCTTTCAGTATAGCAAGAATTCATACCTTACCATTTAAATATTCATTTTTTAATTCTGTTATCTTCTTTTTAATTTTATTCTACTATTTTTAATTTTGTCTTATTCTTTTTAATCTTGTCCTATTTTTTTAATTATTTTAGAACTATTCTTTGACAAGATAAGAAAACTTAAAGTCTATAATCTTGATTATATAGATCGGAATAGAGCTTGGAAAGTGGTACTTCTTATCTGATAGTATCCTGACTGTGTATTGCGATTTCCATATCATGGAGGACTTTGCATAAAATCATTCAAATGTGTGCTTACGAACTGGGATTACATTTATAGTTTGTGCCGAAACATATCTACAGAGATCAAATGTTCTGGATATGAACCGGACGTAATTATTGCTCTTGCAAGAGGAGGCTGGTTTGCCGGACGAGTGTTATGCGATTTTCTGGGACTTGATGACCTGTCCAGTTTGAAAATAGAGCACTACATAGGAGACACAGCTATCGATACCGGTGAGCCATATATTCGATATCCTCTTTCGAATGCTGTAATGGAAGAAAAAAAGGTACTTATTGTAGATGATATTGTCGATACCGGAGAAAGTATGCTTAGTGCTAAGGCCTATGTAGAAAATCATAATCCTACGGAAGTCAGGACTGCTTCACTGCAGTACCTTGGGAGTTCTAAAATCGACCCTGATTATGTGGGTGAACGGCTCGAGGATTGGGCCTGGATTGTCTACCCCTGGAACTTCGTGGAAGATATGACAAGTATCCTGACTAAATGCATGAGAAAAGACCCAAAAAAATCCTGGAGTCTTGAGGATCTTAAACATAGCCTTTATATAAACCATGGTCTGGACTCTATTGTCTTTGAAATAACCCAACCTGGAAGGCTTCCAGAAGTTCTGGAAGAGATGGAGAGAGTGCGCAAGGTCAGTTCTGAAATAATTAATGGAAAGAAGCACTGGATATTGTTATAAAACTTTATTATTAATTTCTCCCTAAACAGAATAATAGCTTATGATTCTCACTGGAAAGCGAAGTAGGCCTAAAATCGGAGAAGATATTTTTATTTTTACTGGGTAGAACTAACTTTCATTTAAAAGAAGGCGTTTAGCTGTAAAATACAAATATACATATCTATTCAGTGTATCTATATTTTAAGTACCCCTAAGGCTATCACTATAGCTACTCTGTATACATTTAAAATCTTGGCCGACGATGCCAGAGTGGTCTGAAATCCAGGATACTAAACTGGTCTGAAATTCAGGACACTAAATTGGCCTGAGATTTCAGAACTCCAAACTGGTCTAAAAAACCGGGTACATAATTACATTATCTGCAAAGTAATTCATTAACAGCACGTTAATCCATTATCTATTACCTTAACAGCAATTAATCCATTATCTATTACCTCAACAGCAAATTAACCCATTATCTATTACCGGTGAATTCATGCCCCACAGATGTACCAGATGCGGAACCATATTTGAAGACGGAGATTCTGTCATTCTGAGCGGCTGCCCGAACTGCGGTTGGAATAAATTCCTTTATGTAAAAAAAGAATCTGAAGGTTTAGAAAATCAGGAAAGGCTCGCTCTGGAAGAACAAAAGTTAGATCTGGAATCCTCTCTGGATGAAGTTGTAAGAAATATTGATGAGGCTCTTGCTTCTGAGCAGGAAAGTGTAAAGCAGGAACCAGAACCAGAGAGGGAAACAGATGACGAAAGAGTAGAGTCCGTAAGAATTCTTGGGCCTGGCTCCTATGAACTTAACCTGGATTCTCTTCTTGAAAGAAAAGAACTCGTTATGGCAATTCGGGAAGAAGGGTCTTATGCCCTGCATCTGCCCTCGGTTTTCAGCCAGCAAAAAGAAAACAAAAAGAAAAATTAAAAAGCAAAAATATTTAGGTTTTTCAAAACCTCAAAAATTTCTTGCCTGATGTTTTTGAGGAGTAATTTTTCAGATAGATAGTCATATAGAACAAAGCGTAAAAGCCTGTACTTTTAGCCTGAAGTATATGCTAGATTATCCTCTTTTCGTCATTTTCAATTGCAAATTCCTTCTTTGATTATTCCTCATTGTACTAGAGCTTCCATTTTGTATTCCGATTATTTTGTTTCCGAACTGCTAGTTCAGGATCAACAAAGAGTTTGTCAGGAACTAATGAAAACAATAGATGTTTCGTTCTCCATACTCATTAATGACAACTATTATTTTGTTAACTTGCACTTAGTCCAGCCGTTTCTTCTTATACTTCAATCCAATTTTGCTGTTAGTTCGTATCTCATATCTAGACTTTCTTATTTCTGTTTATTATGAAAAGCAAGTAACTGCACAAATAAATATGCAAATAATCACAGAAACATTTATATATCTTTAATGATAACTATTGGTTACTATCATATGCATTCTCCTTTCCAGCTAATCTTCCGGGTAAAGTTTCAGGCAGGTTTTCCTGTTCGAATTTACTCAAGGCTAGACACTTATAACCAAAAAATATACAATTTCAAAAGTCTGGCATTATTGCCTTAATATTTCACAAATTTAGATTATTATCAGAGGAAAATAATGGACCCGACAAAATTACTTGACATTCTGGGGAATGAAAACCGAAGGAAGATTATTCAACTTCTTGCAAATCGTCCCTGCTATGTCAGTGAGATCTCTAGCAGGTTGGGAGTAGGGCCAAAAGCCATAATAAGTCATCTAGGTCTGCTTGAGCAGGCAGGACTTATAGAATGCAGTGTGGATGAACAGAGGCGTAAGTACTTCAATATAGCAAACAACATGCGACTTGAAGTATCAGTATCCCCATATGCCTATACAGTAACACTTCACGATGTTCCCTTTGATAGGGAAAATAAAGAAGAGGATCCTGTGGGAGGGGAGACTCCTCAAGGGGAAGAACAGTCGGCTTTCTTTCTTAAACTGAGCGGCAGACTTAAGGAACTCAAAAAAAGGCAAGAAGAACTTGCACAGATGCAGCAGCAGCTCCAGGCTGAATACACAGAAGCTATGGACCGTTGTCTTGACTCAATTGAAGAAATAGCCAGGAACCCTGTAGAGTGTGAGCTCCTGTTTGAGCTTCTGAAAGATGAAACCACTTTGGCTACCTTATGTTACAATCTGCGCTTGCACCCGAGTATTGTTAACGCTAACCTGATAGACCTTACAAAGAGGGGATTTATTGAGTATGGTATCAAAAATAACCAGTATTACTGGAAAATCCGTGAGACCGGAGTTGAGAACGAATGATTGAAGAAACTAACTTGAGAGTCGCTGAAGCTTATCATAAGGATGTGGGCAGGGGAATTGCAAGAATTGACACTCGTTTGATGCAGGAAATGGGGCTTGTAAGCGGGGATATAATTGAGATCTCAGGGAGAGCCAAGACCTACGCAATTGTCTGGCCAAATGTGGAGCGTGAACAGGAAAATCGGATTCGGATCGACGGGAACCTTCGCAGTAATGCCAAAGTTGGGATTGATGACAGAGTTACAATCCAGAAAGTCCAGGCAAAACAAGCCCAGAGAGTTACCCTTGCTCCTTCTCAGCCTGTAAGACTTGTTGGAGGAGCTCACTACATACTAAGAATTATCGAGGGAAGACCTTTGAACAAAGGTCAGCAGATAAGGGTGGAAACTGTAAATAACCCTCTGACTTTCGTAGTTGCATCTACAAGACCTGCAGGACCTGTTGTTGTTACTAAAGACACTGATATAGTCATTAAGGAAAAATCAGTTGAGGAAATCCGGGTTCCAGAAGGCATTTCATATGAGGATATCGGTGGGCTTAGAAGGGAGATCCAACTTGTCAGAGAAATGATTGAGTTGCCGTTAAGACATCCTGAACTCTTCCAGAAGCTTGGAATTGAGCCTCCCAAAGGAGTACTGCTTCACGGACCTCCAGGCACGGGCAAAACACTGATCGCAAAAGCAGTCGCAAGTGAAACCGATGCAAATTTCATTACTATTAGTGGCCCTGAAATCGTTTCCAAGTATTATGGAGAAAGCGAGCAGAAGCTCCGTGAGATTTTCGAAGAAGCCGAAAAGGACGCACCTTCTATTATCTTCATAGATGAGATTGATTCCATCGCCCCCAAACGCGGCGAAGTCACAGGAGAATTGGAACGCAGGGTAGTTGCTCAGTTGCTCTCCCTTATGGACGGGCTAAAGTCCAGAGGCGAGGTAGTGGTAATTGCTGCCACAAACCGCCCTAACTCAATAGATGAAGCTCTCCGCCGTGGTGGAAGATTTGACAGGGAAATAGAAATCGGAATCCCAGATCGTAACGGTAGGAAACAAATTCTTCTCATTCATACTAGAGGTATGCCTATTCAGGAGGACGTAAGCCTTGGTGAAATTGCAGATGTAACTCATGGGTTTGTAGGCGCTGATCTATCTTCTCTCTGTAAAGAAGCTGCAATGCATGCTCTTAGAAGGATAACTCCTGAAATCGATATCGAAGAAGAAGAAATTCCACAGGAGATTCTTGATAAGCTTGTAGTCACCAAAGATGATTTCAAGGAAGCACTGAAGAATATCGAGCCTTCGGCGATGAGGGAAGTTTATGTTGAGGTCCCTCATGTAGGATGGGAGGATATCGGAGGACTTGAAAATGCAAAACAGGAACTTATTGAGGCTGTAGAGTGGCCACTGAAGTACCCTGAAATCTTTAACACTATCAGTGTAAAACCTCCTAGAGGAATACTATTGTTCGGGCCTCCAGGTACGGGTAAAACTCTGCTTGCAAAAGCTGTTGCAAGTGAAAGCGAAGCTAATTTCATCAGCATTAAAGGTCCGGAGCTGCTTAGCAAGTATGTGGGAGAATCCGAGCGTGCGGTTAGGGAAACTTTCAGGAAAGCCAAACAAGCTGCACCAACGGTGGTCTTCTTTGACGAGATCGATTCAATTGCTCCCCAAAGAAGTTCTGTTTCAGATACGCACGTGTCCGAAAGAGTTGTCAGTCAGATCCTTACCGAACTTGATGGAGTAGAGGAGCTCAAGGACGTAATTATTGTTGCGGCCACGAATCGGCCTGATATGGTAGATCCTGCGCTTCTTAGGCCTGGCCGTTTTGATAGGCTTATCTATGTCAAGCTGCCTGATAAAACAAGCAGGGAAAAGATCTTTGAAATCCATACACAGGGAAAACCCATTGCAGAAGATGTAAATCTCTCCGAACTCGCTGATTTGACAGAAGGGTATGTGGGTGCGGATATCGAGGGCATTTGCAGGGAAGCTGCGATGCTGGCACTGAGGGAAATCGTTACTCCAGGAGTTGGCAGAAAGGACATCGAGAAACGGGCAGGCGAAATCAGTATTTCGAAGAAGCACTTTGAACATGCAATCCGTCGTGTAAAGCCTACAACATCCAGGGAAAACCTTGCGACTTATGAACGGAGTGCTGAACTCTTTGCTAAATACGCAACTGAATTTGAAGAAGAAGTTTCCGAGGCTGAAGAGCAAGGAAAAGAAATCGAACACGAAAATGTTCCGGGTTTCTTCCAGGCTCAGTAAGCCACTTCCTTATAAGCCGGTGACTTCCGGCTTTTTATTATCAAAAGTTCAGGAACCACTGAACAGAAACAATGACTGATTTATACTAGCTGATTTGATATATTTACCAATAGCGAGTTATCAATGGATAAATTAATATCGGGGTAATTATATGGACAGAGACAGTAAAAAAAGGAAAAATTTTTTCGATGAAATCTTCGGAATTGACCCGGTTAAGGACGTGGACGAGATGTTCGAACGCTTCGGCAGGGCAATGGGTATGAGTATGGAAAATTTCGGGCAGGACCCTTTCATTTATGGTTTTTCCTTAACTCAGAGACCAGGAGAAGAACCTGAAATCCGTGAATTCGGGAATATTCCTATGTTTGAGCATACTGAGACCGAAGAAAAGTGTTGTCTTGATACAAGAAAACCCCTTATTGATATACTGGAAACCGAAGAGAAGGTTCATGTGATTGCCGAGATTCCGGGTATCGAGAAAGAAAGTATCAGACTAAACGCAACTGATTTAATACTTGACATCGAAACAATAGATGGGAATCCAAAATATTCCGAACGTGTGGAACTGCCCGTAAAGGTTGACCCCCAGAGCGCGAAAGCTACATACAAAAACGGTGTGCTGGAAGTTACCTTTAAGAGGCTGGAATCCAGTTCCCGAACCTCAATAAACATTGAGTGACTTTCTGGGAATTGCACTTCAAGTGTAACAGCACGAGGAAAAATAGAGGTAATAATGGTGGGCACAAGAAAAAGAAAGGATTTCTTTGAAGATTTTGGGTCTGAGCTTTTTGACAACCTGGAAGAAATGATCGAAGCCCTCCTGGAAGATATGGGAGAGTCTGTCCCCTTCGTTTATGGATTTTCTATCATTCATCGCCCGGGGGAAGATCCTGAACTCCGGGAGTTTGGAAACGTTTCGGAACATTACGAAGATGAAGAGAATCTCTTCCCCTCCGAAATAAGAGATCCTTTAATTGATATTTTTGAAAGTGAAGAACTAGTACATGTACTTGCAGAAATATCGGAAATAGAAAAAGAAGATCTCCTTCTGCACGCTACTGCTCAAAATCTTGAAATCAGGATCCTTGGTACTTGCGAGTACTCGCAGGACATAGAGCTTCCGGCTCGTGTGGACCCTAAGAGTGCAAAAGCCAGTTATAAAAACGGAGTACTTGAGGTTACTTTCAAGCGTTGTAATGAAGAAAGGCCCGTTGAAATTGAAATTAACTGACGCAAACGGCCTTAAAGAGCTGAGCGAGTCCAAAGATCTAAAGTGAAGAGTTAAGTACAAAAATACACTGAGAAACGGTTTGAAAATTATAGCTAGAAATGATTAATCTTAAGTTCTGATAATCGCACGTCGAATAGTAGTTAAAAATAGATCGTTAAAAACAGATAGCGTTAAA
>DUGT01000171.1:9829-18234 GCA_013331275.1 Methanosarcina sp. | reverse complement strand
ATAGCGTTAAAAACAGATAGCGTGCAGAACCCTTTATAGACAAGAAGTATTCTTATTGTCTAAAGTGAAAAATTAAACTCTCCAATGCATGTTATTTGTGTATTTTATTTGTGCGCTTTCTACGTGTTCTTTAATTACTTTTAATTTTTTACCTTCCTTTTTTAACTTCACTTTATTTTTATGTCTTATTTATGAGTTTATTTATGTCTTATTTTATAGTTTGTTTATGTCTTATTTATGAGTTTATTTATGTCTTATTTTATAATTTGTTTATGTCTTATTTTATGAGTTGCCCCTATCTCAATTTTTGTTATATTAATATAATATATTTTTGTAATATCTTTTCATACTCCATATCAACATACTATTTTTTGGTCCAGGTATTGAGACTCTCAACAATATCCGATTTATACTATTTTGACATATTATAACTTAAAAATTATATATTCTTCAAAAATAAAGCATTCTCTAAATAGTATAAAAACGATTCGATTGACTGTAAAATATAAAACTAAATAATTTATGTCCTAATGTTATAAATTTTATACTTTTGGACTTTCGTATAACTAGCTGTACTTTTAATGTGAACAAAAGCAAAAAATATATACGCATTATTGTTTAACAGGGAATCTGTAGTCCCAAAACAGTTAAAAAAACATGTGTGATCGAGGACGAAAGCTCAAGGCATTATCTGGCTAGAGGAATTTGACTCCTCTACTCTCAAGACCGGAATCAGTCTTGTGCATAAGGTACTTGATCCATGCATAGTTCGAAAACTTAGAGGGCTTCTCGATAGAAAAAGTCAATATTATACGAGTAAGAAAGATAAAAGTGACAGAGATAAATTTGTAGGCCTTTATGAAGTAAAACGTTATCTCATAAAGCTTAAGATTGAAAATCCTAGTCAAGAGCCAAAAAATATTAGATAAGGCTTCCATTGAGAAGCAAATTGAAAATCTTTCTCATGAATATGGATATTGAACTAATCTATAGAAAAATATAGAAGGCCTTTCTAAAACGAAAGAAATCGGGGCTTTTCAATGTTTAACATTAGTTAATTTCTTAGTTAATTTCCAAACATTTTGTAATCTACAGTGCTCACAATTAATGATTTTACTTATCAATAAAACAGTATACTTGTTACATTTACTATTGATCAACTATTTTATCCCTAAAAACAGAGCTTTTTAGCTGTTTAGAGGGCTCAAATGTATACAGCATAGTTTACAGGCTTACTTTACTGTGAACACTATAGACTACTATAGACTAAATAGTAAAGGAGGAAAATTAATGGGTCTAGAACCAGGAATTTTAGCTGGATTTCTTGTCATATTTCTTGCCGTACTGCTCGGTCCTTTTAAAATAAAAATTATTGAGGAAAATCTGGAAGTATTCCTGTTTGTCTGCGGAATTGCTGCAATGACCATCGCGGGTTTTGTCGAGATTCCAGGTGCAGAAACAGGTTGGAGAATGGAAATAATCGAAGAAGCATTGACTTCTCCGCTGAATTCTTTAAACATTGGCGGCATTCCAATTGGTATATTCCAGATAGTGCTGATTGTCGGTTTAATCATCTATAAGTGGCATGAGCCGATTCAAAAAGCAATCAGGAAAGTTGCCGAAGCGCTCTCTGTTAAGGTTATGGCTTTCATTCTCATTGTTGTTCTCGGTCTGTTTTCCAGTGTGATGTCGGCTATCCTTGCAGCAATCATTCTCGTTGAGGTGGTTAATGCAATGCCTCTCTCTCGAAAATCCAAGATCGATCTGACAGTTATTGCATGTTTCTCAATCGGACTTGGCGCTGCACTTACCCCTCTTGGCGAACCTCTTTCGACGATTGCTATCTCAAAACTCTCAGGTGCACCTTACCATGCACAGTTCGACTTTTTGATTAATATGCTTGGCTTATATATTATTCCAGGTGTCTTTATTTACGGGCTTTTTGGGATGTTCGTCCTTGGAAAAGTTGGCACAAATGATCCTGGGATGAAAGCAGAAGAGTATAACGAGACTCTGAAAGATGTCATTGTGAGGGCTGTCAAAGTCTATCTGTTTATCATGGCTCTGACATTCCTTGGAGATGGTTTCAAGCCTATTATCTTCGAATATTTTGCACAAATACCCGCGACAATCCTGTTCTGGGTTAACATGGTTTCGGCCATACTTGATAACGCTACTCTAGCAGCAGCCCAGATAGGACCTAATCTTACTGAAATTCAGATAAAGGGTATCCTTATGGGGCTTTTAATTGCCGGCGGAATGCTGATCCCAGGAAATATCCCGAACATCATCTCTGCAGGCAAAATGGGTATAACCAGCAAGGAATGGGCAAGACTTGGAGTGCCTGTTGGGCTTGTCTCAATGGCTATATATTTCGTTATTATCTTTGTGCTTAAACTTTAAGCTCAAAATTGCCCGTCAGTGTGAATAAGATTCAGTTTCAAGACCCAGTGAAGAAAGTATAGGTTAGATCACTGGATTTTGGAACTGGATCAAGCCTTCAAAACAGTATAAAACTGATTATATCTTATAGTGTTCTCTTCAAATTCAATGGGAACAAATTTCAAGGATTTTCTGGAAATTTGAGAATTTAGTACCCCTTATATTTGGTTGGTACTAAAATAGACTGGAAAAACATTAAACGGATCTGTTTAATTTAGGAGTTGTCTAATTTCTTAAATTTACCAGATTCTAATCTTTTTTAATTTGAAAATTCTTCCTTGAACTTGAAGATATTGTTTATTTGGTCGAATTTCCCAGTATTATTTTTCAATCGGAACTTTTCTATGATCGTGGTAAGGCTTCAATACTTGATTTATCGTTTTTCATTTTTAGTTACCGTTTCCAGTACTCAACTTGAGTTTTTTATAATTTTCTCAGAATATCATCCAGGCTTTAACCGCTTTTTTAAATTAGCAGAACTTTTTCTTCTTTCTAAGAAGCCTGAAATTCATAATTCGGCTAAAAGCTTCTTAAATGCAATAAAAAACAACGAACAAGCTTTTGTCCCTTACCAGAAGTCTGAAATAGCTTTTCTAAGGGCGTGAGATTGAAATCTGTTGCAAATCGTGAAAAATAATCTATATTTTTAATTCTAAGGATATGTTAAAAAATATACATTGTTTCCTATTTTATCCTATCTTTCTGCATATATACACAAAAATGCCACATATTTTCTCAATTTAAGAGCGCTTTAAATATTCCTCTCGCTTTTAAAAAATAATATAGGACAAATAGGCAAATAAATTCTACATTTGTGTTCATTTTACAAAATGTGAGTTCTGATTCTATTTGAACTAAAATTTTTGTACTTAATGTCTACTTTTATATATAAAACAATTTAATAAGTTTATTTGTCAGATTAAACAGTGCGAAGCTATGTGATTTATCCAAATTTTGGACCGAAAGTAATTTCTGTATATAATAAAAATGCATTATGGGCTAAGTTCCCTCAATAAGTCAACAAACTTTATTTGTAAAAAATATAAAAATTAAATTGAATATTAAAGACTAATATATTACCAAAGAATAAATAGAGCAAGTCTTTATAAGACTAAAACATTCTAGGCTCTAACACTGTTTCACAGTAGGTTATTCAGACTTTGTGGTCTAAAAATATTAAAGGAGGAAAAAAAGTAATGGCTCTTGAACCAGGAATTTTAGCTGGGTTTCTTGTAATATTCTTAGCCGTGTTACTCGGTCCTTTTAAAATACATGTTATTGAGGAAAATCTGGAAGTGTTCCTTTTTATCTGCGGAGTAGTAGCAATGACCATCGCGGGTTTTGTCGAACTTCCAGGTGCCGAGACAGGCTGGAGAATGGAGATAATTGAAGAAGCATTGACTTCTCCGCTGGCTTCTTTACATATTGCCGGTATTCCAATAGGCATATTCCAGATAGTGCTGATTGTCGGTTTAATCATCTATAAATGGCACGAGCCGATTCACAAAGCAATTCGGAAAATGGCTTCAGCGCTTTCTCTTAAGATTATGGCTTTCATCCTTATTGCTGTGCTTGGTCTGTTTTCCAGTGTAATGTCTGCCATTCTTGCGGCGATCATTCTTGTTGAGATGGTTAATGCATTGCCTATCTCACGAAAATCCAAAATAGACCTGACAGTTATTGCATGTTTCTCAATCGGACTTGGCGCTGCGCTTACTCCCCTTGGAGAGCCTCTCTCGACGATAGCTATCTCCAAACTCTCCGGTGAGCCTTACCATGCCAATTTCATGTTCTTATTTAATATGCTAGGGAAATATATAATTCCAGGTATCCTTGTTTACGGTCTTGTTGGAATGTTCTTCCTTGGAAAAGTTGATATGAGCGTCTCTACAACGAAAGCTGAAGATTACAACGAGACTTTGAAAGATGTCATAATGAGAGCTGTTAAGGTCTATGTGTTTATTATGGCTCTGACATTCCTTGGAGATGGTTTCAAGCCTATCATATTCGAATACTTCACACAAATACCTTCCACGGTACTTTACTGGGTAAACATGGTCTCTGCTATTCTGGATAACGCCACTCTAGCAGCCGCTGAGATAGGACCCGCTATGAGTGAATTGCAGATAAAGAGTATCCTTATGGGACTTTTAATTGCCGGGGGAATGTTAATCCCAGGAAACATCCCGAATATCATCTCTGCAGGCAAGCTGGGTATAACCAGTAAAGAATGGGCAAGGCTTGGAGTACCTATGGGACTTGTCACAATGGCTATATATTTTGTAATTATTTTCGTAATGAAAATCTAAACTTAAAATTGCCTGTCAGTGTAAATAGGATTCAGTTTCAAAATCCAGTATAAAGTCAAAAGTAAAAATACTGATCTTGAAACTGAATCTTGACAAGATTCCTTAAACAATAAAAACTATAAAGAACCGGTGGATTTTTGTTGTATTTCTTCAAGTTCGATGAAAATAAGTAAGTTCCAGAAATTTCATCATATCCTTGGATTGCTAAGATCTTAAAACGTATTCAAAGGGTCTAATCGATCCCGTAAGTATAGATGATCTAAATAAATTATTGAAAATTTTTATCGAATTTGAATAAAATACATTTATTTTAAAGTACAGCATTCATTTTTCATTCAATCTTTTTAAGATTACAATGAGATACCTAATGTTTAAGCTTTAATTTTTCAAGTTATTAATTCTCCACATGCATCCATAATAAGTCTATGGCTTTTTCACAGTTGTTACCCGATTTCTAATGATTTCTATTTTTTAAGTCTTGTTTAGTCTTGAACAGGGAGAGCGTCGAAACCTCTTACTTGGGTCGATAACAGGAGTAAATTCTCCAGATTCTGGTTATCATTTTCCTTACTCTTTCTGCTAACTCGAGAAAATAGTCTACTCGAATGCGACAAATGCAGAGGCGGAATCAACCTGTTTTAATCTTGTATCATAATTTCTGCTTGAAAAGCTTTTTTAAAATATTGAATATGAACCTGTGGTGCGTGTATGTATGATTTGCAATGTTGTTAACTAAATAAAGAAGTACTTTCTGCAAGCTTGAATAATAAATTTTGTTCAGAACTAAGATCTAAAGTAAAACTCGTATTTTTTAATAATTTGAGCGCTAAGTTGAATATAAACAGAATAATTATATTATTGAACAATCTATTATAGGTTAATTAATAATAAAGACGGTCATTTTAATGACCAGATATTCGAGGCTTTGTTTCATTTTTTCAATCTATAAGCCTCCCCAGGCAATCAATAATCTAAAAATTACCAGAGGAGGAAAAATAATGGCTCTTGATCTAGGAGTTCTAATTGGATTTCTTGTGATATTCCTGGCCGTATTGCTAGGACCTTTTAAAATACATGTTATTGAAGAGAACTTGGAAGTATTCCTTTTTATCTGCGGAGTGCTTTCAATGTCTCTGTCAGGTTTTGCTAAAATTCCGGGCGTAGAGACAGGATGGAATTTGGAGATCATCGAAGAAGCATTTACTGCACCGCTGCATGTTGGAGATATATTCGGCATTCCAATAGGCATATTCCAGATAGTGCTTGTCGTTGGCTTGATTATCTATAAATGGCATGCTCCGATTCATAAAGCAATCAGAAAGTTGACTGACATACTTTCAGTCAGGATTCTGGCCTTTATTCTCATTGTTGTCCTTGGGTTTACTTCAAGCGTGATGTCAGCTATTCTTGCAGCAATTATTCTCGTTGAGGTGGTTAATGCGATGCCTCTCTCACGAAAATCCAAGATAGACCTGACAATTATTGCGTGTTTTTCAATTGGACTTGGCGCTGCGCTTACTCCCCTAGGTGAACCTCTTTCGACAGTCGCAGTCTCAAAATTATCTGGTGAGCCTTACCATGCCGATTTTATGTTCTTATTTAATATGCTAGGGAAATATATAATTCCAGGTATCCTTGTTTATGGTATTGTTGGAATGTTTTTCCTCGGGAAAACCGGTACAGAAGAACACGAAATGGAAGCGGCAGATTATAATGAGACTGTAAAAGATGTCATAACGAGGGCTGTAAAGGTTTATGTGTTTATTGCAGCACTCGTATTGCTCGGGGAAGGATTCAAGCCTATCATCTTCGAGTACTTTATTCAGGTACCGTCTATGGCTCTTTACTGGATTAATATGGTTTCTGCTGTCCTTGATAATGCCACTCTTGCAGCTGCTGAGATAGGACCTGTCCTCAGCGAATTCCAGATAAAAAGCGTACTAATGGGGCTTTTAATATCAGGTGGAATGCTGATCCCTGGAAATATCCCGAATATCATCTCTGCAAGCAAATTGGGTATAACCAGTAAGGAATGGGCAAAGCTTGGATTACCTCTTGGACTTATCTCGATGACCGCATATTTCATTGTACTGTTTGTACTTGATATTTAATGTCAAAATGTGCATATGTACTTGATATTTAATATCAAAATGTACGTATTTAATCCGACAGTTTAATCTGGTACAGCAGTTCAACTTAGAGACTATCCGAAAAGTCAGTAATGCATATCGAAAAGTTGCAATAGATCTAATATCCTGGCATCCGTTCAGGTTTTGCATATTGCATATTGTAAAAATTATAGCAGGTAACTACTTTTCGGATAGGCTCTTAGTTACAGTCTTAAAAGGATGAAAACGAAATTTTAAGGACGTATTAAGAGGTTTACTTACTCCAAAGCTGAAAAAACCTGAAATATGGCTTAAATCCCCAAAAACGGAAAATAAAATCCCCAAATATTAGCACTAATATTTAGAACAATTGAGTTCTATTGTTTTTCTGTTTTTTTACGCTATTAACTCATACTATTTTTTTCAATTTATCAAATAAATAAGTTTTTATTTATGTTCCGTTACTTCCTTCAACCAGAACTATAATTCTATTTAGTATATTCTAACGTATTTTATTCTGGAGATTAATTTATTCAGCAAGGAGGAAAACAATGCGAAGGGATTATATAGACACGGGCTACAGCCCAAAGGATACCGATCTGATATGTGAGTTTCATATCGAACCGTCAGCAGGAGTGAATTTTGAGGAAGCTGCAACTCATATGGCGGGTGAAAGCTCTATAGACTCCTGGACTGAAATCTCCACCCTGAGTCCCGAACTTGCAGCCAGGTTAAAGCCCCACGTCTTTTACGTGGATGAAGATGCGCAGACTGTAAGGGTAGCTTATTCGGAAGAGCTCTTTGAACTCGGTTCGGTCCCGCAGGTGCTCAGTGCGGTCGCGGGAAATATCCTGAGTATGAAAGTAGTTGACAATCTTAGGCTGCAGGATATTGCTTTCCCTGGTTCGATGCTTCATGAATTCAAAGGCCCTAAATTCGGGTTGCCAGGAATCAGGGAACTGACAGGAGTTCAGGATAGGCCTCTCATAGGGACTATTGTCAAGCCGAAAGTTGGATTAACCTCTGAAAAACACGCTGAGGTTGCTTACAAATCCTTTGCAGGAGGTTGCGACCTTGTGAAAGACGATGAGAACCTTACGGATCAGAAGTTTAATGGCTTTGAAAAAAGAGCTGAGCTTACCCTGAAGCTTGCAGAAAAGGCAGAATCTGAGACAGGAGAGCGTAAAATGTATCTCTGCAATATTACTGCTCCTACCTGTAAGGAAATGATCCGCCGCATGAATGTCCTTAAAGACCTGGGTGCCAGCTATGCGATGATTGACATCGTACCTGCAGGCTGGACTGCGCTTCAGACCCTGAGGGAAGAAGCAGAAGATGCAGGACTTGCTCTCCATGCTCACCGATGCATGCATTCAGCTTATACTCGGAATCCACGCCACGGGATAAGCATGCTTGTCGTTGCCAAGCTCTGCAGATTGATCGGGCTTGACCAGCTTCACATAGGTACGGTTGTAGGAAAAATGCACGGAGAAAAACACGAGGTTCTATCTCTTCATGACGAATGTGTGCTAGACAATGTGCCTGC
>DUGT01000171.1:2287-9658 GCA_013331275.1 Methanosarcina sp. | reverse complement strand
GTTCCCGGTTGCGTCTGGAGGGCTTGCCCCTACTATGATTCCTGACCTGTACACTATCTTCGGAAGGGATGTTATTATGCAGTTCGGTGGCGGAATTCATGCCCATCCAATGGGCACGGCAGCCGGGGCCACTGCTTGCAGGCAGGCACTTGAAGCAACTCTTGAAGGAGTTAGCCTGCAAGAATATGCGAAAAGCCACAAAGAACTTGAGGTTGCCATCGATAAATGGCTGAAAAAATAAACAGAAGAAACAGCTACAGAAAATTATGGTCGAAGAGGAGTTTACCCCTGTGCAGGCAGAAAACGGAAATAAAGTAAAGACTCTGGTTTTTAGGGTCTCCGAAGAAAATTTTGATTCCGTTCTTGAAAGAGCGTCAGCGATTATCAAGCGTGGCGGAACTGTAGCTTTTCCCACGGAAACGGTTTACGGCCTTGGAGCTGACGGTCTGAATCCTAAAGCAGTCCTGAAGATTTTCGAGGCAAAAAAACGCCCTCTTGGAAATCCCCTTAGCCTGCTTGTTCACTCACGGGAAGATGTTGAGAGGGTGTCAAGAAACATTCCCCAAGGCGCTTTCAGGCTAATGGATACTTTCTGGCCTGGTCCCCTTACGATTGTTCTGGAGAAAAACGATATTGTCCCAGATATTACTTCAGGAGGATTAAAATCGATAGGAGTTCGCATGCCTGACCACAGAGTACCCCTGGAATTAATAAAAAGAGCAGGTACTCCTCTTGCTGCTCCCAGCGCTAACCTGTCAGGAAAGCCAAGTCCAAGCCTTGCATCCCATGTCATCTCAGATCTTACAGGCAGGACTGACGCAATTCTTGACGGAGGGGAGGCTGCTATAGGGCTTGAGTCAACTGTAATTGATATGACTGCCAAGCCACCTGTTATTCTCAGGCCTGGAGCCGTAAGTATCAAAGAGCTTGAAAACGTTATAGGAAAAGTTAGGTCCGGATACAAAAATAGCGAAGCTGTGGATGAATCTAATCTGTCGGAAAAGAAGGCAGGTCAAAAATACAGGCACTATATTCCCGATACGAAGGTCGTGCTTGTTGAAGGGGAAGGTAAATCGGTCTCGGATAAGCTTGTCAAATTACTTGAAAGTTACAGAAGCGAAGGGCAGAAAGTCGGACTTCTTCTCAGTGAGGAAACCAGTAAGGAGACTGCAACTTTCCTTGCTTTACAAAATCTGGATCTGTATGAGTGCCTTTTGCTAGGGCCCAGGGAAGAACCAGAAGTAGCTGCCAGAAAACTTTTTGAAGGGCTCAGAAAGCTTGACAAGAAAGGACTGGATGTAATCGTGGTTGATGGGTCCTTTAGCCGTTTTGGGCTTGGGGAAGCTCTTATTAACCGATTGAGGGAAGCGTCTTCCATAAAGATTGTTGCTTAAGCTCAACTGTAATATAGTGTTGTAAGCTCGATTGTAAGCAGTTTTAAGCTCGGTTGTGGCAGAAAGTTGAAGATTTAAATAGTGGCTGAGAGGGAAGAGTTTTGAAAGCGGAGAAAAAGGAAAATTTAGTAAGAATGCAGGCTTATAAAAAAGTTGTAGATCAGAACAAAAGAATAAACAAGATTAACCTTGTAGTGCTGGCTGCAGGCCTGCTTTTAACAGTTTTGGGCATGGAGAAGGCAGGGAGTTATCTGATCTGGGTAGGCATCTTTGTCCTTTTTATAACCTCAATTTCAAGCATTCTTGCATCCGGATCTCGTCGCAGGCAGAGATAATACCAATTTTTTTAAAGGGGCTTTTAAATGGGTGAGACAATTGCAAGTAAAGAAATGCATGAATACTTCGACGAACTTGAAGCAAGGCTCAAAGAAGCCATAACGATTGCAAACACAGCTCGAGCTCGTGGAGGTGACCCAAAGCCCGTTGTAGAAATTCCTCTTGCCAAAGATCTTGCTGATAGGGTTGAGAACCTTATAGGAGTAGATGGAGTTGCTGCAAAAATCCGGGAACTTGAGAACAAAATGTCAAGGGAAGAGGCTGCTCTTGAAATTGGGCGTCAGGTTGCAGAAGGAGAAGTAGGAAATTTCGCAACAAAAAAAGATGCAGTTGAAGCTGCTATCCGGGTTTCCATGGCTACGCTTACGGAAGGAGTGGTTGCAGCCCCTATTGAAGGGATTGATAAAGTCGAATTAGGAAAGAACGATGACGGTTCGCAATATATTCGGATTTTTTATTCCGGACCTATCAGGAGTGCAGGAGGAACAGCTCAGGCTCTTTCCGTACTTGTAGGTGATTATGTAAGGCGCGGAATAGGTATTGACCGCTATAAACCTAGGCCTGAGGAAGTAGAGCGTTATGTGGAAGAGATCCTGCTTTACAAAAAAGTTGCAAGCCTTCAATACATGCCTTCTGAAGATGAAATTCGTCTGATTGTCAAGAATTGTCCTGTTTGTATTGACGGAGACCCAACTGAGGAAGCTGAGGTTGAAGGGCATAGGGATCTGGAAAGAATTGGGACAAACCGTGTCAGAGGGGGAATGTGCCTTGTACTTGCCGAAGGGCTTGCCCTTAAGGCACCAAAGGTCAAGAAGCATGTTAACAAGCTGAACATGGACGGATGGGATTGGCTGGCAACTCTTATAGGAGGTGCAAAAGCTGGAGGAGATGAGGAAAATGAGCAAAAAAATAAGATCAAACCAAAGGACAAGTATATAAGAGACTTGATTGCAGGCAGACCGGTTTTTTCCCATCCTTCAAGGCCAGGAGGTTTCAGGCTTCGCTATGGCCGCTCCAGAAATACCTCTTTTGCGGCTGCTGGGATCAACCCATCTTCTATGGTTCTACTTGACGACTTTATTACTAATGGAACCCAGCTCAAGGTTGAAAGGCCTGGAAAGGCTGCAGCTATGTCTGCTGTAGATTCGATAGAAGGGCCAACTGTGCGCCTTTGTTCCGGAGACCTTGTCCGTGTAGACAATATAAAGGAAGCTTATGAGCTTCGCTCTCAGGTAGAGGTAATCGTAGATATCGGAGAGATCCTGATTAATTACGGGGACTTTCTGGAAAACAATCACCCTCTTATGCCTTCACCTTATGTTTTTGAATGGTGGATTTACGATTATGAAGCAGCTTGCTCTGAGAAAATACCTGAAGAGGAATTAAAAAATCCGTCGTCATTTCTGGCTCTCAGGCTTGCGAAGGAATATGAGGTTCCTCTACATCCGAAATTTACATATCTCTGGCACGATATAGACCGAAATGAATTTGAAACTTTAAGGAAATTCGTGGCTGAGAAAGGAAATTTCTCGGTTGAAGACGGAATTCTCCGATTACCTCTGAAAGCCTGTATGGAAAGTGGTGTCAAATTCATACTTGAAAAACTCCTTTTACTTCACAGGGTAAAAGCTGACACAATACTGATTGAAGAAGCTCTTCCTTTTATTCTTTGCCTTGGACTTGATCACCAACTTAAAGAGAAGGCCAAAATGCCTGACACTGATAATATGGTGGATGCTGCGGCTCTTTTAAGTGGGTTTAAAGTTCTTCCAAGGGCTCCTTCGAGAATCGGGGCAAGAATGGGAAGACCAGAAAAATCCAACTTGAGAAAAATGTCTCCTGCAGCTCAGGTTCTTTTTCCTATAGGTAATGCTGGGGGAATTACGCGGAATCTTGTATCCGCTTCGAATTATTCGGCTTCAATGAATGGGAAAATAGGCGAAATTGAAGTGGAGATGGGAATCAGGGAGTGTCCTACCTGTGGGAAAGAGACTTATTTCTGGCGCTGTGATTGTGGAGAGCATACACGTCCAAAACTCTTCTGTCCTCGCTGTAAAATTGAGGTCCGAAACTCCGAAACTTGTCCTAAATGCGGTAGAAAGCCAACTTCAGTTGCAAATGTCAAATTAGATTTTCACGCCATTTATAAACAGGCTTTTGAAAATGTAGGGGAAAGAGAGAAAATGGACCTCATTAAAGGTGTAAAACGGCTCATGAACGGGCAGATGACCCCCGAACCCCTGGAAAAGGGAATCTTGAGGGCAAAACATGATGTCTATATTTTTAAAGATGGGACGGTCCGTTATGATATGTCAGATATTCCCCTTACACATATCAGGGCGGATGAAATCGGAATAACAGCAGCTAAACTCCGGGAACTCGGTTATGTGGAAGACGTTTACGGAAACCCCATTGAAAGAGATGATCAGATCGCCTGCCTGAAGGTCCAGGATCTTGTGATTTCTTATGATGGGGGTGAGTATATGCTTCGTATCGCAAAATATGTGGATGACCTGCTTGTGAAATATTACGGAGTTGAACCTTATTACAATGCCGAAACAATTCAGGATCTTGTAGGCGTATTGCTCATAGGGCTTGCTCCGCACACTTCAGCAGGCGTACTGGGGAGATTAATAGGGTTTACGAGAGCTTCGGTAGGTTATGCTCATCCTTTCTTTCACGCTTCAAAACGAAGGAACTGCGATGGAGACGAAGATTGCGTAATGCTTCTCATGGATGGAATTCTTAATTTCTCAAGAGCTTATCTCCCGGATAAAAGGGGTGGGAAAATGGACGCTCCTTTGGTACTTACTACGAGAATTGATCCGAAAGAAGTTGATAAGGAGGCACATAATATAGATGTGCCTGCCAGGTACCCTCTGGAATTCTATAAGGCTACTCAAGAGATAAAAAATCCCACAGAACTCGAAGGTATTATGGACCTCGTTAGCAGTCGACTTGGAACCCCGGAGCAGTACGAGCATTTTATGTTCACACATAATACTTCGGACATTGCTGCAGGCCCTCTCAACTCGTCATATAAGACTCTTGGGAGCATGATCGAAAAAATGGAGGCTCAACTTACTCTTGCTAACAAAATAAGAGCAGTAGATGCTCCGGATGTAGCTGAACGGGTGCTCAAATCTCATTTCCTTCCTGATCTTCTCGGGAATCTCCGTTCTTTTTCCAGACAGCGGATGCGCTGTATAAAATGTGGGGAGAAGTTCAGGCGCCCTCCACTAACTGGAGCCTGTCCTAAGTGTGGAGGTAATGTAGTACTGACCGTACACGAAGGAGCTGTCCGTAAGTATCTTGAGATTTCAAAAGAAATTGGAGAACGATATGGAGTTTCTAGCTATACCAGACAGAGAATTGAACTTTTGGACAACGACATATGTTCTCTATTCGAGAATCACAGGGTTAAACAGCTAGGCCTTTCAGATTTTATGTCTGGATCTGCGCGCTGAGAATATATAGCACTAGATATTAACATTTAAAATAAATTAATTTAATTGTCCGAAAGGAGGCAGGGCAGTTTGAGAGCCCTAAAATATAGAAGTATTTACTGATTAGTTCTCTAATTTTGCTCTGTATAGTCTTATTCTCCTTCCGGAGGTAGTCTTCTTTCAGGATTTGACTGATATTTACATGAAATAGTTTTCTGCCTCAGGGTTAGCAACTTTTTTATATCTTTTTCATGTAATTATATAATTATAAGATTATTTATGTGCTATCTGTTTGATTATCTGTATCTTGTACAGAATAAGTTCTTTTATGTTGTTGATGTTTTTTTTCAGATTAAGGATTGGTTATATGACCTAATTTATTTTACAGGTAGCCCAAGGGAATTAATCTGCTCTATAAGTTCGGTAAAGTTTTTAATTTCCAGTTCCAGAACCTCTTCTTTGTTCATGCCTATTGACATTTCACCATCTACAGAAAGAAGCTCTGGGCCCCTGCGAACAAGTCTGTCAACCCCGTCTCTTTTAAAAGCATCTTTAACTTCCATGTCATGAACAAAAGCCCTCCCCGGGATAAAAACAGTCTCGCTTACTTCAGATAGATCCATGTTTTTGAGATCCTCAATAGTAATGAGACACCCAATGTCTTTTTTTGGAGAAACAACATTTACGGACCCTCCAAGAGCTTCAAAGATTTCCCTCAACCTTGGAACTGCTATCTGGCCTGTAATTATAGTGGCTCTTTTTGTTGTCCTCGGAAGTTTTTCAAGAGCTTCGGGAACATTTCGGATAGCAAAAGGAGAGCCAATTAAGGGATCTTCAAGCGGGGTTCCTGTTATCCTTATTGAGGGGTGCTTTGCTGCAGAGTTGCGTACCAGCTCAGTGAATTCCTCAATGTTATGTGGAATTATGCCAGGAATAATAGGAGCATTATTCAGGATAAGTCCATTTTCCGAAGAGTTTGCAAATCTCATCAGAATAGCTCCTTTTGCACCCATAGTTTCAAGATCACTGAGAGTCTTATCAAGGATCTTCCCGTCATTTACTCCAGGGATGAGCACAATTGCTCCGTATACGTCACAATGAGCACAGAAATCCCGAAGAACCTGTATAGAAGCTTCGGGTTCCGGGTCTTTCATGTATTCTGCTCTTAGAGCCGGATCAGTTGCAAAGACTGTAAAACTCACCTCTGTGACTCCATGGTCTATGTAAAAAAGAGCATCATCAGGCTTGCTGAAACCTTTCCCGCTTGTATATCCTAGATGGATTGGAGTCTCAAACTGAGATAAGAAAGCTACGAGGTTCTTCAGTTCAGGATAACAGCTTAAATCCCCTCCTCCGCTAATAGTGAACTTTTTAATCTTTCCACTAGCGAAATAGAGTTTTCTTGAGGTTTCCTCCAGTACTATCTGAAGGGGCTTGAAACCCGAGTATGATTCCTTTACACTGCGTGTGCAGTAGTCACAACCTTTTTTGAACGGAAGACAATGTTTACAGCCCAGAGGCTGAACATCTTTGACTTTTTTAAAGTAACAGTACTTGCAAAAGCCTCTACAGTCTATTCCTGGATTTCCGCCTACATCGACAACTACTTCCATATTAAACTTTCGTATTACCAAGATATTAATAAACTTTTTTGGTATGGCTTTCAGGTCCAAAAAAACATAATAATAAATTTCATATATATTCTTCATTTTCATACTAAATATTTTTTATAAGATAAACGGCATATTTTTGGCAGGCTTTAAGTATCCTGAAATTTCATTTTCCCATTGCTATCGTTTTTTTATATATTTTTACAAAAATAGATTACAAATTAATAAAATATATTTTAAAAAAATACATAAATTCATTTATCGGAAAACACAAAAGATTTAAGTACCTTCTAAACGAATGAGATTTACATTGGGAAAGTGGACACTTAAAAAAAGCGGTAATTGATTTATTGAGTGCAAAAGCACTCCAGTAGGTGACCAGTCCCAAAGTGATTTCAATAAATTAAGGAGGAAATTAAAGTGTCTGACACAGTAGACATCTACGACGACAGAGGAAAATTGCTCGAGAGCAATGTCGACATTATGACCCTTGCTCCAACAAGAAACGCAGCAATTAAAAAGATTATCATGGACACCAAGAGGTCCGTTGCAGTCAACCTCGCAGGTATTCAAGGCGCACTTGCC
>DUGT01000171.1:0-2137 GCA_013331275.1 Methanosarcina sp. | reverse complement strand
TTAGGCCGTGGGCTCAACTACGACATTGTAGGCAATGCTGACGCAATTGCAGAAAATGTTAAAAAACTCGTCCAGGTCGAAGAAGGCGACGACACCAGCATCATCAAAGTCAAGGGCGGAAAGAGCCTTTTGATTCAGTCTCCACAGTCCAGGATTATTGCAGGTGCCGACTTCATGGCCTCAACAACAGTTGGCGCAGCAGCAGTCACCCAGACTATTATAGACATGTTCGGAACCGATCCGTATGACGCTCCTATCGTAAAAGCAGCCGTCTGGGGAAGCTACCCACAGACAATGGATCTCATGGGCGGTCAGGTTCAGAGCATTCTCAGTATCCCCCAAAACAACGAAGGCCTTGGCTTCTCCCTCAGGAACATTATGGCCAACCACGTTGCAGCAATCGCCAACAGGAATGCAATGAACGCATCAGCTCTCTCTTCAATCTACGAACAGGCCGGTATCTTCGAAATGGGCGGAGCAGTCGGTATGTTTGAGAGACATCAGCTCCTCGGTCTTGCATACCAGGGTCTCAACGCTAACAACCTCTTATATGACATTGTAAAAGAAAACGGTAAGGACGGTACCATTGGAACCGTTATTGAATCCGTTGTCCGCAGGGCAATTGAAGCAGGTATTATCTCTGTTGACAAGACCGCTCCTTCTGGATACAATTTCTATAAAGCAAACGATGTTCCAATGTGGAATGCCTGTGCAGCAGTCGGTACCCTTGCAGCCACCCTCGTAAACTGTGGTGCAGGACGTGCAGCTCAGAACGTTTCCTCAACTCTTCTTTACTTCAATGATATCCTTGAGAAGGAAACCGGTCTTCCAGGCTGTGACTACGGTAAAGTAGAAGGTACAGCGGTAGGATTCTCATTCTTCAGCCACTCCATTTATGGTGGCGGTGGGCCTGGTGTCTTCAACGGTAACCACGTTGTTACCAGACACTCCAGAGGATTCGCAATCCCCTGTGTATGCGCAGCAGTCGCTCTTGATGCAGGTACCCAGATGTTCACAATTGAATCAACATCCGGCCTGATAGGTGACGTCTTTGGTGCAATTAAGGAATTCCGCGAGCCGATAAAGGCAGTTGCAGGAGCGCTCTAAATAATAACTCGAAAGGTCTAACGATGTCAGACTCTGCTTCAAGTACGGAAGATTCTATTCAAATCGAGATTTTTCCCAGTAGAATCCTGTCCCCTGAAACGGCTCAGAAGCTCATGGCCGAAATCTACAAGGTGGATGGGGTAATCCGCGTCATGGTGCAGGGCAACAGGCTGCCTGAAAAGGTGTCTGCCGGCCCTGGGACTGGGGAAAAAGTGGAACATCCACTTAGAAAGCCTATTCAGATTGGAGATCAGGTTATCGAATTAAAGATCTGTGTAGGTAGGATCAGGGTTGAACTTTCAAATGCCGAAGCTAAAGAACAGATCAGGGAAGTGTGCGAAAAACTGCTCCCGTTCCCCTTTGAATTCAGGGAAGGACATTTCCTCAGGAAAAAGCCTACTGTAACTGACTATGCTAAACTTGGTCCTGAAGCAGACCCTCGGTTGCTTGGTATGGTAGATCCTAGAACCAGGGTAGATCAGCTCATCTTTATCGAGAAGCAAGAAGAGCAAGAGAAGAAAAAAGACAAAGATGAGTGAAAAAAGATGATGATTGATCGGGAAACGCAGGTAGTTGATTGTCGATGCGGCGCAGGACTTGGCAAAGGAGGAGGACTTGCTCAGCGAGGCACTCTCTCGGAAGCCGGCCGTGCTGAGGTCGTAGCTATTGCAATGAGTCCCGGCCAGAGACATATCACAAGGCCGGTGTGTGAGATCACATACGGCATGAGGAAAGAAAACATTCAGGTCAGTGTGCTGGTACTCTACTCAGGTTCCGGAATCCCTGAATCAGGTATGAGGACCGGATCTTTTGTACTGAGTCCGATAGAAGTTGCACAGATTGAAATGCACAAGTTGGCCGTGATTCATCTCGGAAATATCAAGGATCATGTGGTTAGAAAGACCAGGGAAATTCTGAGCCAGGCTAATATTCCGGCAATTGTAGTCAGCCAGATCCCGGTAGATTTTGAGGATTTTGCAGAGGCAGGGATAAAGACGAGATTAGTAATGCCAAGGGATGAAAATATTCG
>DUGT01000030.1:3304-5201 GCA_013331275.1 Methanosarcina sp. | reverse complement strand
GTAAAGAACCTTGCAATTTCATATATCAACGAAGGCAAAGCAAAACTGGACGCCCTGCGTGACTGTCCTGAGAAAGAGCTTCTCCTTCAGATTGCCGATTATATGATCTCAAGGAAATACTGAAATCACCAGGATAAAAGAAGTTCAGGGAAGCTTGCGGCTAATTGAGGCCGCAATAACCCGTATTTTCACAATTTTTTGTTGCCGAGCTCATTACAGGGCTAATTTCACGTTTAAAATCTCAAAATTTCAGTACTATTTTTATAATCTGAAAATTGATTGACTCGGAATGCAGGATTTAAAGAAGCAATTTAGACATATGACGACTTAATGTTGCTGTTTTCCAGTCCCAGTACTAAGTCTTGCTGAGCATTTATTCCATTCTAGTGCTTCGATTCCAAAATAAACTCCCTATTTATTGAAAAACTCAAGGTCGATAGATAGATTAAAAGTCAATTTTTGTGAACCTACTTCGGAATCACAGTACTAGTAATGTGAGTTCTAGTACTGTGAGTTTTACTTAAAAATGATTCATGATAGACTTGAAATCTTTTACGTCAAGCAATTTTTTGTTTGAGTTTAATTTTTGATATGATTTATTTAATATAATTTATGACCTTACTATGTGATGGAGTTGGGGAATAGAGCTGGAGTATCATCAAAAAGAAAAGAATTTCCTGGAGGTTGCTGACTCTTCTTCGAATCAATGTGCTTGGGGGAGCATAAACTCGGAGGAACTGTATTGGGGGATACAGTAGATACAGCACCTTTGGGCTTCTTCTTGCATTATATGCTCAAAAGACTCTTGATCAAATTCGAGAACAGCCTTTTTACCAAAAATTTTTACTTTAGAGGATCTTTATGTAACTTTTTACAATCTTAACAATTAATCTCTATAACATGGGGACTTTTATTCAATTTATTTATTTTATAAGCATAAATTATTTATACAATAAAGGGGAAATAGGAATCCGTGTTCCTTTAAAGAAATAGAGATAAAACTTAGAACAAAGGAGAACCAGTAGATGAATAAAATGACAGAGAAAAAGCTTTCAAAGCAAATTTCGCAAGGATCTTTGTTTGGGAATGGGATGCTTTTAACCTCTAAGGAAATTTACACAAAATGTTGGGGCCATTCATACAATAATAATCTAAACTTAAAAACAAATTGGAAAAGAGGCACATACTAAAAATTTATTAACTAACGACCTTTAGACAACCTCCAGAAAATTAACTGTATATTAATAAAAGCCAACTTGAAGATCAAGAAATCACAAAATGGGGTATAAAATGGAATACGAACTTGAAGAAGTAGAAAGGGATTATATCAGTTTTAGAAAAGAAATGGGAGAAGAATAAACGCAGAAAGAGTAAACTAACCTCTCGATAGTCTACCAACATATTAGATAACCTCCAAAATTTCAAACAACCTTAAAGACCTCAGATAAACCTCCAAAAACCTCAAACAACCTAAAACCAACATATCAAACAACTTTAAACCAATATATCAAACAACCTCCAAAGATCTCTAAATGTTTAAACAAATGCTTAAGCTCGTTACAAAACTTGATTGATCTTTCAAAATTCAAGGCTTAGGGAACAAGTTTTGAGTTTTGTAATGAGTTCGAAATTGAAATAAAATTAAAGGAGTTTTATTCATGAAACATCTAAAAATATGTCCAAAATGTCACGCTAACTTAAAACTGCGCTCAGACGGCGAGATCCAGTACTGTAGTATTTGCAAGTACTGGACAAAAGTAGGTACTGCAAGGCTCGATTCAATAATGATTTTTGGATGAGGGGTCTGCATGAAACCCGACGTAAAATGACAGCATTAACCCTTGAAAAAGGATTACGTCATTATGTTTTTACGGAAATATTCTTATGGGTAGGACTG
>DUGT01000030.1:314-3092 GCA_013331275.1 Methanosarcina sp. | reverse complement strand
AAAAAGGTTTCAAAAAAGGTTTCCAAAAAAATAATATGAGCAGGATAAGTCCTGCCTCATTTTAAATAAGTCTTTAACTTCAAGGACTTTACTTTCTTGACTCAATTGTGCTCTGTGCAGCTACGAGCCTTGCAATCGGAACTCTGTAAGGAGAACAGCTTACATAGTTAAGGCCAATTTCATGGGCAAAGTGAATGGATTTTGGCTCTCCGCCATGTTCTCCGCAGATACCCATTTTAAGTTCGGGTTTAACAGAGCGGCCTTTTGATATACCGATTTTCATGATCTCGCCAACGCCTTCCTGGTCCAGGACTGCAAACGGATCGTGCTCAAGAATTCCTGCTTTCTGGTAAATGGGCACGAATTTGGACACGTCATCGCGGCTGAACCCGAAAGTTGTCTGAGTCAGGTCATTTGTCCCGAAGGAGAAGAAATCAGCTTCCTGGGCAATCTGGTCTGCGACAATTGCGGCTCTGGGCAGTTCGATCATTGTTCCTACTTTGTAATTGATTTTTACGCCTTTCTCAGCCATGACTGTCTCTGCCATCTTGCAGACTTCTTCCCTTGTAATGGAAAGCTCTTTTACAAGGCCCACGAGCGGAATCATGATTTCAGGAACGATCTTCATACCCTCGTTTGCAAGTTCACAGGCTGCTTCCATGATTGCACGTACCTGCATGTCATAGATTTCCGGATAAGTTATTCCGAGCCTGCATCCCCTGTGGCCGAGCATAGGGTTGAGTTCCTTGAGGGAAACAACTCTCTTGATGACATTCTTTACCTCATCGATCTTTCCGCAGTCTCCTGAGGCTTCGAGCTCCCTGAGCTTTGCATCGAGCTCTTCTTTGTCAGGAAGGAACTCGTGGAGAGGGGGGTCAAGCAGTCTGATAGTAACAGGCAGGCCTTCCATGCTGCGGAAGATTCCAAGAAAGTCTTCTTTCTGCATAGGAAGTAATTTTTTGAGGGCTTTCTTCCTGGACTTTTCGTCTTCGGCCATGATCATTTCCCTTACTGCAGGGATCCTGTCTTCTCCGAAGAACATATGCTCAGTTCTGCAAAGTCCTATGCCTTCAGCCCCAAGTTCACGGGCAAGGCCTGCATCTGCAGGGTTATCTGCGTTTGTTCTCACTCCGAGAGTCCTGATTTCATCGGCCCAGAGAAGAATCTTCTTCAGATCATCACTAATTTCGGCATCAATCAGCTCTACTTTCCCGATAATTACACTGCCTGTGCTCCCGTCAATGGTAACATAATCATGTTCTTTGATAGTGTGACCGTTTACCATGAAGAGGCGGCTCTTGATGTCGATTGAGATCTCTCCGCAGCCTACAACACAGGGCTTACCCATGCCTCTTCCAACGACTGCGGCATGAGAGGTCATTCCACCGCGCACTGTGAGGACACCCTGGGCAGCAGCCATTCCTCCGATATCTTCAGGGGAAGTTTCGGTTCGGACGAGAATTGTCTTTTCTCCTTTTTCAGCCATTTCCTCGGCTGCTTCGGCAGTAAACACAACCTTTCCTACAGCAGCTCCGGGTGATGCCGGAAGTCCTTTTGCGATTACTTCCAGTCTTGCATTGGGGTCAATTCTCGGGTGCAGGAGAAGGTCTATATGTTCGGCTTTAACCCTTGTAACTGCAGTTTCTTTATCAATCAGCCCTTCTGCTACCATGTCAGTTGCTAATTTTACAGCTGAAGCAGCTGTACGCTTCCCAGTTCTTGTCTGCAGCATGTAGAGTTTTCCTTCCTGGATAGTAAACTCTATATCCTGCATGTCTTTGAAATGGGCTTCGAGCTTCTGACAGATGTCCACAAGCTGCTTGTAGGCTTCAGGGATCTTGTTTCCAAGAGTATCAATAAAGTCCGGAGTTCGGATGCCTGCAACAACATCTTCGCCCTGTGCATTAATAAGGTACTCCCCGAAAAATTTCTTTTCTCCTGTAGACGGGTTTCTTGTAAAAGCAACTCCTGTGCCTGAGGTATTTCCTCTGTTCCCGTAAACCATAGTCTGTACATTGACAGCTGTGCCCCAACTGTCATCGATTTCGTTAAGCTTTCTGTAAGTGATGGCCCTTGGGTTGTTCCAAGACTCAAAAACAGCATCAATTGCCATCTGAAGCTGGACTTTCGGATCCTGGGGGAAATCAAATCCTTTTTCGAGTTTAATTACTCCCTTGAACCTTTTAGCCAGATCTTTCAGTGCTTTTGCATCGAGATCGGTGTCAGATTCGACTTTAAGTTCTTTTTTCTTGTCCTCAATAAGGGACTCGAACTTATCGAAGTCAATTCCCAGAACCACATCTCCAAACATAGAGATGAATCTGCGGTAACAGTCGTAAGCGAACCTTTCGTCGTTGACCTTATTTGCGAGTCCGAGAACAGATTTGTCCGTGAGTCCAAGGTTAAGGACAGTATCCATCATCCCCGGCATGGACACCCTAGCACCGGACCTTACAGAAACAAGCAGCGGATCTTCTGGGTCTCCCAGTTTTTTGTTGTTTAAAGTCTCGAGCTTATCGATCGCTTCTTCAACCTGTTTGAGTACTTCTTCAGAATACTTCTTGTTTTTAAGATAAAGTACACAAACTTCAGTTGTAATCGTAAAACCTGGTGGTACGGGAATTCCAAGGTTTGCCATTTCAGCAAGGCCTGCGCCCTTACCTCCAAGTAAGTCTCTCATACTACCTTTGCCATCAGTTACATCCTTTCCAAAAAAATATACGAACTTGGACAATGAGTCTCCTCCTTAGAATGAGATCATTAATCGGAGTTAGTGAC
>DUGT01000030.1:0-178 GCA_013331275.1 Methanosarcina sp. | reverse complement strand
TAATGACCATAATTATGGTCTGATTGCTGCCAACAATGTCCATTTAATATATAAGGTTGTGGTTTCCCTCTTCTAGTTCTTATACTCTACTATATTAAATTAGTCAGGACTAACATATAATATAGTCCTTGCGATATCTTTATATAAAATGAGCGTAGACTACATATGCTTTTCAGTC
>DUGT01000166.1 GCA_013331275.1 Methanosarcina sp. | reverse complement strand
ACCTCCATCCATAAATTTGGTTATTGGGGTGTCTTTCCTGATGTAAAGAGCACCTATTCCTCTTGGACCGTGAATGGTATGGGCTGACATAGTAACTAGGTCCACAGGCAGTTCCTTTACATTGAGAGGTAGCCGAGTAAAGCTATGAGTAGCATCCGTGTGCAGGAGCACATCTTTTTCTTCACATATTTCCGAGATAGCTTGCAAATCCTGTACTGTCCCTATTTCCTGGTTTCCCTGTTGAATTGAAACAAGAACAGTTTCCTTTGTTATAGCGTTTTTAAGTCCTTCGAGATCTACAAACCCTTCAGGATCGACATCCAGGAAAGTCGTACTAAAACCCTGTCCTTCGAGAGCTTTTGCTGTATTAAGCACAGGAAAATCTTCTATCTTTGAGACAACAACGTGTTTTCCTTTCTTCTCTTTAAGAGCCATGGCAATGCCTTTAAGCGCAGTGTTGCTTGATTCAGTGGATCCTGAAGTGAAAATAATCTCTTCTGAATTTGCATCAAGCTTTGAAGCTATGCTTTCTCGGGATCTTGCAAGTGCTTCTTTTGCTTCAATACCCATAGAATAGCCAAATTCCGATGTTGCAACTGCATAGGTATCAAAAAAATAAGGTTTCATTACTTCAAGTACCCGCTCATCCAATCGTGTGCATGCGGCATTGTCAAGATATATTATATTCTCGAATATTTCTTCTCCCTCCCCGTTGAAATAATCAAATTTTAGATTTTACAGTTAAATCTCAGAGTCTCCAGTAAATTTCTGGATTTTAATCCGATAAATTAGTGGTAATAATTCCCTGGATAGTGGTATTAGCTCAGTAAGATACATCTAATTCAGGTCCGAAAATGGAAAACTCATATTATAGTTATATTTTAAGCTTTACCTCAAACTCTAAGAGTTTTCCAAACCTCAAATAAAGAGAGTTACGTTTGCGTCCCGTGCTTCCTGAATATACGAACCTACAGCTCCCCATTCATCTATCCACTCTGTTCGAAGCTCCTCTTTACTCAAGCCCATAATTTCCATGGTCATCTCGCAGGCGATTATCTTTCCGCCAAGTTCCTTGAAATCATTCATCAGCCTTTCAAGTGAAGCAACATTGGCTTTATTCATTCTTTGTTTGATCATCTGCCTGCCAAGCCCTAGCATATTCATCTTGGAGAGTGGCCCCTTCTCAAGCTCTCCTTTCTTCAAGCGCATTAACCCCCAGAAAGTAAAATATATGGAGGCTTCCATACCCATCGCAAGAGCCCCGTTTGCAATTATAAGTGCGCTGTATACCTTATCCATATCGCCGCTATGCAGGATAATGACAGTCTTTTCCCCCATGTTTTCCTTCCCCTTCCGGCTTATCTCCGGATCTTAATCTCCCACTCTTTACCTCCTTCTTTATCTTCGATTTCCAGTACTGTGAGCCCCATTGCTTCGCAGGCCATAGGAATCTCTTTTCTTGATGCTGGATGTGTTCCCTTCACAATAACAAGATCCCCTGGAGAGGCTTTCTTTAAGGCTTTTCTGCATTCTACCAGAGGCACAGGGCAGGTCTGCCCTCTAACATCAATTTCCATTTCTGCCATTGTTCTTACCCCCAAAGTAAGAGAAAACGGAAGGGTACTGACAACAATTCTGCCTGCTGCCTTTCCTTAAATTCATTATATTCCAAAAAATATATTATCGTTTCGTATTGAAAACCCTATCTGGGAAATGTTCTGTCTAGGGATTATTTCTCTTATTGTGAGCTTTCTTTTCAGAGCGCTCTTCTGATCTTTTCCGCAACTTCTTTCAAATTGGCAGTATCAGGTTCAGTCCATACTATTGATTTTATTCCTCTCCCACCGTCTCCTTTTCTCCTGGGAATAACATGTACATGGACATGGGGAACCTCCTGTCCTGCGACTTTTCCATCGTTGATTCCAATGTTCGATCCCTCTGCTGAAAATGCCTCCTCGATTGCAGCCGTAATTTTCCTTGTAGCCTCAAAAAGCGAAGCAACACTTTCCGCATCCATATCCGTAAACCTGCTAAAGTGTTTTTTAGGAGCTACCAGTGTATGCCCTTCGCTTGCCGGAAAAACATCAAGAAATGCAAAAACGGCAGTATCTTCATATACCTTCTCTGAAGGAACTTTTCCTTCTATTATTCTACAAAAAAGGCAGTTTTCTGTCATAACCATATCCCAGTAGAGTTTTACGAGGTACGCTTATATCAGGGTTATGTTTCTTTCGCAAATTCTATATTCAAATAAAAAAATTACTTAAGTAATTGTTCCTTAAACGATTGAACCTCGAGCCTTAGCCCCTTGAACTAAATAAAAAGGTCCTGTCATCCCTAGACGAAACCGGGGTTGCAGAGACACAAATCTAAGGAAAAGAATATCATGCTGTTGCGGTTACATTGCAACTCTCAGAAATTTTCTATTTTCTGAGATATTTTAGTTAAATTCGGGAAGTGAAATTCAATGATCGGTTATATTGCAGGTGCACTGACAACTGTAGCCTTTGCTCCACAGCTTCTAAGAGCTTTGACTACCAAATCTACAAAGGATGTATCCCTAATGATGCTAATTTGTTCTACTTCAGGTATGCTTCTCTGGATGTTTCACGGTATCCTTGTAAATGATCCAGCCCTGATCACTGCAAACAGTATTTCTTTCGTACTTGCTTTCTTACTGCTGGGGCTCAAGATTAAAAATGACTATTTGGGTTTTGTTCTTAACTTTGGTAATAAGTATGGAAAATCTGGGAAGAACTTATTTATTTCTAGAAAATAATCTAGTGTCTAGCTATATATTTATGAATAACTAAATTAATTTTATTATAACAACTAAGATCTGTACGTTCTTTACTGTGGGAGGTGAAGATAATAGCAAGAGTTTTAAGTGGAGCACTCATAGGTATGGTCTGTACTTTTGTTTTTTATTTCATTCCATTAGTAAACTCCATAGCTCCTTTTCTGGGAGGTCTTTTAGGAGGTTATTACGCAGACGGAGGTTCTGGAGAAGGGCTTAAGACCGGAGTTTTAATGACCGTTTTCATGATTATTCCGGGTTTTCTTCTTGGAGGACTTCTTGGATCGATACTCAGAGACGCCCCTGTACTTGGAGGACTTATAGCTGCCTCTGCATTTATAGTTACCATTATCATCGTAGCTCATACCGCTGTGATAGGTATAATTGGTTCGGTAATTGGAGCTGTTCTGGCTGAAAGAAGGAAATTTTGACACTCGGGTCTTACTTCTAAAGTGAACTTCAGGAATAGATAAGATATTAAGAATGTCTGCAAAATAATGTTTATTCGACAATAAACATCTCTAGTCCTGAAGAATATCACCTGTATAAACTTAAAAGAAAAAAACAATAGTTTTGAATATAGTAAAAACATAGTAGTTTAGGGTATAATGAAAATACAAAAATCTAGGTAGTGTGTCAATTTCTGTAAAATAATAAATCTTAATAATTTAGTAGTTGGAGAATTCAACAACAAGAGAACTAAAGTATAATTAACATACAAAGATTTGACTCTAAATTTGCAGAAAATTCGGTACACTGCTGGTTTCCGTTAATTGGTTCTATCTATTTTAACTATCTTTGATCTCTCGTTAATCATTTTTTTCTTTATTTTAGAGAATTTCGATGAACCTCTACTCTAATATCAAGAAGTTAATTATACACCGTTTATATGCAATCAGCAATAAACTGAGGTTTATCGAAACTCTTTCTAATCATCTTTTCATCGATTCTTCATACTCGCTTTTCTTCCATTTTGTCCCTCAGTTAACTGGTTTTTATCGTTATTCGAAAGTG
>DUGT01000131.1:104552-109560 GCA_013331275.1 Methanosarcina sp. | reverse complement strand
TGGCAGGGTTCCAGTCAAGGACTGCCCATTCAATTCTCCCGCAGTTTCTTTCTTTTGCAAGCTTTACACAATGGAGAAACATTGCTTTCCCAATCCCTTTTCCCCGAAACTCAGGTTTTACGAAAATGTCTTCAATATAGAGTCCCGGCTTTCCCACAAAAGTAGAGAAATTGTGGAAAAAAACAGTAAACCCTGCAGGAACCCCGTCCAGCTCGGCAAAGAAAACCTCGGCATAGGACCTTTTTCCGAATATGCCCTCAGCCAGATTTTCTTCCGTCGCCATGACAAGGTGGGAAAGATTCTCAAACCTGGCAATGTCTTTGACAAACTCAAGAATCAAGGGAACATCTTCAATTTCTGCGGCGCGGATTTTCAACCCAGATTTTGCTCCGTCCTCTACAGGTTCTATTTTATCTTTTGTAAGTTTCATTTCAGGTTCTGACATTTTCCGATTCCTTTATTAAACTGATAGATCTAGATAATTTCATAGATTTAATGAAACTGAATATATTAAACTGAGTGTATGAAATTGAATGTATTAGA
Source organism: Methanosarcina sp. (assembly GCA_013331275.1). Taxonomy (GTDB): domain Archaea; phylum Halobacteriota; class Methanosarcinia; order Methanosarcinales; family Methanosarcinaceae; genus Methanosarcina; species Methanosarcina sp11020u. The sequence goes on along the minus strand of DUGT01000131.1, from coordinate 109,017 downwards.
CTAAGTTTATTTTGAGTCCCACTCTTAATGTATGTAATTTTTACTAGTCTGAGAGTTTCAACAAAAATAATTATAAAGCAATAAGTATGAAGTAAAAAAGTCTTGTTTAAAATGCTTGGTAAAAAAAATTTCAAACCGGTCACGCTTGAAGATCGGGCTTTTTTCGAGCGCCATTACGCACTCTATCCACAGACTCACAGCGACAACAATTTCACGAGCATGGTCTGCTGGAATCATTTTATGCATTACCGGTACGCATACGTGAAAAAGAACGTGATTCTTGAGTGCACCGCTGCTGGAGTGACACGGTTACATCCACCAATAGGCCCCCGTGATCCTGAACTTATGAGAGAGGTGATACAGCTAGCGCTGGATATGAGCGACAATAATAAGCCCCTAATGCTCATCGATCCTGAGACTGCAAAATGGATGAAGGAAATCGACCCTGACCTTATGCTGGTTCCGGATCTTAACCATTTTGAATATGTGTACCGGAGTACCGACCTTGCGGAACTATCTGGAAGAAAATATCTCAAAATCCGCAGTCAGATTAACAAATTCCGGAAGAAGTACCAGCATTCTGTCGAACCGATAACCCAAGAAAACCGAGAAGAAATAATGGAGTTTCTGGTAAAGTGGTGTGAGAGCAAAAGGTGCAAGAAGAATTTCACCCTTGCCCACGAAGTCGAGGCATTTTCCTACGCGATCGAACACTTAACCGAATTGCCTTTGCGAGGTCTTTTGATAAGGGTCGGTTCACAAGTAGGTGCCATCTCTCTTTTTGAGCGTCTCAACGCTAATACAGCGCTAATCCATTTTGAGAAAGGGCTGCCGGAATATGAAGGAATATACAAGGTAATCAATGCCGAAACCGCAGCGATTCTTGCCAGCGAGGTGGAATATATCAATCGAGAAAGCGATCTCGGTGTCAGGGGACTTCGAAAGGCAAAGCTGAGATATCACCCGCACCATATGGTAGAGGTTTATTCGCTTAACCGACGAACCTGTTTTCCAGTAATCAAATAATAGTATATGTACTGCTTTCAAGTACTACCTCCAACATTGATAAAAGGAGGAAAAAGTTAGAATATTAAATACTAAAAATCCAAGAGCTGCTCATAGAATTTTATTACGGAATATTTTAATAAATCTAATTTTTCAATGAATTCTTTACTATACTAAATATAAAGGACTCGCCAAAAATTAATGTTTATCGAATTCTCCTTAACACATGACCAGTAAATTTTAATCTACGTCTATTTCCAGGCCTGTTTCAAAGGTATAGATTTTTCTCTGGTTTTTTGGTGCTGCATTGTGATTTTTCAATAAATCATTTTTAAAGTGGGATGGTGAATAAATTGAAAAAATTAATAGCAGGTGTCTTTTAGTGCCTCCTCAGTTTTATCCTCTGCAAACGTTTTCAAAGAGTCAAGCTGTTCCTGTTCAGAACTAATATAATAAATGTCATATCCGAGCCTGTCAAGCTGCCGGAGATACTCTGTTGGAAACGCGGGCTCTATCGTTACAGCATGGGTAAATGCGTATCGATCGCCGACAACAGTTCGTAGAAGGCTTCGTCCGTATCTATCGTCCAATGCTGCAATCTTAGGTTTTAGAGCAGTAACATCTTCTATCATCCTTCCTATGGCCTCAAAGTCAAATGCAGGGCCCCAACACGCGAGTGTAAAACATTGTGCTATACGATCGGCTCCTACTTTCCTTGCCAGACAAACTGATGTATACTTGCGAATTCCATCACCTTCCGGCACGCTAGGCACAAAGAACATCTCATTCTGATTCAGCCAGAAGAAATTAGAGATATTCCTCGAAAACAGTTCATTAATCACTTCATCAAACAGCCAACGCGGTGTGAGAGACCATGCAACCCGCCACATACCATCAGTAACTGTCACAGGTTCGTTTTTGGTTAGCTCTAGCTCGGGATATTCTCCCAATATTTGTTTTTTAATGTCATTGACCATATTATCGATAACTATCATGAATTTGTCTTTGATTAGCGCTAGCTTGGGATATTGTCCCAATATTCATTGCTCAAAACCATCGACTATATTTATATGATTAAGCCAGTTTTTTTATGATTATTATCATCTAGTATTTTGATAAAAGTGACTATACCACTGAAGCCATAGCTTGCAATATCGATATTATGTATCAGGAACATGGCAGCCACGAGAACATATATTAAGCTCTGGAAACCGGTTGACCAGACAAACTCACCAGCTCAAAAATGATAAAATAGGAAGAAATCTGGCTCTTCGCTATTTTGAGTAGGTAACTTATATTTAGCTTCCAAATATTGAAGTAGCATACCTAAAATTTAGGAGCACCTATGATTTTGAAAATCACGCTCAAGCTTGATGTTTTCATACTTGATCGGAGTACTTTATAACAAAAAAATTATCTTTAACCATACAAAACAGCGAAGAGCCTTATTTGAAAAATTTTGTATTTATTCTTTAAAAGATAAAAAAAAAGTTAAGGAATAGCTGAAAACATTAATAAGAGCTAAAAAAAGACTTAAACGAGAAAAGAATTGGAAAAATCATTTTTCGATTTTCTTTTTCTCAAAAGCTTCCTTTACGATTTTTAAGGCACAGAGATCTCCACACATAGAACAGGTATCGCTTTCGGTTTTTCGAGCATCACGAATTCTGCGGGCTCTATTGCCATCAATTGCCAGTTCAAACTGTTTTTCCCAGTCAAGGTCCCTGCGAGCATAGGCCATGGAAAGGTCCTTTTCCCAGGCGCGTTCTCTCGGGCCTTCCTTTATAAGGTCAATAGTGTGGGCTGCAACCTTTGTTACGAGCAGGCCTTCTTTTATATCCTCAAGGGTTGGAAGGGCAAGATGCTCGGAAGGTGTAACCATGCAGAGGAAGTCCGTGCCATGCATTCCTGCAACTGCTCCTCCAATTGCGCCTGTGATGTGATCGAAGCCTGGTGCGATATCGGTTACAAGTGGGCCCAGGAGATAAAGAGGAGCCTCATTGCAGAGTTCTTTCATGCCTCTTACGCTCAGTTCGATTTCATTTAAAGGCACATGGCCAGGACCTTCCACAAAGGTCTGGACATTGGCAGCCCTTGACCGCTTTACGAGTTCGCCCAGTGTAATAAATTCCATAAATTTCGGGCGATCAGAGGCATCGGCAATGCAGCCCGGACGCATGCCGTCACCAAGGCTCAGGGTCATATCATATTCTTTTGCAATTTCAAGGAGATAGTCAAATTCGGCATAGAAGGGGTTATCTTCTCCATTATGCAACATCCAGGCGAGGGTAAAAGAGCCTCCACGGCTCACGACATTCATTATCCTGTCACTCTGGCGAAGTCGCTCAAGGGAATTTAAATTAACTCCTGCATGCACGGTCACAAAGTCCACACCCTGTTTGGCATGTTTCCGGACAGCGTTGAACATATCATCCGAAGTCATTTCCACAACAATTTTCCTGGAAGCTGCAGCCTGGTAGATTGGAACAGTCCCAACTGGAATGTTAACGGATTTCAGGATGCGGGTACGAATTTCGTCCAGATTTCCGCCTGTGGAAAGGTCCATTACGGCATGAGCGCCGAAAGCTTCTGCAGCCTTTGCTTTTTCGATTTCGGCATCAATATCTATACAGTCCCTTGATGTTCCGACATTGGCATTGATCTTTGTGCTCATATATTTGCCAATGCCTATAGGAAGGGTTTCTCGCCTGTTATTTACGGGGATAGCGATTAACCCTTTTGCCACGCAGGAGCGGACAGTCTCAGGGTCTATTCCTTCAGCTTTTGCCACGGTTTCTATAGAGGGGGAGACGATTCCCTTTTTCGCATCTTCCATCAGTGTCATAGTTACTCCAGACTGCAGGTTAATAAGATAATTACAATTTATTATTAACAGATCTCGATGAAAACATGCCAAATAACAGCAATATCATGGACTGCAAATGGCCAGGATATCATAAGCATATTATAAGGTTGACCAGAATAATAAGGATAAAGATAAATCCAGTACTTCCATCTTGCGGACTAGAACAGACGGTGAACTCATATATATCTTTTCACGTCTGATAAGTCATGAAACATGTATAAGCAGACAAATATATAAATAATGTGTGCATAGTATTTAGAGCATATGTAGAAAGAAAAACACGGAAACTATTTTTAAAGTAAAGGCTTTTACAGCTTACCGGTATAATTGAACCTGACCAGTGAAATTAACTGAACTTAACCAGTAAGATTAAGCCGATTCATATAAAAGAAACGAGAAAAAGAAGGAAAATCTTTCATATACATTTCCTAATTCATTTCGTTATGCATTCCTTACACATTTCCTATACATTTCTTATTAATACTATTTTAGATTCCATTACAACCTCAAGAACAGAATCAGGGTATTTTATATGACAATTGTCGCATTTGCAGAAAAGAATAAGGCAGCAGCCCAGATTGCCAGCATCCTGGG
>DUGT01000131.1:101660-104435 GCA_013331275.1 Methanosarcina sp. | reverse complement strand
CAGATTGCCAGCATCCTGGGCGAGGGGGAAGTTGAGAAGATAACAGTTGAAGGGCTGCCAGCATACGAATTTAAGTGGAAAGGTGAAGAATGGCTGGTAATGGGACTTTCCGGGCATATTATGAATTATGACTTTCCGGAGCAGTATAATAAATGGAGTGAAGTCAATCCGGGTGTGCTTCTTGGAGTAGACCCACAAAAACTTGTAACACGAGCTGATTACGCTGCCGCAGTAAAAAAGTTGGCAAAAAAAGCAAACAAGATTGTCCTTGCCTGCGACTATGATAGGGAAGGAGAAAACATAGGATTTGAAGCAAAAACACTCTCAGAGGAAGTAACAAATGTCCCGATTGAAAGGGCACGTTTTTCGTCTCTCTCTCCAAAGGAGGTAAAAAAAGCTTTTGAAAGCCTGATAGATCCGGACTATAACATGGCAATGGCTGCAGAAGCCAGACAGATTCTGGATCTCAAAATGGGAGCAGCTTTTACCCGCTTTGTCACACTTTCGGTCAGGGAGAGAGCAAGAACAAAGGACATACTTTCTATTGGACCCTGCCAGACTCCTACATGTGGGTTTGTATACGAAAGGGAAAAGGCAATCCGGTCTTTTCAGGCAAAAGATTTCTGGAAAATAACTGCAATTTTCTCGGCAGAAAGTGGAAAAGAAGGAGGTGACTTCGAAGGTACTCACAGGGCAGGAAATATTCACGATAAAGAAAAAGCTGCTGAAATCTTCAAACGGCTGAAAGGAGCAAAAGAAGGGCTAGTTGCGAAAAAAGCAGTAAAAGAAGCAAAAACCAGTCCTCCTAATCCATTAAATACTACCGAATTCCTTAAAAGGGCTTCCAAGTTTCTCGGGATAAGCCCTGAACTTGCCCTTGAGGTCGCAGAACAACTTTACCTTGCAGGGTTTACCAGCTATCCCAGGACTGAGACAAACAAATACGCAGACGACTTTGATTTCAAGTCTCTTGTCTTTGATTTTGCACGTCAGAAGGAGTACAAACCTTTTGCAGAATCTATCCTCATAGCCCCAATTATCCCGAAAAACGGGGAAAAAGATGCACATGACCACCCTCCTATCCACCCGATCAGAGCAGCTTCAAGAGGAGAGATTAGCTCTGCTGTAAATATCCCTCAGGCTCCTGAAGTCTACGACCTTATAGCAAGGCACTTCCTGGCAAATCTCATGCCTGCAGCAGTTTTTGAGAAAACTCATCTCCACCTGCTCGTACAGGAAGAACCTTTTGACTCTTCAGGCACAGTACTCAAGGACTCGGGCTGGCTCGAAGCTTATCCCTTCGAAAATAAAAAGGATAAACTGCTCCCGTTTGTAGAAGAAGGCCAGAAAGTGGGCATAAAAAAGCTTAGCAATACAAAGTCCAAAACCAGCCCTCCAAAAAAATTAACCGAAGCCGAACTTCTGACCCTTATGGACAAAAACAGAATCGGAACGAAGGCAACGGCTCCTACACATATTGAAACAAATAAGAAGCGAGGGTATCTTGAGACAAAGGGAAAAACAATCTCTATCCTCGATACAGGTTTTACCCTTATGGAAGGGCTTTCCCTGACCGTTCCGATTCTAGTAAGGCCGGAAATAAGGGCAAAGATCGAAGCCCTTATTCAAGAAGTAGAGGACGGAAATAAAGAATTTGAAGCTGCTCTTGACGAAGGCACAGCCCTGATCAAGGAGATGTATGCCCAGCTTGAAGCAAATAAAAAGGATTTAACTTCAAGCATAGCAGGTACAATCAAGGATGAAGCCGCCCTCGAAGACAAGAAAAACTATATCGGAACCTGTAAAGCCTGCGGGCACGTGCTCAGGATTGTGCAAACGGACTCAGGCCGCTTTGTGGGCTGCACAGGCTATCCTGACTGCAGAAACTCATATCCTCTGCCAAAATCCGGGGCTTTGACCGTACTCAGAAGCAAAGAATGTAAAAAGGAAGGAGTAGCTGTCCTGAAAGTAGGAAATAAGTATAACTGGGCTGTTGGCATAGGTCCCTGCTTTACCTGTGACCTTGAAAAAGAATGCTATCCTCCGGAAACGGTCGGTCCCTGTCCTGAATGTGACGGAAGCATGTTCCTGATAACCTTTAAGGACACCAGATTTCTGGGCTGCACGAAACGCTGCGGGTACACTCATTCAGCCCCAAAAACCGGAAAACTGACCCTACTTGACAAGACCTGTGAAACCTGCGGCTGGAAGCTGTTCAGGCTAAAGGAAGAAGGTGACAGCCCTGAGGAAGAGTTCTGCGTAAACCGGCGCTGCGCAGAAGGCAGAAAATACTGGAAAAAACCAGGCAAAGGAGCCGAAACCAGGATCAAGGAAAAAGCTTCTTTAAGCCGCTCTGCAGCAAGTTCAGCAGCAGATCCGACAGTAAGCTCAACGACGAAGTCAGCAACAAGCCCAGCAACAAGACTAGCAGCAACTCCTGCAGCAGAAAAAACTTCGAAAGTATTGACTGCGGGCCTGAAAAAGAATAAGGAAAAAACCTGAAACTCAACAATTAGAGAAATCCAATTTCCTTTTTTCGTTCAGTCGCTGCCCCAATCTCCTTCCAGGGTGTACAGGACCCTTTTCACTCGTTTTACTCGAAGAACTGATTTAATGAGGATACTAAACTGAAAAAGGGCCAAATTATAAAGTTTCAGAATTTCACCCTTTTTTCCGTGATTCGAGAGTTTTGAGTGAGTCCTTTGCACTTATTATTAGTTATATAATCTAAAACTAAGAAGAGTTTTAGAGAAACAATTACAACAGTAAAGAAGA
>DUGT01000131.1:87972-101506 GCA_013331275.1 Methanosarcina sp. | reverse complement strand
AAGAAGAACAATTACAACAGTAAGAATAAGAAATTTGTAACTAAAAAGAACTAAGAAAAGAGATAAGAAAATCCTTTCGGATTTTCCCCTGCCTCTTGATACTAAACCAAACTGAATTACGCTGCTGCAGGTTCTGGTGCAGCGGATGCAGTTTTTGCTGGTCTGGCTTCGACTTGGGTTTTCCGGATTTCAACCCTGCGAAGTGGGTAAATAAACTTTGCCTGCCTGTAAATAGCTGCTGAGAGCCTGCCAAGGATTGCTTCCTGCATAAATGTCTCGAAATCGGCATCTGATGCACGCTTTGTGACAATGTCGACCATCATTTCCCTTATGGCTTTGATCTGGCTTGAGCGTGCTCTTTTAATTGTGAAGCAGGTAGGCTTTACACGGATGACATAGCCATCTTTGGTTTTAACGTCGATATTCGCATCAATCCTTGAGGTCTGCCTCTTCACGATTGAACGGATATAGTCGGTTGTAAGTTCGTGGCCCATGAGGTCAGTAGTTGCAACGTCTCCGACGACGTTGTTAATCCTGAGAATGACCTTAGTGTTATTTTTGGTCATATCGTTGGTAAGTTCCCCAACAGTGGTTTCAATATTGCGCCCTACAAGAAGAGAAGGGTCTCCTGCCATCGTGTTACCGACAATAGCTCTGTTTAAGTAAGCAGGAGCTTCAATATTATACCATTCCTTGGACTTCCATCCGTCAAGCTTTCTCTGTACTTTCTTTCTTGCCAAGTGATTCCTCCGAAGTAATGTTCCTTTTATGGTTTTGTATTGTTTCTAGTGTTTTGTTGAACTTTGTATGCTGCTGATTTATCCTGCGGCCCTCAAGCCTTTCAGTTTCTTATTCCGGATGCTCTAGTTGAGCTTTTTCCTTAATCAATGAGCGTGAATGACCTTCAGCGCTTTTACACAGACTTTGCGCTGCCAGGCGCAGTTTGTGGTGCTTTTAGCACTAGCGTTTCCCTTTCAAGATGAAATTTCCAAGCTTTCATAGGCTTCCGAACCTGGACCCGTCCCCTATATTCCGGCAGCTACAGGCTCCTGATAATCAAAAATACGATCCGGAAAGTCGCCAGAAGTTCTCAGAAATTAGCGGCATCTAACTAGTTAATGGCTCACTATACATATCATATCAGTATATAAACAAATCGGTCAGAAACGCTTTCTGCCTATCTGCTAAAAAGAGAAATAAAAAAAGTTTGAAGAAAAAGTATGAAGGAAGAGTGTAAAGAAAAGATTTAAGAAAAATGTAAGGAAAAAGGTTTAAGGGAGAAAGTTTAATGAAAAAATTTTGAAGAAATATTTAAAATAATTTATAGAGATTCAGGAAAATTTAGAAAAAGTCATGAAAATTATCTAGGAAAAAAATATAAAAAGTTTAAAGGAAGCGGATACCTTTCGGCATTTCGCCTACTCTTTTTCTGAATTCCTCTGGCCAGTTTGCAGGGTCAAGCCCTTTTTGCGCAAGGAAAACCGCAGCCCATCTTTCAAGCCCGACTCCGGAACAGCCTGACCAGAGTTCTTCTCCGGACTGGAGTTTCACGTTGAAGCCTTTGGGATACTTGCCCCCGTTAATACTCACATTCTGGAACTCGAGCCATTCTCCATCCGGCCCGCGATAAGGCAGGCAGGCTTCATAATCGGTTGTCCCGACAGTGTTCTCTTCGGCAAGCCCGAGCAGCCCTTCCTGTGCCATAAACCAGGGGGTAACTCTTGCTTTTCTCCACTCGATGTCCAGGATGTCATTGAAGATATGCATATAACGGTCATGCAGTTCTTCTGCGCACTTTAATACCTCTTCCTTTGTGCCTATCCAGACAATTTCGATCCTGTGAAACTCGTCTACCCTTTCGATTCCGTGAATTCCGCCGCTCTCATATCTGTGAGAGGTCCCTGACCTGTCAAAGACCTTTACAGGAATTTCCTCGTTCGGAAGAGTCTCACCTGTTACATACATCCAGAAAGGCGGGCACTGGGCATAGCACATGCCTCCAATTGGCTCTGCGATTTTTTCTTTAATCAGTTTTGTGGGCACTTCATGAGTAACCTTGTAATAATCGGCAACCTCTTCCCAGTACTCTGGATCTCTTGTTTGCGGAGGACATACATAATATATCTCAGGGTAGACGCCCTTTGCATGCCCGGACTTCATCCAGACTTCCCAGGTTACCAGTTTTGGAAAAATCATTTCCCTGTATCCGAGAGGTCCAAGAAGTTCTTCAAGGACAATTTTCTCGAAAGTTCGAAAGACCCTTGTGGACTGGGGCCCGTGGATCCACTGCCCGCGGCTTGCCCCACGCTTGAGCCAGCCTTCTTTCATCATGGCCTGGGTAGGATCCTCCTTGAAGAGATGCTCCATTGGCTCTCTCTGCCAGAGCAGATTCCAGTGCTCGGCCTTTGCTCCGTACCGGGCAGCTTCGATCTTCTCTTCAAGAAGCGTGAGAATCCTGTCCGGCACCCGGTTCTTCATCTCAGCTTCTCCGACTTCAAGCTCGAGCTCAATCCCGCCTTCAATGTTTTCCATACTTTTTATATAAGGCACTTTGAGCATCCTGAGCTCATGGTCAGCCGGCACCTTAATGATGAAAGACTCAACCTCGATTCCACGAATTCCTATCTTGTATTTCTTACCTAGTGACTCAGAAAGCTGTTTTCTCAGCCGGAAAACTGCATCGTGCACTCTGACATACCTGCCGGACTGGAGCGAAAGCTCGATCCTGTCCTCCCCGAGCTTCCATTCCGTAACCTTTGCTCCCTGCCCTTCAGGTGCCCCTCGGGTGAGAAGGGTACCATTTGCTTCTTCAAAAAGCACAGCTATAACACCCTTTGCAGGAGTGGGATCTGCACTTGTTTTAAAGTAAGCTTTAAGATTGAACTGTAGTTTCAAAGTTTGAGCCTCTTTTACTTGGTATGGAATAAGGTATTGTGAATAGAGGTAATGACGTAAACAGAGTCTAAAATTCTTTTTCTGATATAAATGCTTATTCTATAGCGAATATTTATAACTCGGATGAGAAGATCAAGTCTTAACACATTACAATTATCCTTTGATAGTAGATACCTTAAGTTCAGACGCAGAATAGGGCATATCGAATAGCAATATGTCTATTATCCGAGTTCTGGAGATGAAACTTTAACCTCGCAACGGGAAAGAATTAACCAAAAACTTGACTCCGGCTACGTTTACGGTCATGTAGTGACCGGCCTTTCCGAAAAAAATGGAAGCGGAAAAAGGAGTACAAATTTGTAATACATCAGATTATATTATGCAAAGGACACAGTACTTTATACACGGGAAGATCACTCAAAACGTAGATTAACTTAAAAATGGGTAGAAACAAATATTGCAGGATATAGAGGAACATATATGGATGTTAACCAGATTCAGCTCCTTATCTTAGAAAGAAAGGACAAAATAAAAGAAGAGTTCAAAGCTGAAGTCCTGGGCGTTTTCGGCTCGTACGTACGTGGTGAAGAAAAAAAAGTGATATTGATGTCCTTGTGAGGTTTGGAGAAGGAGCTACCCTTTTACACCTTGTGGGACTTGGATATTATCTTGAGGATTTATTTGGAGTTCCAGTTGATGTTGTTTCAGAGAGAGCCCTCCATCCGATGATGAAAGATGACGTGTTAAAAGAGCTGGTACCGGTATAAGGCAGACCATTCGTGCAGGTACCCAGCAATGAAAGAATAAGGAAGAAAATAAAAATGCCTTCCCAACAACTTAAAAATGCTGACCATTTTATAAGAATACTCAGGCAACACCTGCCTGAGATCAGAGAAAAATACAGCGTGAGCTATCTCGGAGTTTTCGGGTCATACGTTCGTGGGGAACAAACAAGTGAAAGCGACCTTGATGTTCTGGTGGAATTTGATGAAACACCGGGCCTTTTGAAATATATTGAGCTTGAGTATTACCTTAGTGATCTGTTAGGAGTAAAAGTAGACCTAGTAACCAGAACCGGCCTCAAGCCAAATGTTGGAAAACATATTCTCAATGAAGTGGTTTCTTTATGACTTACAGGAAAGATAAGAGAGATTTAAAGCCCCATTTTCCGGGCATTTGTAAGGAAGATATCCGAATACCCGGTATCAAAAAGAACCCGGATGCCTGAATCCTCCAGCAGAAAAGACAAAACGGACTCGGTAAAGAAATACCTGTCAATAAGGGTGTTATTGTCGACAAGGACAGTGAGTATCATAAAGTGTTTATGTAAGTTTCATAGAGTGTTTATTTTAGCTGCGAGGTATAATAGTATTATTACAAGATGCCCGAAAAAATATTGAGAGTGGAGTTTAGTACTTTACGTTATCTAGTAAGAAAATAAGGAAGTCATAGCACATATTACTCATTATAAAAATTATTTATATCACTACACTTTTCAAATAGACCTGTAGGGCAACATATTATATCCCGAAGGTTTCAAAAAAGATCGATATAGTCATAAAAAGATTCACGAGTCCAAACTGCTCCTGCATCCCGTGGTCACCGAAGAATTAAGTTTTAATAGATTGTTGCGTGAAACTACCTATTTTTATCCCAATTTACTACTTATTTCCATGCCTATTTTTAAAATTTCATTTCTATTCTTAGCCTATGCTCACAAAACGGGAATATATGCTTCAACTATCTGAACATAGGATTGAGAAACTTTTTTGTTATGTATTAGAAGATAAAATATATTTCCACCAGAAAAATTGTCAGTAGACAGATAGAAAAATTAGCTACCTTCGAATATAAATTATGTTTGCTCATTAGCCTATTGCCAAGACAGCTGAAGAATTTAGAAATATTTAAAATGTATAACGTTTTATCTTAATTTAAAACATAGGGTTTCTCATGCAAAAATCACTATATAAAACTGAACTCGGGAAATATTATATAGGAAAGTCCGAGGAATTATTGGTTTCAGGACTAGAAAAAAAATTGAAAAATAAGGTTCAATTAATTTTAACTTCTCCTCCTTTTCCATTAAATCAGAAAAAAAAATATGGAAATTTACAGGGGGAAGACTATAAAAATTGGTTTATCAGCTTAGCTGAAATTTTTTCAAATTTATTAACTGATGACGGGTCAATAGTTATAGAAATGGGAAACTCATGGGTTCCAGAAAAACCAGTTCAATCTCTTTTACATCTCGAATCTTTATTAGGATTTGTGAAAAATTCCAATGCTGGACTTGTTTTGTGTCAAGAATTCATTTGTCACAATCCGTCAAGACTTCCTTCTCCTGCTCAATGGGTTACAATAGAAAGAATAAGAATGACTGATAGTTTCACTCATATTTGGTGGATGTCAAAATCAGAATATCCTAAAGCTGATAATAAAAAGGTGCTAAGACCCTACAGCAAACAAATGTTAAAACTATTGAAATCTAAAAAATATAACTCTGGACTTAGACCATCTGAACATAGAATAGGAGATAAAAGTTTCTTAAAAGACAACGGTGGCAGTATAATGCCAAATGTTATCGAAATAGAGCAAATAGATGAAAATAAAGAGCACAGAGTACCCAATATTTTTAGCATAGCCAATACAAAGTCCGATGATATTTATCTAAAGGTATGTAAAGAGAGAGGTTTTAGACCACATCCAGCAAGAATGCCTTCAGAATTAGCACTTTTTTTTATAGAATTTTTAACTGAGGAAAATGATTTAGTATTAGATCCTTTTGCCGGTAGTAACACTACAGGTTACTGTGCCGAAAAAATGGGTCGTAGATGGGTTTCAATTGAAGCAAAAGAAGAATACGGATTACAGTCAAAAATAAGGTTTGAAAATTTTTCTGACTTTTCTATCAAAAACTAAAATAATAAGCGAAGTATAAACAGGGATGCAAATATGGATGTAGAACGAGCGATAAAAGACATCGTATCTATTGACATCTTTAGAGACGCCAAATTAAAAGAAAATTTTGCGGGCAGGCCTTTTTATATAGATTATGAAATGCTACATATGCTTGTAGCAGATTCATGGAAAATGAAAGTTGGAGGGCTTCAACATGGTGCTTTTTTGCTTGCTTTTTATGAGAATGAAGAGAATGTCCATGAGGCATTACTTTTAAGGGTTTTAAAGCCTGTAAAGCTGCCAACAGATTCTGAGGTTATCAGTTCCATGGTAGAATATTATAAAGACAATCTGAAAACTTCCGGTAAAGACAGTAAACTTGATGATTTTACAAGATATGAATTTAGTTTTTCTGGGCTAGAATGTCGTATTTTAGGTACTTTTTACAAGGATCAAAATAAAGTAATATGTTTCGGAGCCGATGTTGAAAACTTCTACAGTGCGAACAATTATAGTGTATATAAAGCTCGAGAAAAAATCTTAGAAATGATTGTGAATTTTAGAGATGGAGAATGCATACCAGGGAACGAAATCGACGAGAGAATTGGAATAGTTAGGTATAGTTCTTCACGAAGATTTCAAGAAAATGATGAAGTTCCTGTTTATGTATACCCAAAAGATTTTCTTGGCAAAAGAACAGCTCTTTTTGGGATGACGAGGACAGGAAAATCGAACACTGTAAAAAAAATTGTTCAGATTACCGAAAAAATTAGTGGAAAAGCAAAATATGAGAAATTAAAAGAACTAAGTGAAGAAATTGAACCATTTACTGAAAATGGACGTCCAATATATCCAGTTGGCCAAATAATTTTTGATATAAATGGTGAATATGCCAATCCAAATATGCAAGATGAAGGAACTGCTATTTTTGAAATATATAGTAACAAAGTGATTCGGTATAGTGTTTTAGAAAAAAAAGACTTCAAAGTAATGAAAGTTAATTTTTACAATGATATAATTGAAGGATTTGAATTAATACAATCTCATTTGAGCGATGATAATAGTAATTATGTCAACAATTTCAAAACCATAGATCTAACCTCTCCAGAAGATGCTTCAGATTATTCAGCACAAACCAGATATGGGAGAGTAAAAGCGGCATATCTTTGCTGCCTGTATAGAGCAGGTTTAATACCTTCCAAAGGTAAAGTTAAATTTAAAGGAAATACTGAATTAAACATAATGGTCCAAGAAAACGGTAAAATAGATCCAGATAAAGGAATAACTTATGAGGATGCAGTAAACTGGTTTTCTACAATATGGGACAATTCCAATAATCAATTCTTTGCTAATTATAAGAGTGAACATGGACATGATTGGATCGATGATAATTTAAAAGCACTTTTGATATTCTTAACTAGGAAAACGAATCCAGGACCTGATAAGAGTCCAAACGTACATGGATACTTAAAATTAAGAAAAATGAAAGATTTCCACACACCTATTAATGAAAAACCGTTTGACGCAGAAATTATAGATGCACTTAGCGAAGGAAAAATAGTAATTATAGATCTATCTCAAGGAGATCCTAAGGTTCAAAAACTGTTCTCCGAAAGAATATGTAAAAAAATATTCAATTATGCAATGGAAAAGTTTACAAAAAACATACAAAATAACTTTATACAATTTTACTTTGAAGAATCCCATAATCTTTTCCCGAAAAAAGAGGATAAAGATTTAACAGATATATATAATAGAATCGCTAAAGAGGGAGCAAAACTGAATTTGGGTCTCATTTATGCAACCCAAGAAGTAAGTTCTATTTCTTCCAATATTCTGAAAAATACTCAAAACTGGTTTATTTCTCACTTAAATAACGACGACGAAATAAAAGAAATAAAGAAGTATTATGACTTCAAAGATTTTACAGACAATCTTATTTCATTCAACGCTACTTCAGATAAAGGATTTATAAGGATGAAAACATATTCAAATTCTTTTGTAGTTCCAGTTCATATAGATCGTTTTTTGGCTGATGAAATGGATGTAAAGGGATTAAAATGAGTTACTCAAGTCAAACTGGTAGAAGACCAAATGAATATGCTAGTAAGTCATCGCATAGTAACATAATATGGGATCCTGAAATTAGGAAGTTTTTAGATAAATGTAGTCTCCCCAGTATCTCTAGCGAGATCGACTTCAGGGAGGAAAATTTTACAGAAGATGTTGATTACGATATAAAAAGCCCTATAAGCCTTTTTATAACAATAGATGGTGGATACACAGAAGTTTCCGTAAGAAAAGAGTTTCCGTCTTGTACTTTGAACTTCTTTCAATTTGGAGCTTTGATGTTTGAGCTAAAAGATCTTAAAAATCTCTCCTGTAAACCTTTTATAGATCCAGAAGATGTAGAGAAATTAAAAAAAATAGAAAGGCTAAAATTTATTTTGCCTACTAAGAACGTTTCTTACGAAGGCGAAGGATTAACTAATTCAGTTAGAAACGCATTTTACGAATTCTTTTCAGAAAATTTCATTGAGACTTTGAAATGGTTTATTTATAGAGAATATGATGACAGAAAGAAAATCGATTCTTATACACTTTCTAGTTGTCCAAACTTAAAATGTGATAATAAAAGGATTGAACTGAAGATAAAAGATATGTCAGAAGATTATCTATTCCATTGCGGCAAATGCGGTGAAGAGATATATTTAACAGATGTTTTCAGACTTCACGAAGTAATTGATGAGGAGTTCGGAGCTGGGGGGATTTTAGCATATGTAACGAATATTCTTGAACATATATTATTAATTCACTACATTCGAATGATATTAAAAATTAAACCATCTAAGCTGAAAGAAACATTGTTTATAAAAGATGGACCGTTAGCATTTTTCAGTGTTACTGCTAATATGCATAAACCAATGAGAGATTTGTCTACTTACTTACTAGAGAAATATGGTTTTAACTTAGTAGGTGTCGAAAAAAGTGGACCCTTCGTTGAACATGCCACACAAATAAGAGATAATATGAAATCTGGAACATTTTTACTCATGAACAATAATTATATTTATAGATATATAATTCCTGGCAGAGCTGACCCGAGTAGTCCTTATGCAAGGACATCTTACTATGGAGGAAAACTAATTTTTAAATCTCGTGATGAAGGATTGTTTGTCGTGACTGTACCAGTTGAAGACGAATTTGTTGTTATCGATCCAAAAAAAGATGATTTTAAAAATATAGATTCAATTCTCCAGAATCTAGAATTACTAAAATGCGATATGTACGATAATTCTTTATTCCCTGTTGCACTTGCAAATAAGCTAGTATCTTTATCAGCTCACCCAAGTTCGGTAATACTTGAAAAATTCGCCAAAAGTTATGTAAAATTATGAGAGTAAAAACTACATTGAGGATAAATTACCATAGTTACTCCCAGTCATAATCAAAAATTTTGCATTCAAGAGTCCGGTTAGAGAATTCCATAATTTTGGAAAAAACGGCAGGTGGGAAGAGATGAGAGCAGTACGTGCGAAAAATATATTTTTACAGAAATATCCAGACCATTTTGACTTTTATTCGATTATGAGCCAGCGTGAACGTTAATAGTTAATTTACCTCTAATTCACAGACCTCAAACTCAGTCAAGAAATTTCTGAACGTGGATTTTAGTCACAAATAATTTACCTGAGTAAGTTTAAATTAAACGTAAAAAACTCAAAATGTAAACTTTTAAAATCTCGCGCCATTGGTGCGAGAAATTTGCTACAAAACAAATGGAAATTATGCTTAAAAGCAGATACGACTGAATGCGCCCGTTACCCTCTCCTGAAGAAATTTCGAAATTGTTGGAAGAAGTTAAGTAAAGAAGTTAGTTTTTCCATTTCAATCAAAAAATAATCCTCTTCTAAAACCAAAACAAGAAAATACCGCCAAATCTTCCCCTCCTGCATCCCTAGAATATTCTTAAACACCCTGATCCCGGTAAGTTCAAACGATCTCCTTCACATCACCCAGTTCCTCAACAGATATTCCCAGTAAACTCCAGAGCCCCCTCCTTAAGCTTTTAACAAGTATCTTAGGAATTCCCGGTAGCTATCAAAAATTTTGCATTCAGGAGTCCGATTTGAGAATTTCATGATTTTGGAAAAAACGGTAGGTGGGGAGAGACGAGAGCAGTACGCGCCGGAAATATATTTTTACAAAAATAGATTTGAAGATCTCTTTGAAATCAGCTTTTCCATATTCCTCTTTCTGAAAACAGACCTGCAAAAGAGTAAACAAGAAAGTTAACACAGCTATAAATAAAATCATTGGAATATGATTTATATCTGAAAGACGAGGCCAATCAATGAGAGAATTTACTGTAGTTATCGAACAGGACGAAGACGGAATTTACGTAGCTTCTGTGCCTGAACTTCCAGGATGTCATACACAAGCAGAGAGCCTTGACGAATTAAACAGAAGAATAAAAGAAGCAATTGAGCTGTACCTTGAGGTTGAAGCCGAAGAGGGAGAAAAAGAACATCTTGATTTTGTCGGGATACAGAAGGTCAAAGTTGAGGTTTGAATGGATAAAATAGTGCCTCTTCTTTAGTATTTCCTTCACTAATAGCGGCAGGAATTTCGAGGCACTGGGCGGTATAGCCTCCTTCCTCAGACTCATCAAGTTTGATTGTAAACCGCATAAAAAATAATTTGTAATTTTGATATTTAGTATACTCTGCATCTGATGATTTTAGCGTTGTAGATAAACGGCAGACTTCCAGCCTTCACACTGAAAAATCAAACCGTGACACTTTTATATCTTTTCTTTTTCCTTATTCAGCGCATCTATTTTTGCCTGTATCTCATCCTTCTGCTGCTTGTACCTGATTTTGATTTCTTTAACCTCTTTGTAGACAAGCATGCTTTCGTCACTTATTCCTTTCATTGACTCGATATGTATTACGAGTTCATCTATCCCTTCGTCCAGTCGAGGTTCTACTTCCCGCCATTCTGCATACTTAGCCTCTAATTCTTCCTTACTTTTGTCGTCAAGATCAAAGATCTCATCCCATAGGTCCATAATCTGGCTGTCTATCTCTTCTTTTGTAGGCATTATCTTCTCCCCGTTTCGGTAAATCTCTGTAGGTTCGGCAAATCTCTGTATAAGGATATCTCTATAAATTCCCTTCAGAATCCCTTTGAGTAACTTTTTTCTGGCAGCCGTCAAGCCAGCTTTTTAACCAGTTAAATAGAATCAATAGTATTTTTATTTGCATAAGTGATAAATTTGTCGTGGGGAAAAATCTCAGGTATTTCCGGTCCTATTAAGAATTATCTGTTTCGGGTCCAGTTTGAGGATTTTATGATTTTGGAAAAAATGTAGGTCGATGAGGAGAAAGGAGCAGTACGTGCCGGAAATATATTTTTACAGAAATATTTAGTAGGCTTTTTAAAGGTGTGTATTCTGCCTTGTTTTGTCTGAAGTAATGAAGATTCCGTACCAGTAAATAAAATCTTGCATAAAATTAAGCTGTTCAAAAAAAGTCACTTAAAACTAAAGATGATCAAGCAACTCCTCAAGTGAAACATCAACCTGCTTCAAAATTGCATTTAAAGTAGATTTTTTTGACAGGATCGTGAAGAGGAACCGTGAGCAAGTTTGACCCTTTTTGTAAAATCACATGGCTACCTTTTTGCCTGACAACAACAAAACCCAGTTTTCCAAGAGCTCTTATGAGCTTTTTTCCGGAAACAGAAGGCAATTTAGCCAACAGAGACCTCCACTGTGGCAATTTCACCTAACACCTGAGCCTGTTCTCTAGTCACTTCCAGAACAAGCTGAATAGCTTCCCTAATGTTTTCAAGAGCCTCTTCTTTAGTATTTCCTTCGCTGATAGCCGCAGGAATCTCAAGGCATTGGGCAGTATAGCCTCCATCATCAGATTCTTCAAGTTTAATTGTGAACTGCATAGGTACTAATTGGTAACTTTGATATATACTTCTTAATTCCAAAATTCGCATCGCTTACCCCAATCCTTGATCTCTGGAGAATCGAAATTGAAAATAATTATTGTATGAAGTGAGGATGAGTCTAGTGAGAGAATTCACTGTCGTTATTGAGCAGGACGAAGACGGAATTTACGTAGCCTCTGTACCTGAACTTCCTGGCTGTCAAACGCAGGCAGAGACACTTGATGAAGTAAACATAAGAATAAAAGAAGCAATTGAAATCTACTTTGAAGTTAAGCCTAAAAATAAGAGACAAAAAGCGGTAGCGGTTATTCTCTCCCTTCTCTCCCCACATCCACCAGCCTCTCGTTTGCGGTAAGGATCTCAACTCCGAGTTCACTGAAATCTTTGTCATGGGTTACGAAAACCAAATTTTTTGCACGGCATATCTGGGCAAAGAGAAGGTCATTGAAATCATATTTTCCCTGCTCGAACATGTCCATGACTTCAGGAAGGTCTATAGCTTCCATTTCGGGATCGCAGGCAAGAGTGCTTTTTAAAATCTTTCTCACATTGTAGGCTATATCCTGGGCAATTGCCCGAAATGACAGAGAGTTTCGAAATTCCTTGAACCTCGTAAATTCGGTCTGCTGCTTGAACTCGATTCTGGAGAAGGCATTTATGAATTCTGAAATTATCATGCAGTTTATATATATTGTGCCGTCAGAATTCCTTATTTCTTTCAAAGCCTTTGAGTAGGCGTCTGACCGCTGGTCAGGCCAGCCAATTGGGCCGTAAATGTACATCCAGATGTTGGTGTCAAAAAAGTAGCTTTTGCCTTCGGGAAAATCATATTTCTCTATGGAATGCACCTTTATAGGAACAGATCTTAAGGGCCTGAGGCCTCCGGCACGAAGCCTTGGGCGGCGCCTCACCGGAAAAACAGTTGCGTGGTGAACGCTTTTACGCATCTTCCCCCCCAAGCACGTCTTTCAGCGCCTTTCTGCAGGTATATGCATGTTCAAAATATGTTTTCGCACGCTCGAGAACCCTCTTAAGGATAATCTCGTCTTCCTCGGAGATATCCGTGAATAAGAGGTTGCTCTCAATCTGCTCTGCAGGAAAACAGCCGTAAAGCTGCCCTATTGCCGAGTTCAAAAAGGCAGGCGTAAGCTCATTCGCATCTGCAAAAGATAGTTCAATTTTCTTATTTTCACAGAGCGCAACCGTAATAATATCATAAACTTTCTGCCCGTCACAGGCGGCAATACAGCAGTTTTCCCCGACAGTTTCAAAAACATTGATCTTTACTCTTTCTTCCGTAAGTATCCCCATATGCTTATACTCACAATGGTTTAAAAAGATCAGGGTCTGATCCATGTTTCACTCTTGAGACACAGCTTGCGCATCCATAAATATTAAGTTAAAGTTAAGTTAAAGTCAGCTTTTAGTGGGACTTTTTAAAGAAGAGCCAGCCTTTTCCTCCTTTTCCGTACTTTGTCCGGACCAAAACGTAAATCCCTTTCAATTCTTCTCCTTCAAGTTTCACCACAATTTCCTTTTCCTCACGTTTCAAAAGCTCAAAAGTTCCCCTATCCCAGATCTCAACCTTGCCGGCTCCGTACTCTCCAGCCGGAATCTCTCCCTCAAAACCGGCATATGCCAGCGGATGGTCTTCAGTCTCGATAGCAAGCCGTCTGATACCTGCCTCCTTCGGTGGCTCCTTTGGCACAGCCCAGCTTTTCAAAACTCTATCTATCTCAAGACGAAAATCATAGTGAAGCTTGCGTGCATCATG
>DUGT01000131.1:79195-87781 GCA_013331275.1 Methanosarcina sp. | reverse complement strand
TTTTGAAAATGTCTTTTTTTCTCATATTCTTCAAGCATGGAAGATCAATAGAAAATATGGTCTCAAACCGATTTCAAGCTTATTTTCTACTTCTAGCCAGAGCATAGTCCGAATAGATTTTCAGAAACTCTTTGTCAGTTTGCAGGAGCACGGTTTCAAACATCGCCACATGGATTTTTTCTTTTCTGGCAATATCAAGCAGGATTTTGCGTATTTCTTCACTTTTTGTCAGATTTGCCATTTGTTCATAAACGTTGATAGCGTCCAGTTCTGCAATCATGGCAGCTCTAAGGATCTCTTTATCAAGGTCTTCAGGTCTGGTTTTTTCAAGCTCTACAAGTGTCTCCGAAAACAGGTATCCACCCCCTTAAAATGTGCTTATAAGGTATTGAAGGACAAGAGTAATGTTTCTTTCTATCGGGAATAATAGCTTCAATACATAGTTTGTAAAAATTAAATTAATGAAATAAAAGATAAGTAGATTAAATAAAGATTTGAATATATATAACAATAAAATTATTTATATTCATAAATGCGTCCTAGTAAGAAGAGAATTTAAGAGTAGTTTAACAATATATAACCGATTTTGGCTTTATGTGGGAAAAAATAGTTAATAAGATATAATAAAAAAATATATTCAGTTGGAAAAAGACTTATAGACAAATCTCATAAATAGTCCTATAATTCAGTTATAAAATAATGATAAAGATATACATCCCGGCAAGCTCCGAAAAAGCTTATACAGGCTCGCCAGGAGACAATTTCACAGAGGCCAGAGATCTTGAAAAGAGTAAAATTTTCCTTACTTAAAAAAATAAAACCTTTTCTAGTTGTGTTTATGATTTCGATTTTGTGCCTGTCAAGCAGCCCAAGTTTTGCCGTCGAAAATGCTGAAGACCTTGAAATATCGCAAAACTGCACGCCTTCTGACGAGTCCATGATTGAACCCGTGATTAAAACGGCCCCAATGAACCCTGACTTTCTGGAAGACCAGCAGCCTGACTCAGTTGAAGCTTTTTCTTTTGTGGGTAGTTACGGACAGATTTCAGGAACCGGATATAAACCCTCACCTGTTGACCTGTCAGGACTTGCAAGCTCTGAAGAAAGACCTTTGTTGGGTGCTTCAGGTTCAGACCTTCCGGCTGTTTATGATCTGCGCAAGGAAGGAAAAGTAACAGCCGTAAGGAACCAGGGAAAGGACGGGAGCTGCTGGGCTTTTTCAAGTATCGCTTCCCTCGAGTCTTATATCCTGGAAAAAGAAGGAAAAAGCTATGACTATTCCGAGAACAACATGAAAAACCTTGTCTCAAATAGCTATTCACAGGGATTTGATCTTACTCCTGATGATGGTGGCAATGCATTCATATCAACAGCATATCTTTCTCGCTGGAGCGGGCCTGTAAATGACTCTGAGGACCCTTATAACGATTCATCTACTTATTCACCCACAGGGCTTTCTGTACAGAAACATGTACAAGAGACACTATTTCTGCCTAAAAAGTCAGAATTCCTGGATAACGAAGTTATCAAGAATGCAATTATGGAGTACGGGGCTGTGTACACAACAATGTACTGGAATCCTGGGTATTATCAGCAAAGAAACTATGCTTATCGATACCCAGGGAGCCTGTCGGTCAATCATGCTGTAACCATTGTAGGATGGAATGATTCTTTTGACAGGAATTCATTTCCGCAGGTTCCTCCAGGGGACGGGGCTTTTATAGCGAAAAACAGCTGGAGCGATACCTGGGGAGAGAACGGGTACTTTTATATTTCCTACTACGACACAAAACTCGGATACAATGAAAATGCCATATTCACAGCTGAAAGTCAAAATAACTATGACCATGTCTATCAGTATGACCCTCTGGGATGGATAGTATCAAAAGAATATGAAGGAAGCCTTGTTGCCTGGGGAGGTAATGTTTTCTCCTCGGAAAGGAATGAAAACCTCAGAGCCATAGGGTTCTATACTACGGATCTTAATACAGCTTATGAGATATACATATATAAAAATCCTGTTTCCGGGCCTGTGAATTCTGGACAGGGATACCTTGTACAGGAAAGTGGCAAATACTCTTTCCCAGGATACCATACACATGTACTGAGTTCGACAGTGCCAATAAATGCCGGAGAGAAATTTTCAATAGTCATTAGATTCACTAATCCTTCGGCTTCAGGTCCTCTTGCAGTCGAAGAGCCGGTAGCCCGTTATAGCAGTAAAGCCCAGGCCAATCCCGGAGAAAGTTATGTGAGCCCTAATGGCGTCAAGTGGGAGGATATATCAAGGAATTCGGAAGCAAATCTCTGCATTAAAGCTTTTACAACCAGTTACATACTTCCTGAGGCGGACTTTACTTCAAATGTTACAACAGGAATGTATCCTCTTACAGTCCAGTTTACAGATCTTTCCAGCAATGCTTTATCCTGGAGATGGGATCTGAACGGGGATGGAACAACCGACTCAATAGCCCAGAATCCAGTCTATAACTATGGATCTTACGGGACTTATACTGTTTCTCTGACTATAGGTAATAGTAAAGGGTCTGACACCGAAACTAAAACCGATTATATAAAAGTGGCCCCCCTTTCAATTAACTCAGCCAGCCCAGTAGAGAATGTAGCAACCTACAAAGGAGAAAAGCAGGAGTTCAGTGTCAGTACAAATTATGCCTGCAATATAAGCTGGTATCTTAATGGAGAAAGTAGGGGTTCCGAATCCAGCGTTAAAGATAGTTCATACACAGAAGTCATCCGTTCTCCAGGCTTTTATAATATCACAGCAATTGCCCGAACCCGAGATGAAAACGTTGCACACAGCTGGAACTGGACAGTACGCACATGGAATCCCTGGGATGGCTCGGCTTCCCAGGAAGGGGAAAATATAAGCACTGAAGAGCTTCAGGAAGCTATTCATATCTACCGCAATGGTCTACAGATACCTGAAACCGGAGCAGAACTCACGGGTGAGAGGTTTAAAAAACTGATACAGCTCTGGCGAGAAGGTTCAAGAGATTGATGGCTCCTATAAAAATATAATTTAAAAAAAAGTAAAGTAAAAAGGTAAAGCGGAAAAAAGAGAGAAGGAACAGAGAAAGGAACAGAGAAAGGAAAAGACACGATAATAAAGAAGTAAGTAAAAGGAAAAAGATACGTAAAAAAGGATAGAGAACAAAAAAAGTAAAGGAAAGAAGATAAAGAAAAACAAAGGAAAGAAAATAAAGAAAAACAAAGGAAAGAGAAAAAGAAATAAGGAAAAAATCAGCTTTCTCGTGCTTTATCTTCTTTATCCATAGCTTCTTCGATTCCTTCTCCAATTTTAACATTCATGAGAAAGTCGTCAACTGTTGCCAGGAGAGAACCAATTTTCTCAGAATGAAACCGAACAGCAACTTTATCATTACGGATTTCACTTTCCATGCTTCTAAGGTTATCCGGAGAAAGAGCTTGTAAAATTTTCGCAGCTGATTTTCTTGATTTGGGGTCTGGAAATTCAATCGTACCTGTAATTTTCATAAATGTTCCCATCGCTTTTTCAACTTATTATCTTTATCTTTTTTGGTTTTTCGTTTCGGTCTTCTGGAGCTGGTCACCTATGATTCGGTCTGCAATGCTCAGGAACTCCTCTGCGCTCCCAAGAGGAATTGTAGCCCCGGAAGCTACATTATGTCCGCCTCCTCTTCCACCAACTGAACTTGCAGCTTCCCTCAGGGAAAAAGCAAGGTCAAGGCCCTTTGAGACAAGCTCACGGGTACCTCTTGCCGAGACTTTCAAGATTCCTTCGGATTCATTTATGCAAACGAAGGGAAGCTCGGGATGAAGGTAACGGACTACAGTGCTTGCAAGGTTTCCGGTAGAAAGGGCATCAGCAGTAATAACATACCATAGATTTTCTCCTTTGCGAATTTTTTCTACATTTTCCCTGACATTCAGTGTAAGTTTCTTCTCATATTCACTTTTAAAAGAAAGGGCTTCATTGACAATCTCCTGGTCTTTCAGACAAAGAGAAATAGCCAGTCCGTAGATTTTCTGCTTTCCGCATGTATTAAGAATAGAAATAAAATCGTAAACGTTTCTTACAAGCTCCCGATTAAGCAGCAAAACTTCTCCTATAACGGCTTCAATAGCTTCAGGGCTTGCTTGCCTGACAAGTTTCAGAGCTACAGCATTGGTCAATCTTGAAACTTCCCCCTCAGACAGATTTTCAATCTTTCCTGAAAGCCTGAGCTGGTTCAAAAATTCCGTAACTTTTTCAGGGTAACCGGTTATATCCAAAAAGGGTTCAGTACTGTATGCAAGTACGTCTATAAGGTCTCCATCTCCTACTTTGAGTCCCTTCCTAATAGATACGACCCCTGTTTTTAAGGCTTCTTCCAGAATGAAAGCATTGGCCGTGTGAAAGAGTTGCTTATCTCCGATTGCACCTGCAAGAGCCAGTCCTGCAAGGTCAACGTTATCAGCTGCCAGTTCTCTCGCTACCAGGTAGCAGGTGCCAGAAGCCGAGAGATCAGTTGCCCCGTCGATTCCAACCAGATGGGCATTGACAACAGCTTTTGCCGGAGATTGTCCCACAGGCTGGTGGTGATCAAGCACGATAACATCAGCTGCCACCTTACCAATAAGCTCAGGCTGCCCACTGCCCATGTCGCAAAAGATAACGAGTTCATTCCTGGAGATGCTCCTGTTAACGTCTTCAATAACAGCCTCATCCAGCCTTCCAGTTATCGAAAGCTGAAAACAAATATCTGCTCGCAACAGGGCCTGTGCCATTATCCCGGCTGAAGTCAGCCCATCAGCATCATTATGTGAGACTACGCGCACAAATCTGTATTTCCGGATTTTTTCGGCTGCGTTTTTTGCAAGATTTATCAGTTTCTCAAGCTCACTCAAAATCCATCACTCAAAAAATTCAGTAATAAAATCAAAAGTATCGGTTTGAAAGTCAAATAATACATATTGTCAGAGAATAAAGGATGCCAGTTTATACTGGCTTGATAATATAAAACTTTGTATATTCGATAACTAAAGGATTTTTGTATTGCAGATAGAAGATTTTGAATTCATTTAGTTTTATAAAAACAAAAAAAATAGGAAATAGATTTTCATTTTTATTGTTATTATTTCTTCTTAAGATTCAAACAAAGAGTGTTCAACTCTTGTTTTCTATTAGCTGCAAATTCTGGAATATCCGCTTCTATTTTGTAGAGGCAATGTTTGGTATTATCTGAATGCAGTCTCAAACTTCTGGGTCACTATAATTAAATATATATTCAGTTTAGAAAGAACGTCACTGATTTACCATTCCAGTAGTTCCAGGAATATAGTCCTCGATTTCTGTCAGATCCCTATGAATAATATCAAAATATTCTTGTGGGTTTTACAGTTCATTGATTAATTTTTTAATAGATGGTAAAGACGAAGTAGAATGAGAGTTTTGGAAAGAAACTACCTGTACAAGAGTCTAGAATACTAATAAGATATAGAAATAATTAGAGATAGAAATTAGTAAAGTTGTTAAACAACAGGAATTTCAAAATTGATTTCAACAGACTAAAATAGGCTATGTAGATAATTCTTCAAGGTTGTTCAATCACAAAGACGAAGTCTTAAATTTATATACGAACTTCATACCACAAGAGAACAATGCCAACCCAATCCCAACATAAAAGAACCCTATGTCAAAAGCTGGCAAAAGACCAAATTTCCGAATAGTAATTCCACCTAATATCATTACTACCATAATCAGGTATGATTTTCTATCAAAAAATTCCGTAACAAACATTTTCTTTCTATTATCTTTACTTATTCGAGTCGTGTGCTTCTCAACTAATTTAGAGAAAATGAAAAAATAAAATACCGAAAATACCGAAGCAGCTAAAAAAACACTAAAAATATATCTCCCTTGACTTATAAAATATGGTAGTCCAGTCTCTATTACCATTGTTCCAGCAAACATCCAAACAATGCCTGCAATCAAAATTAAATATTTATTAGGAATCAATGATTTCTGTTTTAGATTGTTGCTCATATTGCCTATTTAACCTGTATTCATGACATAAAAACTTATAGTATTATGGGCTGTAAAAACTCTTACGTTTTAACTGAAACTGCAGATAAACACATATGCACGTGGAGAATCCATCTTCATTTGTCTGTGCCTATCTTGTGGTTTTTGTAACCAAGTAATGACATTTCAACAGCAAACTCCAACTACTGAAACGCCAATTACTGCATCGATTCTAAATTATGTGAGAAACAAACTTTTGAAAATCGCGGAAAGCATGGAAAATACGGAAATAAGTAGTAAAGGCGTGGTTCTCCCGTGATTTCCATGCTTTCCGTGATTTCAACAATTCCTGTGATTTCCATGCTTTGTGATTTCAATAATTCCCGGGATTTCCGTGGCTGTAAATCCGGATACAGTCACTCTACGAATGGCTGCATTTTTCGTGTCACAGAATTCCATATGACTTTAATAATAATTTACGTCATAAGCTGTAATTATTTTCTTATTATGTGTTTATTTGAGAATCTATGTACTGGAACTGGCAGCTTTTCTCAGAATTTCTGTCGCAAATGGTGCTTTTTCGTCAGTGCAGCTCATTAGTTCTGCAGCGTAATCACAGTATTTTCTGTAGAAACTAAGCTCATCTTTCATTCCAGACAAATCTAGATTTCCTATATTCTGCACTTCTTTTAATGCTTCTGCAAGGTATTGAACAGTTTCAAAAAGTTGTTTTTTGCCCTTGGAGTTTTCAATTACGGCTTTAGCTTCTTCCAGATATTTGTTCACTTCTTCTTTAGCGTCCTGCCTTTTGAAAATTATTGAATAGAATGAGCGATAAAAAGGAAGGCAAAACTGAGCAGGATTATCACAAGATGCTTCCTTTGCTGCGGTCTCGAAATATTTTATTGCCTTTTCTAATTCTTTTTTGTAACTTTCCTCTGTCTCAGCCTTGGAAGCCATGAATACTGAAATTCTTCCAAGAGAATGATTTGAGTAGGATCTTACAGAACTGTTTTGATCATTGGTCAGTTTAAGTAAATCATTCCGTACCTGTTGCTTATCTGAAAAATAGGAAAATGCAGAACCAAGAGCATATGCAACACTGGACCTAACTTCATGGTCTTTATTATTGGTCAGTCTAAGTACATTATTCAACGCCTGTTGTTTATCCGTCACCTGAGAAAACGCAGATTCAAGAGCTAAGGTAGCACTTATCCTCACGAAAATGTTTTCATCGTTGATCAGTCTATGCATGTCACTCCATGCCTGTTGTTTATCCGGTACTTGAGAAAACGTAGAACCAAGAGCTTCGGCAGCACTAGACCTCACTAGCCAGTCTTCATCATTAGTTAGTCTAAATAAGTCATTCCAAGCCTGTTGCTTATCCGGCACTTGAATAAATGCAAAATCAAGAGCTCTGGAAGCACTAGACCTGACATCATGATCCTTATTATTGATCAGTCTAAGTAAATCGTTCCATGCTTGTTGCTTATCTGGTATGTCAGAAAATGCAGAATCAAGAGTTCTGACAGCACTAGACCTGACATCATGATCCTTATTATTGATAAGTTTAAGTAGGTCATTCCATGCCTGTTGTTTATCTTTTTCGTCATTAGTCAGTCTAATTAAATCGTTCCATGCCTGTTGCTTATCCGGCACTTGAGTAAATGCAAAATCAAGAGCTTTGACAGCACTATCCCTTACATAACTGTCTTCATCACTGGTCAGTCTATGCAAGTCATTCCATGCCTGTTGCTTATCCGGCATGAAAGAGAAGAAATTCTTTAATTTCTCTAGTGCGTGCATACGCTCTTTGGGGTCATTGCTTAGACATTGATTGTGAATTTTTTCCTGGTCGACCAACTGCCAAACACCATAAATATAATAAAAGTCAATGTTTAAAAATTTTCCTGCCTGGTTTTAGAGAATAAAGAGCGTAGATTAATTTATATGCTTTCTTCATCAACGACTATAAGTAAATCAATAAAAACATAGTATCAAGTAATACTTTTAAAACAGAAACTAGAGTGAGTAAATCTATGCACTCGAGAGGATATCCTATGAATTTAAAGTTTATCATTTAAGAATATAGGTGATATAAAACATATACCCCGAAGATCTCGCAGGGATCAACTTAATTAGTTAGAAAATATATAGTATAAAACGGTAGGGTATCCTGTAAACTTCAAACATCAGTAGTGTAGCGGTCATCACCGGGCGTTGCCAACGCTCGAACCCGGGTTCGAATCCCGGCTGATGTATTTTCCGAATTCCGTCACCCGAGTTCCGTCGCCCGAGTTCCGTCACCCGAGTCCCGTCTCGGGAGGACGGTGCCCTTTTCGCTCACTTCGTTCGCTCAAGAGGGCCAATTTATAAGCTAGATAAATTGATTTTTAACTCACTCAGGAAGGCAAATTTACCAAAATTTCGTTTCGGATCACCCAGTTAGCGTGATCACAAGCCTTTTTAAAAAACTGCTTGACCGCAAGCCTTTTCAAAAAAGGCTTGAGCGAAAACCCGGAACCATTTGAATTTGAAATCTTATTCCCGAGCCTTATAGGCGTGATCACAAGCCTTTT
>DUGT01000131.1:76520-79017 GCA_013331275.1 Methanosarcina sp. | reverse complement strand
TGATCAACCGGCGCAACGGTTGCAGCACAACGATTGTGGATCAACGGTTGAGGCACGTGAAGAAATAGGAGACTGCTCGAAAACAAAATTAAAAAAGATAAGCAGCTTTGAAGGCTGCTTAAAGTTAAAACTTATTTTAATTGAGTATTTTTTATCTTCTTCTCAGAATCTGATACACAGCACCAATGACTCCTATTGCTACTGCAGATTCAAAACCCGGGATAGAGCTCTTGCCAGAAGGTTTTTCTTCATCAGTTGCAGGGTTCGATACAGTTTTCTCTGTAGTTGGAGTAGTGGTGTCTGTTTCTTTTGAAGGTTTCAGTTCCGTACTTTTGCCGGGTACTACAATTGTGAAGGATCCGAAACCCGGAGTCTTGGACTCAAAGAAGACATAGGTGTCGTCACCACCAACCACTTTGGTTTCAAGTTTGCTCCAGGCTTTGTTATTATAGTTCCAGAGAGCTACAGACGTATTATCAGCTCCGCAATTCTTAAGCCAGTTCTTTTCAACTCTGGAGCCTACAACTGCGTTTGCGATATTATTTGAATTTGCAATTCCTCCGGAACCTACCCAGATGTTCACGTTCTTATAAATCGTACCTTCCGGCAGGCCCGAAACCAGCTTTGACTGTTCTTTCAGCATTTCGACAATAGTAGTGATCTTTCCCATATTCTTTTTGGCATCAAACTCCACATACCTTATGCAGGTCGCACCCTGTGGGAACTCGAACCTTACGTGCCCCCCAGCTTTGACGGATTTCTGGGACAGTTCTTTGGCCGCGACATTGCTCTGAGGCTCGGCTGAAAGGCCTCCTCCGCCGCCTCCGCCTCCTCCGCCGCCTCCACCTGAATCGTCGTCGTCGTCATCTTCGTGGGAGACACTATTACTGACAGTGATGGAACAGTCTGCAGGAAGGATAGTAGATTCAGTCTTATTGATATCTCTTACAAGTCCTACAATTTTGTACGTACCGGTTGTTGCCGGAGCTTTCAGGGTGTAGCTGAAGCTCTTTTCAGTCATGAGCAGGAAAGAAACTTCTTCGCTACCATTTAAAGTTACAGCTCTTTCAGGTAGAGTAGAACTAACAAGTGTAAAGCCAGCAGGAAGCTTTTCAAGTACCTGTCCGGCAGCACCGTAGTCAGCTACATTGACTGTTACCTTGAACTCCTGATTTGGACTAACTGAAATAGAAGAGAAAGTCCTTTCTGCACTGCATGCAGAAGCCGGGAAAGTAAGTAAAGTAAAGACCAGGAGCAGTACAACAACAAATTTTAACTCAGGCCATTTCATATCCGATCCCACCCATCAGCGAAATATGCACCCAGAACTGCATATTTGATTCCGCTGGATACATTGTTATTGTGTACAAGAGCCGCAATTTCTTCAGGAGAGAAGACCCCGTCAGAACCTCCAAACGTTGTTGCGAGTTGATTTTCTTTTAGTATAGTTATAGAAATTCTATCCTTATCTACAACACTGTTTCCCGAAGGGTTCGAAGCCCTGAATTCGAACTTGAACTCACCCGGTATAGTACTGACTATATTATAGGTATACTGATCTCCAGTTCCTAAATTCAATGGAACCACGCCGTGTTCTATGGGTGTGAGGTCGAGAGTCACTGATTTGATTCCAGAGTCATCTACAACCTTTGCCGTGACAGTTGAGAAATCCTTTCCATCATTCAGGATGTATATTGGGGATGCAGATAAACTTTGTACTTCAGGAGGTATAAAGTCTCCATTGAATGTCAGGTCAAGTTTAACTGGCACATCTCCGTGCTTATAGACCACGGAAACAGGTTCGGATTCAATACCTCCCAGCTTGAAGGTTATAGCTTTTCCGTTATCCTTCTCGGTACTGTTAACTGCTATCTTGTACTCTCCAATCTCTTGAATAGTGTTAGAGCCAACAAGCTTTGAATCTATGTATGCAGAGATTACGAGTCCGGGACCCGCATGTGCAGCATCTCCTTTCAGATTTCCTTCAAACGCATTGGGGAGAGAAGGAATAGTAGAAGAACTGCTGGCAGATGCGGCCGGAACAAGGAACATGCCAAGTACCAGAATAACAAGGCATAATAAAATTCTTAAATATTTGTCCTTGATCGTCATCGTGTCACCTTGAAATTTTACCATTAGTTATGTAGACTTTTTTCGAAAAAGGCCTTCAGGGATTCCTTCTAGATCCCCTCCCGAAATTTGATCCGAAAACAAGCAGAAGTATGCCTGTAACCGCATAGACAATAAGGAAACCTGGAGCACTTTCTGATTTAAGTGAACTTTTGGAAGAATCTGCTGCCTCTTTAGCCTCAGAACTTTCGCTTGAACTTTTCGAAGCTACCATGTTCGGTTCAGGTACTGAACTTTCAACGGCATCGGCTTCGGAATCCTCTAAGGAAATTCCATGCTCTTTATTATCTGTCAAAGATTCTGAACCCGTTTTTAAGTTCGAGTTACTATTCGAGTTGCTGTTAGAGTTGCTATTCGAGTTGCTATT